>SVJP01000071.1 GCA_015068925.1 Oscillospiraceae bacterium
AAGAGATTGAATTATGGATGTTTCATCTATAATAAAACCGTAAAAACCGCCTGGAAAATATTGAATTTTCCAGGCGGTTGCTTGCTTTTTGCCAAAATGAACACTTGCGGATAGCCGTACTGTCTGCAATTCATTTTGACAAAATATCTCTTCCTTTTTCTTGGTGCTCCCTAAGATTCTATTTATTCTTCAAAATAGATTCCAAAATCAGAAAAAGACATATTTGTCAGTAACTGTAAACATGAATTCATCAATCTCAATTCGCTGTTTACCAATTCTCCCATGGATTCTTTTAAAGCATCATCATATTGATTTTCTATTTCCACATAAGGTTGATCAGGTTCTTGAAATTCTGCAAAAATAAAACATTCTTCATCATCAAATGTTTTTTCTGATCTGGTTAAACGAGGATTTCCGTCTTTGCAGACAACAATCATTGTTGTTGTGTTCGTAAGATCAAAGTTTAAAAAGAAAGCAATCTCATCTGTTGCAGACACATGCTTTACAGAGAATGACATATTAGATTCCATGTCATAGCTCATATAATAATCCTCATTGATTTCTGATTTTGTTCCTTGCGTCAAAATAATATTTTTTAATGCCTCATAATTTTCTGCATTAAAGTTAGTGGGATTGAGATCATAATGTACTTCAGCGGTTACCTCCGGTTCAGTTGAATCGGTTACATCTGCTCCCGGCTTTATTTTTTTACAAGCGGTCAAACCACTTATTAAAAAACAGCCTACCAACAATCCGATAAAGAGTCTTTTCATTACTTACATTCTCTCTTTCTTGTATATTAAGAATTTCTCAATGCTTTCTTGGCATTCTTCTGTGCTGCTTTTTTGCTGATTTTCTGTTTCTTTACCTTGCTTTCGGCAACCTTCTGCAGAATAGAAGAAACGATAATCAAAGCTACGGTATAAACACCGATTGCCCAAGCAATGATAACCATGGTGGTTTTCAGGTTGGGAGTCAGGGCGCATACGGCACACAGAATCGCACATACTAAGAAGAAAATACCAAAATTTGCCTTAAATTTTGCTTTCAAATCCTTTTTGTAACCTTCGGCAAAGCTGAAGCCAACGGACTTGCTCTTCTTTGAGGAAAGGACAGCCATTACAACTGCTGCTACCACAAACAAACCACACAATGCCCAGAATACCGGGTCGTTAGCAGGTCTTACCAGAGCATATAAATAATACATGCCCACCAATGCACCAAAAGCAATTGCCATGGTAATGAGAATTCTGTTAATGCTTCTTTCTTGTTCTTGTTTTGTCATTTTTTTGACACTCCTTTGAATATTATTATTTCATTTGATCCAGTTGATACATCACGCATCCAAGCACTGCAGCGCCTGCCGTTTCCGTTCGCAGAATCCGTCTGCCTAACGTAACGGGAACAATGCCCAGGTTTTCTGCCTGTTCTACTTCCGATTCTTCAAATCCGCCCTCTGAGCCGATGATAATTCCTACATCAAGGCAATCTCCGGCTTGCTGCAAAGCAGTTTTCAAATCGGTGGTACGGCAGTTTTCATAAGGCATCAGACAAAGGGTATGCTGTTTTGCCCGCTCAAGCATTTCCGAAAAAGAAAGGACGGGAGAAACCCGAGGAATCATTCCTCTCATACATTGCTTTACCGATTCGTCCACCGTTTTTTGCCAGCGAACGGTTTTTTTGGCAAAGCCCTCCTTGTCATCCTTTACCACGGTGCGATGACTCAAAAAAGGAACAATGGCACTCACGCCAAGCTCGGTGCACTTTTGCACCACCTCGTCCATTTTTGACCCCTTGGGCACACATTGATAAAGGGTTACCTTCACTTCAGGCTCACACAGGTTCTTTTGCTTATCCAAAATTTTCAGCAAAATTTCCTGTCCGCAAACCTCTTGAATGACTGTATGATAATCAAAACCACATCCATCACATACTATTATATCATCTCCCGACGATTTTCTCAAGACTTTTGTGATATGTTTTGCATCGAAACCTGAAATTTTTACAAAATCTTGATGAAAATCCTGAGGAAGCACAAAAAATTTAGGCATTTTTTTCTCCTTTATACCGAGTCAGGTAGGCAACCCAGTCCTTTTTCGTCTTTTTTTCTATTACGGTAAAGCCCTTTTCGGTCAGAGCCTCTTTTACATCCTCTGCACGGTCGGCAATAATGCCCGAACAAATAAAGGGTGCGTCAGGCTTTAAAAACTGATCAATCTGGTCGGAAAGCATAATAATCACATCTGCAATGATATTTGCCACCGCCACATCATAGGTACCGCTGATTTTATCGGTCAGATTTCCTGCCTGTAAATGGAGACGGTCAGAGGAAAAGCCGTTCAGCCTGCCGTTGTCTCCCGCAATTTTCACCGCCATGGGGTCAATATCAATTCCCCATGCCTCTTTTGCTCCCAAATGGAGACCTGCGATGGATAAAATTCCGCTTCCGCAACCTACATCCAACAGAGTGTTTCCTTCTTCTACCACCTGTTCCAAAAGCTCTAAGCACATGGAAGTGGTTTCGTGTCCTCCCGTTCCGAATGCCATGCCGGGGTCAATGGTGACCACCTTTTCTTCAGGCTTTGCTTCGTATTCCTCCCAAAGAGGGCGGATGACAATGTTGTTTCCGATATGTAAGGGTTTATAATACTGCTTCCAGTTATTCGCCCAATCCTCTTCATCCATATCGGTGCAGGTAATTTCCAGAGAACCGTAGTCTCCTTCCCGGCGTAACTCCTCCATCTGACTGCGAATAAGCTGTAAGGTATCCCGTTCCAACTCGGTCAGATACACCGTCACAAAGGAATTTTGCATTTTTTCCTGTTGCAGACTTTCTTCAATAATGTCCCAATATTGGGTCTGATTGGTGACAAAATCCTCAAAATCCGCAGGGTTTTCAATTTCAAATCCGTTTATTCCGATTGCCATCAGCTTGGCACAAACAGGATCGGGATCGGTTGCCGCTATTTTTACTTGAATCCATTTCATATTGTTACTTCCTTTCATAAACGGGAATTTGAGCCGTTTTTACTGTATGCCAGCCTGATGCAACAGGCTCTTTGGTCCAATAATCCACCCAACTTCCTTGGGGCAGATATACTTTCCGTTCTTCCTCCTCTGCGGTCATGGGAGCCACAAGTAACTTGTCACAGAACAGATACTGGTCATCAATCTGATAGGTCTGCTCATCCTCTGTGTAATCCATGACCAACGCGCGGATGGGAGGAATGCCCTTTTCATGATATAAATCAAATGCCTCTTTTAACATGGGCACCAATTTCATTCGCAATTCCAACAGTTCCCTGACTTCCTGTTCACAATCAAATTCCAGCCAGGGTGTTCTTTCGCAATACCAGGCATTGATGATACATTGCACCGAGAACACGTTAGTTTGCAACCGTCTGATAAAATCCTGTTTGCTCACTGCATCCCGTACTTCAGGTGTCCATAACAATCCCGAAAAACCTGCATTGACCACACCGCGGATAAAATCCTTGTGGTCATACAAATCGCTGTACAACACAAAAGGATAGCTTGCCGCCAACGCTCCTGCATTTCTGACCTCGGACAGGGTGGGGGTATCCCCCAATGCCTGCATTATGGTTTGCATATACAGTGTGCCGAACAGTTGGTGATATTGCTCTCCGTCCATGCCTCCCGGGAATTGGGTGCAATTGGGAAAGCTCCAGTCATGGACAAAATCAGAATTGTCGCATTCGTCCAGCTTAAAGCCGTCAATTCCCATGGAAACCAAATGGTCTTGGTGGTACTTGGCAAAAATATCTTTTGCTTGCTCCATGGAAAAATCAGGAATCAGCCCTTGCCATACCTCATAATCACCGCTGTATTCCGACAATGCTTCATAAATAGGCGAGGTAGCATTCACAAAGGCGTGCTCCCACAAATTAATGTGGTAGCCTTTTTCCAGTAAATACGCCACATCCTCTTTGTAATCGGAAAACCGTTCTTCGTCCCATGTATAAGAGCAGGAATAACTGGAGGATTGCCAACCAGGCTCCAAACCCATGATAGAAACGGGAATGTGATGGTCCTGTAAATAGTCTGCCATGGCACGGACATCCTGCCCCGTATTTTTGGCATAACAACGGTAAATGGGACCCAGTCCCCACTCGGGAACAGTGCATCCCCCTCCTGAAAACAGGTTATACTGTGCCACAATATCGGTGATGGTTTCTCCCTCGAAAATGTAAACATCAATCCCCTTTGCAACAGGAATTTCCACCGACATTACCGTAGTTTCCCGTAAGCCGCATTTCCGATACAAATCCTCTGCCGTTGCAATAATGCTGTTATCAGGTTTTGGCGTGCGATGGAGATTCTTTCCGTATCCGCAGCACACCTCGATATAACGGGCAGTATCAAAATACATTCCGTATCCCCGATTGGTCACAAAAAAGGGAACGGGTGCATGAGAGTCTCCCGTATTGGCGACAGGGTCGGAATTGGTGCGAAGCTGAAGCTTGTGGCTTTTGTGATTGAACCCCTTTAATTGTAACCCAAAGCCAAACACCTCTTCTCCGTACTCCAAAGGAAATTCCAACAAGCATCCACGAGAGGTGGTTTTAAATTGAAATTTGGAGCAATCATAAGAAACCTCTGTTTCCATGGGTGTCAGGTTTTCACAAAACTGACTGGGAACAATGGGCTCCGGTGTTCCGAACGTAATTTTTTTCATGGTTTGATTCCTCACTCTATGATTTCATATTCAAAGTTTTCAAAATGCAATTTGGTGTTCACATCGGTGCCTATGGGAAGGAGCGCAAGAGCAATGAAAATCTCGCATCCGTCCTCCGTATTTTGCAAGGTTGCATATTCTCCTTCAATTTTTATAACAATATAATCCATTGGTTCCATCTTTATTCTCCTTATCATAACCGTTTTTAGGATGACCCATTTTCCATTCCTTAAGGTACGGTTTTCTCAATCAACCAGTTTGTATAAAGCTCTGCTCCCTTCAGGTTCAGATGCTGATTATCCGATGCTTTATCTTCAATGAAGGTTTCACGGGACAAACCTAATTCCCGATACTCTTGTTGGGAAAGCACCAAGACGTTTCCTGTTGCCTCCGTTATTTCCTTCAGAAAAGAACCAAAATTAATTTTTTGAACATATTCATCCAGCCAAGGAATCAGAATAAAAACCACCTTCACCTGCTTTTTTTCGCCCAATTCCTTGATGTTTTCAATGGCGTTTTTATCTTCTTCGTGAAGGGTAAAGGGGGTATCGTCCTGCTCCCAATTGGAAATTCCTTCATATTGCTCATCGCTCATCGCAGAGTCAATCCCCGAAAATCCTCTGACAAACAGGTAATTGGGATTTGTTTTGGTCATGGACTCCCAATTGGTTTTTAGGTTGTCAAACTCCTTCCAGTTGCTGTGCTCGCGAATTAAGGGAAACAAACCGTCAATCAGACGGGTTTCGGGAAAGCCTTCCCGAACCAACCTTGCCTTGTTAAGAGACAGACGCATACAATCCAAATTGGTGTAGTTGGTTTCGGTAAATTCTTTATAGGCACCGTATAAATCCACATACACAATTTCAGGCTGCTGATACTTTAACGCTTCCTTCATATAGTAATAGGTTTCGGTCAGAGTCTGCATTCCTGAGCTAATCAGCACCGCTTCTTTTCCCGTTGTTTCGGTCATCTGCATAGGATTGACTCCGCAGTACACATGGGAGCTTCCCAAAAACAGATAGGAAACGGTATTTTTATTATGATAAAGATACTGCCATACATCTTCCTGACGTCTGTCCCGATTGGGAATCAGCTTGCTGAGAAACTGAAACAAGAAAACAAATAAAATGCAAAAGCAAATCAGGGAGAAACAGGCTTTGAACCACCGTTTTTTCATAACTCCTCCTAAAACTGAAAATAGATAAACTGGGTCACCACATTGGCACCGTACACACCAAAGATGAGACAGATAAACAGTAACAATAACAATACAAGCCAATAAAGGGGCATCACCCATTTTACGGAAGAAAGCAAAAGCTTTTCGCCTCTTGCCTCAAAAGTGAATAATCCCACTATGCTCACCATTGCCACAATCAGCTCAGCTCCTGTCAGACCGCATTGGTACAGTTGACTGTCACCGTTTGCAATCAACATACCCAAATCGGAATAGCTTGTCAGATTGTGAAATACGGTGATGGCATCTTGTATGTTTTCCGCACGGAACAACACCCACGCCAAACAAACAAAAACAAAGGTCGCAAGCCATCCCAAGAATGTTTTCAAACCGTTCCGATTCTTTTTTCTTCTGCCAAATAAAAGCCGATGTCCTGCCACCATGACGCCGTGACAAAAGCCCCATAGAAGATAAGTTAAGCCTGCTCCGTGCCACACACCGCTTGCCGTAAAGGTCACCAAAATATTCCAAAAATACCGCAATTTTGACACCCGATTCCCCCCTAAGGGAATATAAATATAATCCCGAAGCCAGGTGGACAGGGAAATGTGCCATTTGTCCCAAAACTCTTTAATGGAGGTTGCCTGATAAGGGCGGTCAAAGTTGGTCATTAATTGAAATCCCATGATACGCGCCAATCCGATGGCAATGTCACAATACCCTGAAAAATCACAATAAATCTGCACCGCAAAAAAGAGGGTAGCAAGAAGAGTCACCCATCCGCCAAACTCATCGGGTGCAGAATACACACTGTCTACAAAAACGGCAAGTCTGTCCGCCACCACAACCTTTTTGAAGTAACCCCATAACACTCTCACAATGTTACAACGAAAGGTTACCAAATGAAAGGAATGCTTTTTCTTGAATTGGGGCAGTAAATTCTGTGCCCGTTCAATGGGACCTGCCACCAATTGGGGGAAAAAGCTGACATACAGAGCAAAATAAATGAAGTTTTTTTCATGCTTCATCTCTCCCCGATACACGTCAATGAGATATCCTGTCAGCTGAAAAGTAAAAAAGGAAATACCGATGGGCAATACCCATCCCAGCTGCAAGGGTGTGACCAAAATGCCCATCCATCTCAGCAAATCTGCCGAAATTCGGGCAGTATAGTCAAAATATTTAAACAAAAACAAGGAGCCGAAGGAAAGCAGTAAGCCTGTCACAAGATAAGCTTTTTTTCGGGATGCTTTGTCTGTTTTTGACATCAATCCTGACAACACAAAAATCAGTGCCGTAAAGCAGATTAAAAGCCCCAAATATGCCACATTCCAGCTCATATAAAAATACCAGCTTGCTGCCAGCAAAAAATATGGCCGCCCCTTTTGAGGCAACACAAAATACACCGGTATTACCAGTGCAATAAATATGAAAAAGGTGACTGAATTAAATAGCATAAAGAATCTCCGTAAATATGGCAGAAAATCTTTGATTTTCATTGATTTTATTTTCCTAAAAGGAAATTTTCCATAATGCATCGATAGATGCAACTCATGAAACCGTAGGTTTCAATTCACGCCCGAAGGGCAATTCACGAGCCTATAGCTCAATTCATCTTCTTTTATTATATCATCATTCTCTCACGCTGTCAATTTTTACCCCGTCTACTCCTTTTTCCACAGAAATATTGGGACAAGAGATGTTTTTCGCGGTAATGCTTCCCTGACCCAATCCACCGAACACGGAAGAGAACTGACAAGGGCAGGACAGTCCCGAAAAGGAAACATCCTTCACCTTGGTTTCATTAAAATACACACAGGAATACCCATCCGCGCGGGTATTGTTCCATTCAATAAAAATATGCTCATCCTCTTTTAAGGGCTTGCAATCCTGATGATAGAACAAATTGGAAAATCGCACATTTTCCACCTGACCCTCTCCGAAATACACCGCCATATAGCCGTTTCCGAATAGGCGAATGTTGTCAAACACAGAATCTGTCAGAGTATTGTTAATCCAAACCCCGAAGCGGGCATGGGTGGTCACGTTGGATACCGAAACACCCCAGGTATCTCCATGCTTTGCCTGGGAATTTTTATACCAATAGGATTCACCGATAATCACTGCCGCTTCCATACGGTATCCTTCTTCTCCCAGCACAATTTTTTCAAAAGGCAAGGGATTGCCTTCTTCATCAGTAAAAATCCGCAAATCCGGGTTGGGTGCCACAGGAGAATCGGTATCCGACCAGGGCGAGGTTTCCGTAATTCCGTCCACCGTAATCTGATACAGCTTGTGTCCGTCATGGTTCAAAAGCCGTAACAGGGAACAACCGTTCACACTGTAGCCCATAATATTTTTCACAGAAATATTGTAAATATCCTGCTGACCGATATCCTCCAGCATGGGATAGGTGTTGCCGTCAATGGCACAGATGGCAATGAGATTGTCTCCTGTGCAGCCTGTAATATTCTCAATGATAAAGTCATGACAACCCTTTAAAATGTCAATCCCGTCCTGATTGGGAACATTGCCGTCAGAATGAAAATGCACATTGGAAATTCTGCCAAAAGAGGAAGTATAAAAACAAATGCCCCAATACCGATGATTTTTCACCGTAATATTTTCAATGACCATCCCTTGGGTGTTCTGAAAAAACATCATGCAGTTTTCGGTTACATGCTCAGTTCCCTTGGATTTGGTACGGGAAATGCCGTTGGCTTCGTATAATCCGTTGTGAATCCCACCGTCTAAAACGGCGGTGCCAATCCCCTGAATCCGAATGTTTTTTTGGGTTCCCTCTGGGGTTAATCCAACCTCCGTTTTCGCATTGGAATTACGGAATAGATTGCAAATTGCTCCGTCTGCCAGACGAAGATGGGCATTTTGCAGTACAATCACGCTTTCGTCATATAACAAAATTGCTTTGGAAATGTCCCAAACATCCTTGCCCGTCCGTTGATTGTATTTGGGGATTAAGACTGATTGCCCCGTTTTTCTTGCTTCCTCCACGGCGGACTGGATCATATCACTATCGCAAGAGCAGTTACAAAATTGATTTGCATTGATGTACATAGAAAAAACTCCTTTTTGAAATCTCTCTCTATCATACCACAAATCGGAATTCATGTCAATGAAAAACCGCCTTGCATCACACAAAGCGGTTTTTTATTATTGTTTCGCGACTTCCGGAGCTTTGCTTTTTTTCGTCTTTTTACGGAAATCTCTCCATGCTCCTGTTCCTCCTTTCCTCTTTGACTTGACAGCGCAGAAAACAAAAAAGTGCATCGCAGATGCAATGCACAAAAAAACGGTACGCTCTGCGCCGCCAAGCCAATCTTTTCATGCTATACAAATCGAAGTATGAAAAACAGAGCATACATTTTTTACAAAGTACACTTTCGAATGTATAGCATTATTCAACTGACTTGGCAATTTCATTATAGCACAGGATACAAGAAATTGCAAGAACTTTTAAAAAATGAATTGCAAACGATGTTTGCATGAATTGACAGCAGAGCAGCTTAAGTTTCGTTGCTCGGGGCATAAGCCTTTCTCTGTCCGGCATCCAGCCCCTCCACGGGCAGTCGCCTAAGCGATTCCGTAGCTCGAAAAACAGAAAACGAAAACCGTGTTTTCTTGGTTTTTCAAGCGTACTCATGGCTTAGCCTCCTTGCTCCGGGGCATAAGCCTTTCTCTGTCCGGCATCCAGCCCCTCCACGGGCAGTCGCCTAAGCGATTCCGTAGCTCGAAAAACAGAAAACGAAAACCATGTTTTCTTGGTTTTTCAAGCGTACTCATGGCTTAGCCTCCTTGCTCCGGGGCATAAGCCTTTCTCTGTCCGGCATCCAGCCCCTCTCGGTCACTCACTTAAGCAGCTCCGCTAAGCTCAAAACAGAAACCTGCGGTTTCTTCGGTTTTTCCCTTGTGCTTGCGGCTTAAGTTTCGTTGCTCGGGGCATAAGCCTTTCTATGTCCGCAACTCATCACAACTTTTCTGTGATATAATAAAAGTAGAGAACAACGAAAGGGGAATAGCCATGAATTACATTACAGAACAGCTTTGTTTTTTGCGGTATTTGAGAAGTCATAAATTGTCCTCGGGTGAGGTGGCATTGTGGTATGCCTTGTTTGCCTCCTCCAACAATGCGGGAGGATTGGGAAAGGAATTTTGTGTGTCTGACAGTATGCTTCGGATTTACAGCGGTTTGGGACAAACCCGTCTGGCAGAAGCGCGGAAGGCTTTGGTTGCAAAAGGTCTTTTAATTTGCTCCGAATATCAGAAAAGAGAGCTGCGGCAGTACCGTCTGATGTCCATGGAGCAATTGATGAATCAAGGGGAAGAACCCCAAATTTTTTTACCCGATTCCGAGAGCGAGAGCAACACCGAATCCATTGGTGATACCAAAAGCGAGAACAAAAGCGATTCTAAGAGCGTGAGTAAAAGCGTGAGTAAAAGCGTGACCTATATAAATAAAAAAGAAAAAGAAGAACAAGAACAAAAACAAGAAGAAAAGAGAGAGGCACACGGCACCTTCCAAAACATTTTTCTCACAAAGAAGGAACGGCAGGACTTGTCCGCCAATGTTCCCGATGCAGATGGGTTAATCAGGAGAATGAGTCTGTACCTGAAAAGCACGGGAAAGCAGTATCAGAATCACTATGCCGCACTGCTGAAGTGGGCAGAGGAGGACAAAAAACAGGGATTCACCGTGAAATCGGAAGAAGATGAAATCGCCGCCTTAGAGCAAGCCATTGCGGATGAACGAGTGCGAAGGTACAAGGAAGAATTGCTGCAATTTACGGGATAA
>SVJP01000001.1 GCA_015068925.1 Oscillospiraceae bacterium
TTGCAGAAAATATTGCATTACAGCTGGAAAAGAGAACTTCCTTCAGACGTGCTATGAAACAGGCAATGCAGCGTACAATGAAGCTGAATGCCAAGGGAATTAAAACCCTGTGTTCCGGTCGTCTGGGCGGAGCAGAAATTGCTCGTAGTGAACATTATCATGAAGGTACAATTCCTCTGCAGACTCTTCGTGCAGACATTGATTATGGTTTTGCAGAAGCGAATACCACTTACGGTAAAATCGGCGTAAAGGTATGGATTTACAAAGGGGAGGTCCTTCCAGAAAGTAAGAAAGCAGTTAAGTCGGAAGGAGGAAAATAAATGTTATTACCTAAGAGAGTAAAATACCGCAGAGTTATGCGCGGTCGCATGAAGGGTAAAGCATCCCGCGGAAACTTTGTTTCCAACGGTGATTTCGGTCTGCAGGCTACAGAGCCCGCTTGGATTACCAGTAATCAGATTGAAGCTGCCAGAATTGCAATGACCCGTTATACTAAGAGAGGCGGTCAGGTTTGGATCAAAATTTTCCCGGATAAGCCTGTTACAGAGAAACCTGCTGAAACCCGTATGGGTAGCGGTAAAGGTTCTCCTGAGTACTGGGTAGCAGTTGTAAAACCCGGTCGCGTAATGTTTGAAGTAGGCGGCGTTTCCGAGGAAGTTGCTCGGGAAGCATTGCGTCTTGCTATGCATAAGCTTCCTGTAAAGTGTAAGATTGTTACACGCGAAAAAGAAGTAGGTGGTGATAGTGATGAAAGCTAATGAATTAAGAGATTTGACCGTTGAGGAATTGGAAGTAAAACAAACCGAATTAAAGGCCGAGCTGTTTAATCTTAGATTTCAGCATGCCACCAACCAGTTGGATAATCCCATGAGAATCGTTGATGTAAAGCGTGATATTGCACGTGTTAAGACAATTCTCAGAGAGCGTCAATAGGTGAAAGGAGGCTATTTCCATGGAAAGAGCAGAAAGAAAGGTTAGAATCGGCGAAGTGGTAAGTGACAAGATGGATAAGACCATTGTCGTTGCCATTGCAGATAAAGTGAAGCATCCTTTGTATAAAAAGGTTGTAAAGCGCACCATTAAGTTTAAGGCGCATGATGAAAAGAATGAATGCGGTATTGGTGATAAGGTGAAAATCATGGAAACCAGACCTTTGTCTAAGGATAAGAGATGGAGACTGGTTGAAATTGTTGAAAAAGCTCGCTAAATCACATTTCGCATTTGGAAGGAGGATAAAGAATGGTACAACAGCAGACATTACTCCGGGTCGCTGACAACACCGGCGCCAAGGAGCTTATGTGTATCAGAGTTTTAGGCGGCTCCAAGAGAAGATACGGGAATGTAGGCGACGTTATCGTTGCCAGCGTTAAAAAAGCAATTCCCGGTGGAGTTGTAAAAAAAGGTGATGTTGTAAAGGCTGTTATCGTTAGAACCCGTAAGGGAGTTCATCGTAAAGACGGATCTTACATTCGTTGGGATGAAAACGCAGCCGTTGTAATCAGAGATGATAAAAACCCCAGAGGAACCCGTATTTTCGGGCCGGTGGCAAGAGAGTTGAGAGACAAGGAATATATGAAGATTCTGTCTTTGGCACCGGAGGTACTTTAATCGTAGGAGGTGTAACGAGTGATTAAAAAGGTACACGTTAAAAAAGGTGACAGCGTAACCGTTCTGTCCGGTAAGGATAAGGGCAAGAAGGGTAAAGTGCTGACTGTGTTTCCCTCCGAAGGTAAAGTTATCGTTGAAGGAGTAAACATGGTAACCAAGCATAAGAAAGCCAGAACAGCAGGAGATCCCAGCGGGATTATCCACCAAGAAGCTGCTATTTATGCTGATAAAGTAATGGTAAACTGCAACAAGTGCGGTCAAGCTTCCAGAACCGGTGTAAAAATGCTGGCAGACGGACAAAAAGCTCGCTACTGCAAAAAATGCGGCGAAATCATTGAGTAAGCGAAAGGAGGTTAAAGCATGTCAAGAATTAGCGAAAAGTATAAGAGTGAAATGGCGCCTGCCTTGATGCAGAAGTTCGGCTATAAAAGCCCGATGCAAATCCCTAAGCTGGATAAAGTCGTTGTGAACGTTGGCGTTGGAGAAGCGAAGGAAAATGCTAAGGCACTGGATGCTGCTATGAGCGATATTGCTCAGATTACAGGGCAGAAACCCACTGTCACAAAAGCAAAGAAGTCTGTTGCTGCTTTCAAAGTCAGAGAAGGCATGAACATCGGCTGTAAGGTAACTCTTCGCGGCGAAAAAATGTATGAATTTGTGGATAGATTGTTTAACGTGGCTTTGCCTCGTGTTCGTGACTTCAGAGGAATCAATCCTAATTCCTTTGACGGACGCGGCAATTATTCCTTAGGTTTGAAGGAACAATTAATTTTCCCTGAAATTGACTATGATAAAGTGGATAAAGTGCGTGGTATGGATATTATTTTCGTAACAACTGCTCAAACCGATGAAGAAGGTAGAGAATTGTTGAAACTGATGGGCGCACCGTTCCAGCAGAACTGAGAGGAGGGGAAACATTATGGCAAAAAAGGCTATGATTTTAAAGCAACAAAAAGCTCCCAAGTATCAGACAAGAGCTTATAACAGATGCAAAATTTGTGGTCGTCCGCACGGCTATTTGAGAAAGTTCGGCGTGTGCCGTATCTGTTTCAGAGAATTGGCATACAAGGGTCAGATTCCCGGAGTAAGAAAAGCCAGCTGGTAAAATAGAGTAGACGATTGGAAGGAGGAAAGACTCATGCAAATTACCGATCCTATTGCTGATATGCTGACTCGTATCAGAAATGCAAATTCAGCAAAGCATGAAAGTGTTGATGTTCCTGCTTCTAATATGAAAAAAGCCATTGCGCAGATTCTGTTAGAAGAAGGATATATTAAGAACTATCAGGTAACCGAAGACGATAAACAAGGCGTTATTAAGGTTACTTTAAAGTACGGCGAGAATAAATCAAAAGTTATCTCCGGCCTGAAGAGAATCTCAAAACCGGGTCTGAGAGTATACGCAAGCTATGAAAAGTTGCCTCGTGTGTTGAATGGTCTGGGTATTGCAATCATTTCTACCTCTAAGGGTATTATGACTGACAAACAGGCAAGAGCACTGAAAATCGGTGGCGAAGTACTGGCATTTATTTGGTAAAAGACTATTTTTAGGTTGATTTAGGAGGTGTAACGAATGTCACGTATTGGTAGAATGCCAATTGATGTACCTGCCGGAGTTGATGTGAAAATAGCTGAATCCAACTTTGTGACTGTAAAAGGTCCTAAAGGTACGTTAGAAAAGGCACTGCATAAGGATATGCTGATTAAACAAGAGGGTAACGTAATCGTTATCGAACGTCCCTCTGAAAACAAGATCCATAGAGCGATGCATGGTTTGACAAGAACCCTGCTGAACAATATGATCGTAGGTGTGACCGAAGGATATTCCAAGGAATTGGAAGTCAACGGCGTTGGTTACAGAGCACAGAAGCAAGGGAAAAAGTTGGTTTTGAATCTGGGTTATTCTCATCCGATTGAAATGGAAGAACCCGAATTGATCACTTTTGAAGTGCCCGGACCCAACCAGATTATCGTTCGCGGTATTGATAAACAAGCAGTTGGACAGATTGCGGCTGAAATCAGAGAAAAGAGACCTCCGGAACCCTATAAGGGCAAGGGAATCAAGTATGCTGATGAACATATCAGACGCAAAGAAGGTAAAACTGGCGCTAAGAAATAAGGGAAAGGAGTGATTCAGAGTGGTAAATAAACCGGCATCTAATAAAAACAGATTGAAACGGCATGAAAGAGTTCGTAAGAACATTTCCGGTACTCCTGAACGTCCTCGTTTGAATGTATTCAGAAGTTTGAAGCATATGTATGCGCAGGTGATTGATGATGTGAATGGCGTAACATTAGCAAGCGCTTCCACATTGGATAAGGAATTTGCGGATACCTACGGCGGCAACAAATCTGCTGCCCGTGAGCTTGGTAAGCTGATAGCAGAGCGTGCTAAAGCTAAGGGGATTGAAGAGGTTGTATTTGACCGCGGCGGATACCTGTATCACGGTAGAGTTATGGAACTCGCTGAGGGTGCTCGTGAGGGCGGATTAAAGTTTTAGTAAAGGAGGAACATCATGACGGAACGAATTGATGCAAGCACATTGGATATCAAAGAAAAAGTTGTTGCAATAAATCGTGTCGCCAAGGTTGTAAAGGGCGGACGTACCTTCCGTTTTTCCGCTTTGGTGGTTGTTGGTGATGAAAATGGTCACGTAGGTTGCGGAATGGGTAAAGCTGCTGAAATTCCTGAAGCAATCCGCAAGGGAATTGAAGATGCGAAGAAGAATATGATTACAGTAAATCTGCTGGGAACTACGGTTCCTCACGATGTCATTGGTGAATATGGCGCAGGTCGTGTGCTGGTTAAACCCGCCGGTGAAGGTACCGGGGTTATCGCAGGTGGTGCTGCCCGTGCGGTAATGGAACTGGCAGGCATCAAAGACATCAGAGCAAAATCTCTGCGTTCTAATAATCCGAAAAATGTAGTGTGTGCTACTATTGCTGCACTGGCGGATCTGAAGAGTGCAGAAGAGGTAGCCAAGCTGAGAGGCAAAACTACCGAAGAAATTTTAGGTTAAGGAGGTTGCGACATGGCTAAGATCAGTGTTACTTTAGTAAAAAGCACCATTGGCAGAAAAGATGACCAGATTGCGACCGTAGCAGCCCTCGGTTTGAAGAAAATCAGAGATACCAAGGTATTTGAGGATGGTCCTGCGATCCGTGGTATGGTGAATAAAGTGTCACATTTGGTAGAAGTGAAAGAGGTAAAATAACGAAGGAGGTGTGTGCAAATGAAACTTTGTGAATTGTCTCCGGCTCCTGGTTCTGTAAAGGATCCGAAAAGAAAAGGCCGTGGTCATGCAACCGGTAACGGTAAAACCGCAGGCCGTGGTCACAAGGGACAAAAGGCTCGTTCCGGCGGCGGTGTGAGACCCGGTTTCGAAGGTGGACAGATGCCTTTGTACCGTAGATTGCCGAAGCGTGGCTTTGTCAACATTTTTGCAAAAGAATATGTATCAATTAATGTTGCTCAATTAGAAAGATTTGAAAACGGAACAGAAGTAACACCTGCACTGTTAAAGGAAACCGGTGTTGTTTCAAAAATTTGCGACGGTATCGTTGTATTGGGCAGAGGTGAATTAACCAAGAACCTTACCGTAAAGGCTGCAAGATTCTCTGAATCTGCGAAGAAGAAAATCACTGCAGTCGGCGGAAAGTTCGAGGTGATTTAAATTGTTTAAAACAATTGTAAATGCTTTTAAAATTCCGGATTTAAGAAAGAAGATTTTATACACCATTCTGTTGATGGTTATCTTCCGTTTAGGCTCTCACGTTCCTGTACCCGGTTTGGATGCCGAAGCGTTGAGTGACGCAGTAAGCAACCTGGATATGCTGGGTTTGATGGATATGATTTCCGGTGGTGCTTTGTCTCAGGCGACCATTTTTGCTATGAGCATTACCCCCTATATCAACTCTTCCATCATTATGCAGCTGTTGACTGTAGCTGTACCTGCTTTGGAAAGACTGTCCCGTCAGGGTGAAGAAGGCAGAAAGAAGATTGGTCAGTACACAAGAGCATTGACTATACTGCTTGCTTTCATTCAGTCTACCGGTATGTACTTTGGTCTTCAGAGTGCGGTTAAAAGTCCCGGAATCATGACTTACTTTACAGTAATTTTGACCCTGACTGCCGGTACTGCATTTTTGATGTGGTTGGGTGAAAAGATTACCGATAAAGGGATCGGAAATGGAATTTCTCTGATTATCTTTGCCGGTATTGTTTGCCGTTTCCCGCAGATTATTATGCAACTTGTTGGTAATATGCAGGGCGGTGGCTTAGGTTGGGTTTCTGCAATCATCATTCTGGTTGCTTGTATTGTTCTGATTGGTGCAATCGTTTGGATGAATGAAGCAGAGCGCAGAATTCCTGTTCAGTATGCAAAACGTGTTGTTGGAAGAAAGATGTATGGCGGTCAAAGCACTCATATTCCGATTAAAGTGAGTATGGCTGGTGTAATGCCTATCATCTTTGCAATGTCAATTATGTCATTCCCTGCAACCATTATGCAGTTATTCGGTAAGGATACAACCGGTTGGGTTATGACCAACATCTTTGGTTATGGTTCAGTTGGTTACATGATTTTATACTTCTTGTTAATTCTGTTCTTTACGTTCTTCTACACAAAGATTCAGTTCAATACTGTAGAAATCGCAAATAACATGAAAAACAACGGAGGATTTATTCCCGGAATTCGTCCCGGAAGATCTACTTCCGAATTTATTGAAAAATCCTTAAACAAGATCACCATGGCAGGAGCACTTTTTATTGCTATTGTTGCTTTGTTCCCCATGGTTATCGCAACAGTTTTTGGTTTGACTTCCTTCAGTATCGGCGGAACTTCAATCCTGATTGTTGTCGGTGTTATTTTGGAAACCAGAAAACAGATTGAATCTCAGATGATGATTCGCCACTATAAAGGATTTTTAGAGTAAAGCATAAATGGCTGATTAAAGTCGGGCTTTTAAAGAAGGTGAATGACGTGAATATGATTCTGTTAGGTGCCCCGGGTGCCGGAAAAGGTACTCAAGCGGAACTACTTGCAGAAAAGTTATCAATTCCCACGATTTCCACCGGAGCGATGCTTCGTGCAGCAATCCGGAAGGGAACAGAGCTTGGGAAAAAAGCGAAAGAACTGATTGATCGCGGACAGTTGGTAAGCGACGACGTGATGATCGGTATGATATCGGAGCGTCTTAAGGAAGAGGATTGCCAAAATGGATTTATTCTTGATGGCTTTCCTCGCACCATCGCCCAAGCAGAAGCGTTGGACGGTTTGGGAATCAAAATTGATTTGGCTCTTTCCTTTGATGCACCGGATGAAGTTATCATCAAGCGGTTGGGCGGAAGAAGGGAGTGTCCTAAATGCGGAGCTACCTTCCATGTTGACAACAAGCCTTCTGCAAACGGTGATTTTTGTGATAAATGCAATGCAGAGCTGAAAACCCGTGATGATGACAAAGAAGAGACAATCAAAAAAAGATTGCAGGTCTACTATGCCCAAAGTGCACCGCTGAAGGAATATTATGGCGAAAAAGGCGTTTTGAAAGAAATCAGCGCAGATCAGCCGTTAGATGTCATTACAGCACAAGCCTTTGCGGTTGTGGGAGCAAATTAGTATGATTTCGATTAAATCAAAAAAAGAAGTGTCTCTGATGCGTGAAGCCGGTCTTGTAGCAGTTGAAGCACTGGGAAAAATCCAGAACTCATTACAAGAGGGTATCACAACAGCAGAGATTGACAAAATTGCTTATGACTGTATCACAGGTCACAATATGAGACCTTCATTCCTGAATTATCGGGGATTTCCCGGTTCGGTCTGTGCTTCGGTAAATGAAGTGGTAATCCATGGAATTCCCGGAGAACGCAGATTACAGGAAGGAGATATCATCAGTATTGATATCGGTGTTTGTCATAACGGTTACCATGCTGACTGTGCCAGAACCTTTGGCGTTGGGAAAATCAGCGACGAGGCTGCTCGATTGATTCAAGTTACAGAGCAAAGCTTTTATGAAGGCATTGCTCATGCCAAGTCAGGAGAGCGGCTCAGCAATCTTTCTCATGCGATTCAGGTTTGTGCAGAAAGTGCAGGCTACGGTGTTGTCCGTGATTTTGTGGGACATGGCGTAGGAAGTCAGCTTCATGAAGAACCCAGCATTCCGAATTATGGTGCTGCCGGACGGGGCGTAAGACTTTATCCCGGAATGACTTTGGCTGTGGAACCTATGATTAATCAAGGAACCTATCAGGTCAAGGTGTTGGCAGATGGCTGGACAACGGTAACAGCGGACGGCAAATTAGCTGCCCATTATGAAAACACAATTTTGATTACTGATCAAGAACCCGTGATATTAACAAAGTAAAATTTTTGAGGTGAAGAAATCGGTGGATGATATTTATCCGTCCGCATTTGTAACATCAATTGCGGGACGGGACAAAGGAAAAATCTTTGTTGTATTGTCTGTGGAAGACGAGAATTATGTTGCTATCAGCGACGGAAGGATGCGAAAAACCGATCATCCGAAACGGAAAAAGGTGAAGCATCTGAAAGCACTTGGAAGAAATAGTGATTTTATTGCGCAGAAGCTGAGTAATGATTGTAAAGTAACCAATTTAGAACTCAGAACTGCCATCACGGAACTGACTACGCAGCAGAAAGACGTGTAACGTCGAGCCAAAATTCTGGAAGGAGGTATTCCTTTGGCGAAAGATGATGTTTTGGAATTGGAAGGTACGGTTGTTGAGGCATTGCCTAACGCAGTGTTCCAGGTTGAATTAGAAAACGGGCACAAGATATTGGCTCATATTTCGGGTAAGCTTCGTATGAATTTTATCCGGATTCTTCCGGGTGACAAGGTTACGGTTGAGATGTCGCCCTACGATTTGACCAAGGGTCGGATTACATGGCGTGCAAAATAAACCGTCCATCGCTTAGTAAACTATTGTTAGGAGGTTATTTCCATGAAAGTAAGACCGTCTGTAAAACCCATGTGTGAAAAATGCAAGATTATCAAGAGAAAAGGGAAAGTTATGGTAATCTGCGAAAACCCCAAACACAAGCAGAAACAGGGTTAATGATTTTATTCCGTATGCGGCTGGCGGAAGATCGGCAATTCCGGAAGACGGGGCCTTTGGCGGAAGCCTGTGGTGTGTGAACCGGCTTCGGGAAGGGCAACTCGGTTTTCTGCAATACGGAGTTCATCATAAAAGAATACACAAAAATGAATTGCATAGAAAATGCAGGAGGTGTAAACAGTAAATGGCAAGAATTGCAGGTGTTGATTTACCCAAGGAAAAGCGCGTAGAATACGGCTTGACTTATATTTTTGGTATCGGCGTTAGCAGCTCCAGAAAAATTCTTGAAGCAACCGGAATTGATCCGGATACAAGAGTTAAGGATCTGACAGAAGAACAGGTTGGTTTGCTGCGTGATGCAATCGATAAGGATTACACAGTTGAAGGTGACTTGCGCCGTCAGGTTTCTCTGGACATTAAGCGTTTGATGGAAATCGGGTGCTATCGTGGTCTGAGACACAGACGCGGACTGCCCGTAAGAGGACAGAACACCAAGAACAACGCACGTACCAGAAAAGGTCCTAAAAAGACTATGGCAGGTAAGAAAAAGTAAAGAAGGAGGTTCGATACCATGGCTAAAACAGTGAAAAAAACAACACGCAGAAGACGCGAGCGTAAAAATATCGAACGCGGTGCGGTTCATATCCGTTCTTCGTTCAACAATACCATTGTTACCATTACCGATGTTGCCGGTAATGCGATTTCATGGGCGAGCGCAGGCGGAATGGGCTTTCGCGGTTCTAGAAAGAACACTCCCTTTGCTGCTCAGACTGCTGCAGAAACCGCTGCAAAAGCGGCTATGGAGCATGGCCTGAAAATGGTTGAAGTATATGTAAAAGGACCCGGCGCCGGAAGAGAGGCTGCAATCAGAGCATTGCAGGGAGCAGGCTTAGAAGTTACTATGATCAAAGACGTAACTCCCATTCCTCATAACGGATGCAGACCCCCCAAACGCCGCAGAGTTTGATCTGTTGGTAATGCGGGATTACTATTAATTAATGGAGGTGCAGATATGGCACGTTATACCGAAGCGGTATGCAGACTTTGCCGCAGAGAAGGCCAGAAGCTTTTTCTGAAGGGCGACCGTTGTTATACAGGAAAATGCGCCGTTGACAGAAGACCTTATGCGCCCGGTCAGCACGGCCAGAGCAGAAAAAAGGTTTCTGAATACGGAATTCAGTTAAGAGAAAAACAGAAAGCAAGAAGATATTACGGCGTTTTGGAAGGTCAGTTCGAAAAATATTTCGTAATGGCTGAAAAGAAAGCCGGAATCACAGGTGAAAACCTGCTGGCAATTTTGGAAAGCAGACTGGACAACGTTGCTTATAGACTGGGATTTGGAATGTCCCGTCCCGAAGCAAGACAGTTGGTTAGACATGGCCACTTTACCGTAAATGGCAAGAAGGTTGATATTCCTTCCTACCTGGTTTCTCCCGGGGATGTAATTGCTGTTAAAGAAGGTAGCCGCGGCAAGACCAAGATTAAGGCAGTTCTGGAAGCAACCGAAGGAAAAGTAATTCCTAAGTGGCTGGATCTGGATCGTAATACTTTGCAGGCTAAGGTTGTTACCCTGGCAGCAAGAGAAGACATTGACCTCCCGTTGGAAGAACATCTTATTGTTGAGTATTATTCCAAGTAATCAGAGTTCAATTTTTGAGCATTTAAAATTGAATATTGAAGGAGGGTTTTGTCAATGATCGAGATCGAAAAACCAAGAATAGAGTGTATTGAAGAAAAGGACAACGCATCCTATGCCCGTTTTATTGTTGAACCTTTGGAGCGGGGATACGGAATGACACTGGGAAACAGCTTGCGCAGAATTTTGCTGTCCTCGCTTCCCGGTGTTGCGGTAACCTCTGTTAAGATTGACGGAGTTTTGCATGAATTTTCTACTATTCCCGGTGTCAGAGAAGATGTTACCGAGATTGTGTTAAACCTCAAGAAACTGATTGCTAAGCTTCATTGCGACGGACCAAAAACTGTTTTCATTGAAGCAAAGGGTGCAGGAAAAATTTATGCTTCTGATATCAAGCCTGATTCAGATGTTGAAATTTTAAGTAACGATTTGTTAATTGCTACTTTAAATGAGGATGCAAAGCTGTATATGGAAATCACACTGGACCATGGCCGTGGCTATGTTTCAGCAGAAAGAAATAAGGCGGCAATGGGAAATAATGTTATCGGAATTATCCCCGTTGACTCCATTTATACGCCTGTTGTAAAGTTTAATTACAACGTGGAAAACACCCGTGTCGGTCAGGATACTGATTTTGACAAGTTGGTGGTTGACGTTTGGACAGACGGAACCATCCGTCCGGATGAAGCTGTCAGCCTTGGTGCGAAGATTATGAATGAGCATCTAAACCTGTTTATTGATCTTTCTGATGATGCCAGAAATACTGAAATTATGGTGGAAAAGGAAGAAACCAAGAAGGAAAAGGTGCTGGAAATGCAAATCGAGGATTTGGATTTCTCTGTTCGTTCCTACAACTGCTTGAAGCGTGCGGGAATTAACACGGTGGAAGACTTGATTGGCAAAACTGAAGAAGATATGATGAAGGTCAGAAACCTGGGCAGAAAGTCTCTGGAAGAAGTCATCAACAAGCTGATTTCTTTAGGACTCTCCCTGTCCGAATCTGAGGACCAGTAATAAGGCTAAATTCATGAACAAAGGAGGTATTTGAAATGCCTGGAACAAGAAAATTAGGCAGACCTACCGATCAGCGTCGTGCTATGTTGAGATCTTTGACTACTTGTGTATTGGAAAACGGTCAGATTGTGACCACCGAAACCAGAGCAAAGGAAGCAAGAAGCATGGTGGAAAAGATGATTACATTGGGTAAAACCAATACATTGCATTCCAGAAGACAGGCGCTGGCATACATTACCAAAGAAGATGTGGTTAAGAAGCTGTTTGATGAAATTGCACCTAAGTATGCAGAAAGAAATGGCGGATACACCAGAATCATTAAAATGGGTCCCCGCAGAGGTGACGCAGCTCCCATGGCTGTTTTGCAGTTGGTGGACTAATCAGGTAATCAAAACGACCAAAGCGAAATGCTTTGGTCGTTTTTTGTATGTTTTCCGCCGGATACTATCAGCTAAATTTTATATCAAGGAGACAGATAACATGAGGTGTCAGAGAATCATCCCACTGACACCCCTGAAAGACATTTTCTTATTAAAACATAACGTGTTCCCGGATTACTGTTTTTTATACTTCAATCATCATACGACTCAAGAATTCATCTTGATATTCATCAGACAAATTGACAAACGGTGCTGAAAAACCGCACACACGAACAATGATGTGTCTGTAATTCTCCGGGTTTTTTCGAGCTTCAATAAGCTCATCACGATTTACTATATTAGGTTGAATTGCCTGAATGCCGCTTTGAGCCGCTGCAAGAAACAAGGCGACAATATTGTCAATATCCAGCTTTCCTGCCGGCAATGTAAGAGTGATTGACGTACTGCAGGCAAACTTTGACATATCAAGCTGTTGAAGTGTATAAAGCAGTTCGGATACGGATATGGTCCGCTGAAGCCTTGAGGGGCTGAAGCCCTGACTTAAGTAATCACCCCTTCTTCTACCGTTAGGCATTGCCGGAACAGAATCTGCATTAAAAAGTATCTCAGTATAAAGATGGGAACCGAGACGAAGTTCTCCTTGTTGTGCCATAGGCAAATCTCTTGTAATATCATAGATATCATCAATCAGTCGTTTTACAAGAGAGATTGATTCTTCTGAGCCATCACCGTAGGAGGGTGCATTTGTTGACATTAGTCGAAGTTCTTCGTTTTGCCATTCAAGTCTGCATTGATTAAAAAGCTCTGAGACGGTGCACGCTTTTTTGTCAAAGCAAAGATGTTTTATCGCCAGAAGAGAATCAACCGCATCTGCAAAGAACATTAAATACGCGGTTTCTCTGTTATATTTACCACCGTTGTTTGTTATATCCTTCAGATTTTCGATACATGGCTTCATAAGGGCAGACAAAGCTCCTACAGGATTTACCTCGTGCCATACGCGTGTGCCTCTTGAAATTATCATATGCTTATGCATGAACATACGACGTAAAAACCCGATATACCTTACATACAGTTCTTCAAAGCTTTTGCATTCCTCAAGAGATTCAAAGTAAATCTCGTGCTTTCGCATAAGACTTGTATTATTGTGTATCGACCATTGTAACGGTTTCAAAATATCGACATATTCTCCGCTGTTATGTATTGAAACATCGCCGGTCAGAATATCCCAGCACCCACCAACGCTGTAGTTGAGTGCATCCTCTCTATCGATTCCGGACCGAATAAGTGCCGGAATAATGGAATCATCATTAGAGTAAAGACTGAAGCTTTTTCCCTGCATCAAAGGTTCAAATATAAGCTTGAGATATTCCCTGGGAGATTTTTGCGAAAAGCGGAGCATCATCTTCGGATATATAATATCCTCATTCTCTCTTGCTTTGAGAAACAGTCTTGTAACTCCATTAAATACAGGATTTCCTTCACTGTCACATCCGCCAAGAGTAAGTGTGTTTTCAAGCTCTTGCTCATAGGCATCTGAGATAACTGCCTCTCTTTTAAACAAGCAATCCTGTACTAATAAAAATTTCGTAACAAGATTAAGCATTTCGTCAGTCGTGACACCGTTTTTTAAATCATTTTCATACAGAGGAGCAAGTAAAACATCTACCCTGCCAAAGGAACTGAATCCCATTCCTTCAAGAATACCCAGTGATTTTCGCATAAACGCAAGAGTACACAAGCCCTCGTGAAGTGTTTTCGGAGGATAAATCGGGATACGATTCGCAATTTCTGAAAGTTCATCGCATCCTACCTCTTTCAGTGCAACAGCAAATTTTTTTGACATTTTACAAAGAGCGTTTATCCCTGCCGTGCAGCAATCGATAAACTCGACCTGGGTTTCATCAGTACATCTGTTTTTAGCATCGCGAAGCTCGGAAAGAATCCCCGAAAGACCAATTTTGAAAACCTTTTCAAATGGAAGCTGAAGATGCATCATATCCGCATATATTCCGGACTGAAGATACATGCCGCCACTGAAAATCATCCTGGCGTGAGGATCAATATCTGTAAAAAGATGACAATTTCTCAGATAAAGCCATCCATTGGCGTGATTCATACTGCGATTGAATTTACCGTCACCTCTCGGATGAAGCATACCTGCCTCGAAATAAAAAGGAATGTCTTTGAATATAACAGGCTTTGCAGCATCAACAATAGCATCATAAAGCTTTGATTTCAGCTTATACGACGATAGATTGGGGTTTTCAGCGTCATAAGCGTCCATCACTGCGTAAACCTTCTCTGTCGCTTTGGCTGCGGACTCCGCCATCATACCGTGGTAGTATTCACTAAGCTCTTTTCTGATTTTTTTATACATATCTACGCCTCCTTTTATGATTATAAAACATAAATTTTCTATTACAATAGATTGTAATTTGTTTGTTGTACTTATTATATTATACCACAGGCAAAGTGAATTAGAATAGACAATATGAATAATTTGTATAAAAGGGAACAATTTATTGACAAAATATCATAATTATGCTATTATATTTGTAAAAAAGGGGTAAATGATTATGAAGATAACAATAAATTCAATACAGTCAATATACCGCTACAAAACAGACAGAAAAGCCTTCAAAGCTGCAAATCCAACCCGTAGCTTTCACATTCTTTCCTATCAGGAATACGGTCACTACGATCACTATGTGAACGGAAAAGAAATACCCGTAAAAAAAGATATGATATTCTTTATAAACGGGAATGACAACTATAGCGTAAAATGTCGCGAATACGGAGAATCGCTTTGCATAACTTTTGTTGGTGAAACAGTTTTTCCAACGATGACGATTGATTGCGCGGACAATCCGGAAATCAAAAACCTTTTTCGAAAACTTACGAAGCTGGGAAACATTGATTTGGACTACAACGCACTGAAAGCTTCAGCTATAATGTACGAAATTTTTGCCTATATGTCAAAAAAGGAAAACTCAGAATATGTTTCACCGGACAAACGCGGAAAAATAAAAGAAATTCATTCCTATATTTACGAAAATTACAAAAAAGAGCTTCCAAATTCTTCAGAACTGTCAGCAAAATGCGGTATTGCTCCGAAATACTTCAGGACGCTTTTCAGGAAAATGTATGGGATAACCCCAACACAATATATCATAGAGTTAAGGCTCAACGCCGCTGCAGAGCTTTTGTCGGAAGGAATTCTCAGTGTTGGAGAGGTTGCTGAAGCTGTTGGGTTTTCTGATGTTTATTATTTCAGTAAGCTATTCAAAAAGCATTTTCTTTCTTCACCAAAGAATTATAAAAGTGTGTCACGGGGACGGGACTCTTGATACAGTGTGACAAAAGGACGGACAACCGGGTAAGACATAAGATGCGTATTTAAGTTGACAGCGAAAAAATATATGGTATCATCCTAACTTTGTGTAAACAGGCGTTGTTTCGATTTCGTTAGAACTGTGTTAGAAGAGAGATAGTAATTTTTTACGTGAATTTTAACCGAAACTTGACAAATTATACCCGTAGGGGTATAATGAAATCATGGATTGAAAGTGAATAATGAATATGGATTTGAGTTTTATGTGCCGATAGGAAAGATAATTACGAAATGCTTGTTTGCTTTATATAGATGAGCCCGGATATGAAGATGACAAAGAAAAGTGTTTTCGCAGAGAAATGGAAGAGGCTTATGACTTATTGAAACCATTATGTGATAAAACATTAGGGAGAATTAAAATGTTAAATAAATTATTAAAAAGTGTATTAGACCAAGACACAGCCCCTGTGGTTGTTTGCGATATGGATGATATTATTGTGTATATGAATCCGTCAGCGATAGAGCGTTATCACAAGGATTTGACGGGCAAAAGTATTAAAGGCTGTCATCCTTCATCCGCCAACGAAATGATAGAAAAGGTTCTCGTATGGTTTGGAGAAAGTAAGGACAATAACATCATCTACACCTATCGCAATAACGAGGAGAACAAAGATGTGTATATGGTTGCTCTTCGTGATGATGACGGTAGTCTAATCGGCTATTACGAAAAGCATGAGTATAGGAATAGAGAAACAGTTGGACTTTATCAGCCGAAGAAGTAATAAAATTTAACGAGGTTGTATTATGGAAAATTTAAACTTTAGATACGCAACAGAAACTGATAGTGCATTGATCTTGGAATTTATCAGAGAATTGGCTAAATATGAAAATATGCTTGATGAAGTAATCGCCACTGAAGAACTTCTGAAAGAATGGATTTTTGAAAAGAAAAAAGCCGAGGTTATTTTTGCTTTAGAAGACGGAAAAGAGGTCGGATTTGCTCTCTTTTTCCATAATTTTTCTACATTTTTAGGTCGTGCAGGAATTTATTTAGAGGATTTATTTGTTAAACCTGAATATAGAGGCAAAGGTTATGGCAAAGGACTTTTGAAAAAGCTTGCACAGATTGCAAAGAAAAGAGGCTGTGGAAGACTTGAATGGTGGTGCCTTGACTGGAACAAACCAAGCATTGATTTTTATTTGTCCTTGGGTGCAGAGCCTATGGATGAGTGGACTACCTATCGCATTGCCGGAGAAACTTTGGAGAAACTTGCAGAAGATTGATAGTAAGAGGAATTTAAAATGAACGAAGAATGTTTCATTTGCAAAGCATCCCTTGAATATCCGGAAACGGATGTGATGATGGAATGTGTGGTTTGCCATAAAAAAGAAAACAGCGAAACAAGATGCGTGAATGGGCATTTCGTTGCCAAAAACTAAAATAGCATTTATTTGTGTACATAATTCCTGCCGAAGTCAAATGGCAGAAGCTTTTGGGAAAGTGTATCTTTCTGAAAAATACGAGTGCTATCCCGCAGGAACAGAAACAAAACCACAGATAAATCAGGATGCCGTTCGAATTATGAAAGAGCATTTCGGCAACCGTGTGTGGTTTGTTGGCATGCAAGGGAGTTTTGCCCGTGGAGAAGCGACAGAAAACAGCGATATCGATATGGTCGTGATACTTGATGAATTATCACCATCAGATGTTGCGACCTATAACACAATGCTGGATCCCTTACCCCATAGAGAACTGATTTGCGGTTTTCTTTCAGGGAAAAATGAAATTTTAAATTGGGAGCCATCTGACCTTTTCCAGTTTTATTATGATACAAAGCCCATAAAAGGAAGTCTTGATGAACTCTTGCCATTGATTGATGATACTGCTGTCACAAGAGCAATAAAATTCGGTGCATGCAATATCTATCATGGCTGTGTTCACAATATGCTATATGAAAAAAGTGAAGATGTTTTGCGAGGCCTATATAAATCCGCATCTTTTTTCATTCAGGCAATCCCGTTCAAGCAAACGGGGAAATACATCAAACATCAGAAAGATTTATTGGAATTTGTTTCCCCAACGGGGAATTCGCATTGTGTTAGACGGCGTGTTTCATCATGTGGGCAGAGGTTTTTTCGCCTTTGAAGATGTGAAACAACACAGAGATCAATCCCGTTACCGTGATTGGTTTTATCTGGATTTTAACGGAAACAGCTGTTACAATGACGGATTTTGGTACGAAGGTTGGGAAGGACATTGTGAATTGGTCAAGCTGAATCTGCAAAACAGAGAAGTGCAGGATTATTTAATTTCCTGTGTAAAGCAATGGATGGATTGGTGGCAGATTGACGGACTTCGTCTGGATGTAGCCTATTTGGTAAATGAAGATTTTATGGGAAGGTTACGGGCAGAATGTTGTCAAAAAAATCCTGAATTTTTCTTGGTAGGTGAAATGATTCACGGTGACTACAATCGTTTGTTGGGATTTTTACACAGTGTGACAAATTATGAATGTTATAAGGGATTGTATTCCGCTTTTAATTGCAACAATATGTTTGAAATCGGACATTCGATTCATCGTCAATTCGGAAGTGAACAATGGTGCTTATATCGGGAAAAGCAGTTGTTTTCCTTTGCGGATAATCATGATGTGACCAGAATTGCTTCAATATTACAAAATAAAAATCACCTTCCTCTTGTGTTTGGTTTTCTGTTGGGAATGCCCGGGATTCCTTGTATTTATTACGGCAGTGAATGGGGAATCGAAGGAGAAAAACAACAGGGAGATGCCGCTTTGCGACCTGCATTGGAATTGCCTCAATGGAACGAATTAACAAAAGCAATCAGTCAATGGGCAAAGGTCAGACAACAAAGTATGGCACTGTCTAAAGGAAGTTTTCGGATTGCGGTCATGACCAATCAACAGATTGTGTTTGAACGGGAATATGAAGGAGAACGGATGCTGGTTGCTTGCAACTGTGCAGACTATGAGTATTGCGCTCGGGGAGATATCAGAGCGGAAAATGTGAAAAATTTGGTAACAGAGGAAATGGTTTCCTTCTCCGACGGAATTGTAATGCCGCCTTACAGCCTTAGTTATTGGCAGGTATAAAATTTAAAAAACATCTTATCCTAATGAAAAAAGGGATGAGGTGTTTTTATGTTTCGTACAGAAATGATTGAGAATTCTGACCATTCATATGATGTTGTTTTTTATTTGTCAGATTATAATGCATCCACAGAAGCAGCTTTGGAATTTTTAACAAAAAGTCCAAGTTTTCGAAAAATTAGAAATATTGTATTGGTGGGGGCGATAACGGTGGTGATTCCCTTATCTCAGGTTGTTTCTAAATCAGACCGCTATGCTATGAGCTATGTATTTTTCGGCACTTACAGTCAACAATTGGAATATATTTCTGTTACCCAGGGTTCCTTGGGAGTGATTTCTCCTTCATATTTTAACTTAGACCAAAACGGACAGTTAGAACAGGTAACCATTTCTCATGATTTTATTGAAAGTGTTCATCAGCAGGGAATGAAGGTAGTGCCCTTTTTGAGCAATCATTGGGATCGGGCTTCCGGTGTTGCAGCGTTGGAAAATCGGGAACAGTTGGCAGAAGAATTGTACCAAATGATTATGGAGCATCATTTGGACGGGATTAATGTAGATATTGAAAATGTGTCAGAAAAATATCGGGATGCTTACACCGATTTAGTCCGCCTCCTTCGGGAAAAAATACCTGCCGACCGAGAGGTTTCTGTTGCTGTGGCAGCAAATCCCGAGGGGTGGACATTGGGTTGGCACGGTTCCTATGATTACAAAGCTTTGGGTGAAATTGCTGATCATTTATTTCTCATGGCATATGATGAGCATTATCAGGGAGGAGAATCAGGACCGGTAGCAAGCTTATCTTTTGTTGAACAATCGATCCAATATGCATTACATTTTGTGCCGCGTGAAAAAATAGTGTTAGGCCTTCCTTTTTTTGGTCGCATCTGGTCGGAGAATGGCGAGATTTCGGGTCAAGGCATTTCTTGTCAAAGAATTGAGTCAATCATTGCCCGATATGATGCAAAGGTGACTTATGACAGAGTAACAAGAAGTCCAAAGGCAGAATTCAGCTTAACAGAAGCAGACAATCTGGTGATTAATGGTCAGACTATGAAGCCTGGAAAATATGTCATTTGGTTTGAAAACAGCAATTCTTTAAAAGAAAAACTTGCATTAGTTGACAAGTACGAGTTGAAAGGTGCAGGTTCCTGGGCATTAGGTCAGGAAACGGCAGATGTTTGGGATTATTTTTCTCTTTGGCTGAACGGAAAATATTTTGAAGACATTGCCGGGCATTTTGCGGCAGATGCCATTTTGTCTTCTGCTGAAAAAGGATATATGGTAGGCGTGAATCATACTGCTTTTGCACCCGAGGAAGCCATGACTCGCGCTCAGGCAGCGGCAATCTGTGCCAGAATGTTACACCTTTCTGAGGAATTAAGCCCTTATGCGGATACGAAAGGACATTGGGCAGAAAAACAAATCGGTGCTATGGCAAAAAAAGGCTTGCTTTTTGGATATGAGGACGGTACCTTTCGACCTGATGAAGAAATGACAAGAGAAGAGGTGGCATCCCTTCTTTATCGGGTGATTGGTGCAGAATATGAAGATGAGTCATCTCCTTTTACCGATGTTTCGCCTCAGAGATGGTCCTATAAAGAAATCACGGCTTTAGCAGGAAAAAATATTCTTTCAGGATTTCCTGACGGCACCTTTCGACCCGAGGCTTTTCTGACCCGTGGAGAGATGGCATATTTAGTTCAACAGGTAGAAAAAAACATTGACAGTTAATGCTGTTTATGATACAATTTAATTAAGAAAAAATCAAAAGAACTACGTGAGGAATGTTAATGGATATGCACCAAATGATAATGGCTTCGGTGAAGCAAAAAATAAACGAAATCAGAAAAGAAGATTCCCTGGTGATGCCGATTTTTACTGATTGGCATGTTACATCGTGCGAGGATTCTGCAGTGAAAAATTTATTGGAAGCCCTTTTTTGTTTGAAGGAAATAAATCCAAATGGAGTGATTGATTTAGGCGATAATCTTGCGATGTTGGGCCGAAATGAACATATTGCCAATAAAGAAATATCCTCCCTTTTAACGGATTTGTTTCAAAAAGCGTTTCAGACTTGCGAAAGTCCAATCTATTTTGCAAACGGAAATCACGACGGAATCGGAACAGATTTTTTTAAAGCAGATTTTTGGAACGAGATAGTAAAGAATCGCTACGGAAACGAAGCTGCCCAATATGGGGAAGAGGGTTCCTATTATTATGTTGATTTTGATGAAAGCAACACCAGATTGGTTTTTTTATCTGTTCCTTGTGATTCGGATATAGAAGCCAAAATGCCCCATCCTTGTTGGAAATTTGGAGAGAAACAGATTCGTTGGCTTGCTGAAAAGGCTTTGGATACCGATAAAAATGTAATTCTGATTTCTCATGTTCCTTTTTATTACTATTATGTAGGAGATGCGGAGAAAACACTTGAGGTGTGGAACGGAAATTGTACGGCAAAGGCATATGTCAAAGACCTTTGCGGATGGATTGATGATATTGAAGACGTTATTTCGATTTTAAATGCTTTTCAACATCAAAACGGAAAGCTGATTGCAGTCTTAAGCGGTCATACCCATGTAGATTCTTTATGGGCTCCCGGAGAGTCGAAGGATGAATATACCAATTCGCTTCCTTGTTATCAGGTCGTGACAAGGTCTGTAAAGCCTTATGGCGAGGAAGGAGAATTTAGGGTTGCGTTGGATTTGATGGTTTGGACTCCCTCTGAGGGGACTCTTGATTTGATTCGTTTTGGTGACGGTGAAGACAGAAAAATTACAATATAGTATGACATAACAAATGAATAGGAGAGACTAATATGAAAAAACGGTTGAGTTTGCTTTGTCTGGTATTTATTATAATCAGCAGTAATTGTTACGGTGTAGCGGCAGAATCTGAATTTGCAACTCGGGGAAAAGTGTTGGAAATGATTTTGACTGCTGCGGATGCTTACAACGAAGAAATTGAAGCCTCTGATATTATGAAGGGTGACGGAGATGGAAATTTACGGAAAAATGACCCTGTTCGTCGTGTGGAAGCAATGGCGATGCTCAGTCGCGCCTTCCCGAATTTGCCTGCTCCCACAGAATATCAACTGACCATTGGTAATTTTGGAAATGAATTTACTGATTTGCCTGATTGGGCAGTTTCAGATTTGGCGAATTTAAGGCAAGCAGGGATTATTGCAGGATATCCTGACGGTCGTTTAGGTGTGGATGACAATGTAACAGAAGAACAAATGGAATTGTTGATTCGTCGTATCTGGGCGTATCTGGGCAGCAATTTGAAGGATAATTTTTATATGACACAAAACAAGCAATGGTTAGATACCACAACGTTGTCTGCCGCTGATTTGTCTGTAGGAACCTTTTATGATGTCAGTCAAGTTACTTCGCAGCAGTTGGAAACCGTTATTATGGAGATGGTAGAAGGAGATTGGAAAGAAGATACCAAAGAACAAAGAGTTAAGGATTTTTATACTGCAGCAGCAGATGTGAATGCTCGAAATGGGCAGGGGATTAAACCCATTCAAGTACCGCTTCAAAGGATTGATGAGGCAAAATCCTTAAGCGAGTTATTGTACGTTCATGCTTATATATGCGAGGCTACCGGAAATATCAACATTTTGGGAATGTTTTCTGATGTTGATATAAAAAGCGGTGCATCTTATGTGGCATACGTGAGTGGAATGTCCGGAATTTTGGAAAAAGCTTATTTTGAAACAGAGGACCCGACAGCAAAGGAAGCATACCTGAATCTGGTTTCCGATACTTTGGAATTGGGCGGAGAATCAGCGAAAGATGCGGATGCGCATGCTGCTATGATGTATGAGATGGAGCGAGAAATTGCTCTTGCCTCTTTGGACCTGAAGGATTATTATGATTTTGAGAAAACTTATGCCCGTTATGAATTCAGGGAATTTGCAAACTTACTGGATGGAAATGTACCGTGGTTTTTAATTACACCATGGGACAAAGGGGGCTTCTTTGTCTTGACAGACGAAGGCAGAGTGTTAAAAACCATTGAATTTTTGAAGGAAGAAAATCTGGAAACAATAAAAAGTTATTTAAAATTCTGGCTTTTGCAGGATTCTGCTTCTTTGCTGTCCCAAGATATGCAACAGCCTTACATTGATTTTGTCAAGGCTATGTATGACGTAGAGATTCCTCTTGATCCGAAAGGGAATGCGGTTTCATTGGTGCAAACGTATTTACCGGAATGTTTGGAAGAGGATTATGCCAAACGGTTTTGTTCTCCCGAAATTAAAGAAAAGGCAACTGCTCTTGTCAATCAACTAAAGGATGATTTTAAGATAAGGCTGGAACGTGCAGACTGGTTAAGTGTTACTACCCGCAACAACGCCATTGAAAAATTAGACCACATGATAGTCAATGTAGCATATCCGAAAGAGTTTTATGATATCTTTGAAGGGGTTACGTTTGACGGTGATTTGTTCGCTAATGCTACTGTAATCAAATCCTTTTATGCTTATGTCAGTCAGGAAATGATTGGAGAAAAAACAGATCATACTTTGTGGCCTATGTATTGCTATACGGTAAATGCAGCCTATATGCCAAATTATAACTCCATTACCATTCCTGCAGGAATTTTACAAGCACCCTTTTATGATGAGGATGCAAAGGAGGAGGAAAATCTTGCGGGAATCGGCGTGGTTATCGGACACGAGATTACCCACGCGTTTGATTCTTCCGGTGCTGATTATGATAAAAACGGAGCATATCATAGTTGGTGGACGGAACAGGATCGAACTGTATTTGAGGAAAAATGCAAAAAGGTAGAATTGTTGTATGATGGTGTGGAAATCAGCAATCATGCCAAATGCGATGGTGAATTAACCCTGTCGGAAAATATTGCTGATTTGGGCGGTATGGCAAGTGCATTGGATGTGATGAAAACCTTGGATGCTCCGGATTATCAATTGTTTTTCACTCATTATGCTACTGTCTGGAGACAGTATAGCCGTCAGAATTACGTAAATTATCTTGCTGAAAACGATGTTCATTCACCGGAGTTTTTGCGGGTTAATCATGTGGTCAAGAATTTCGGAGAGTTTTATGATGCATTTGATATTCAGCCGGGAGACGGAATGTATTTGCCGCCTGAAGAAAGAATAACAATTTGGTAAAACAGATAAAGAAGGACGTAGCAAAATGCTTTTTGCTACGTCCTTCTTTATCTCAGACCGTCGAAAAAGTCGGTCTACCGCAAGCACACAAAAGGAAAAAAGAGTGAATTATGGATGTTTCATCTATAATAAAATCGTAAAAAACCGCCTGGAAAATACTGAATTTCCCAGGCGGTTGCTTGCTTTTTGCCAAAATGAACACTTGCGGATAGCCGTACTGTCTGCGATTCATTTTGACAAAATATCCCTTCCTTTTTCTTGGTCTGCCAGCCTGTCGATAGGTTTATCTCATTTCTTTTAAGTGTTTATCGTATTCTTCCGCTTCCTCCTCTGTCGGCAACCCGGTATCGAACTGAGATTGCATCACGGAATAATCCTGTGAAAAACATTCCAGGCTCATTTGTGTAAATACTCCGTCGTTTGCCATGGTTTGCAACACGGAAGCGAGGAGGCTTTCAAACTCTTTATCGCCTTTGCGATATAATAATACATATTCTTCGCTGTCAATCTTTAAGATAACTTCCGAATATCCCAAAGCATGGTCGGGTTTTCCGAACGTAAGGTCGGCAACCTTCTTTTTGATATTTGCTTTGGCTTGTTTTGGAGAACAGGTTACCATTTCCAACGGAATGCCCAAGGCTTCTGCAATATATTCTGACAGAACTTCGGAAAAATGCTGCAACGAAGTATCGTCAGCAGTATGACAAAATACCATTTTTCCACGTTCGATGATCTCTTCCCACGAACTGTCTAATGCATTTTCAGAAGTGGGCGAGGGAGACGGCACCACTTCCTTTTTACCACATGCGGTCATAAGCATGCAACCTGCCAACAAAAGATAAATCCATTTTCTTTTCACGGCTCTATGTCTCCTTACAAGGACAGGCTTTTCAAATATGCCAAAAATTCATCTCTCAAATCCTCTCGTTTCAAAGCAAATTCTACCGTAGCTTCTAAAAATCCTTCCTTGTTTCCCACATCATAGCGTCTGCCAATAAAATCATAAGCATAGATGCATTGCTTTTGTGCAAGACGAACCAATGCATCGGTTAATTGGATTTCACCGCCTGCGCCGGGCGTGGTTTGTTCTAACTCTGTAAAAATTTCAGGAGTGATGATATATCGTCCCAAAATTGCAACATTGGAGGGTGCTTCCTCTACCTTTGGTTTTTCTACCAAGGTATTTACTTTATAAATACGGTCTGCCACATTGGTTCCTGCTACAATACCGTATTTGCAGGTGTCTTGTTCAGGGACGGTTTGCACACCTAAAACAGAAGTTTGATATTGTTCAAACACTTCAATCATCTGCTTCAAGCAAGGCTTTTGGGGTGCATCCACCACGTCGTCTCCCAACAAAACCGCAAAGGGTTCATTGCCCACAAAGGTTTTTGCACAATGGATAGCATGACCCAGCCCCAGGGGCTCTTTTTGACGAATATAGTAAATGTTCGCTAATTTAGAAATATCTTGTACCAGAGAAAGAAGTTCTTCTTTTTTTCCTTTGGAAAGCTCTGCTTCCAATTCGTAGGATTTGTCAAAATGGTCTTCGATGGCACGCTTGCTTCTTCCCGTTACAATAATAATGTCTTCAATGCCCGATTGAACCGCCTCTTCAATAATGTACTGGATGGTGGGTTTGTCCACAATAGGGAGCATTTCCTTGGGTTGTGCTTTTGTGGCAGGTAAAAATCTCGTTCCCAGACCTGCTGCGGGAATCACTGCTTTTCTAACCTTCATGTTTTTTCCTCCTTTTTTCTGTTCTGACTACTTTCCAGCCTTCTAATTCAGAACGTTGAATTGCTCCGAAGAAACGGTCCCGTAATCCGGGGTTTTCCCGTTCTAAATTTCGAAGCGTATCTTTAATGTACTGCCGTTTTGTATGTCCGTCTACGGGACAGGGGTTGTGCACCACGGGAAAAGTATATTTTTCTTTTAATTTTACCACTTCTCGTTCGTGCAAATAAAGCATGGGACGAATCAGAGTTACTCCTTTTCTGTCAAGAAATGTGACAGGGGAGAAGCAATTGATTCTGCCTTCATAAAACAAACTGAGAAAAAAGGTTTCTACCGCATCGTCGAAATGATGCCCCAATGCTACTTTTTTACACCCTCTTGCAAGAGCGGCATCATGAAGTGCTCCCCGTCGCATTTTCGCACAAAGAGAACAAGGATTCGATTCCTGTCTTGCTTCAAAAATAACGGGAGCAATATCGGTTTTGACTACGGTATAAGGAACCTCTAAGGTATCGCACAAGGCTTTGATTTTAGAAAAATCCAGTCCTTCAAAGCCCATATCCAATGTGATTGCTTCCAGTTCGAATTTGTTAGGATAAAACCGTTTCAGATTGGCTAAGGCATATAACAAACAAAGAGAATCTTTTCCGCCTGAAATTCCTACAGCAATCCGATCTCCGGATTGAATCATATCATAGTCCTCCACACAACGGCGGACGTGGCTTAACAAATGTTTCATCGTTTCCATCCTTTCCATACTTCTATTATAACGGGAATTGCAAAAAAAAGCAAGGGTTATCCAGAAAACTGTTTGTTATTTTTTAAGTTTTTTGGTATGTTGTGGAATTCTATAAAGAGAAAACAGAAAATATTAAAAAATTTTTAACTCTTTTTTCGAATTTCCTGTCAAAAACCATTGACAGAATCCGAAGAAAAAGGTATAATTAAAGGATACTGGGGTATTATGCTCAGTGAAAGTCTGATCAGAAAGGAAATCGGGTATGGCAGAGAATAAAAATACAAAGAGTCAGCATATTTCCAAGCAGGAAATTGACCGTCAAAAACAGTATATGCAGCAGGTGGCAGACCTTTCTCTGACCGGTCGTATGGCGTGTGTTCAGACCTATGGATGTCAGCAAAACGAAAATGATTCCAGAAGAATCTGCGGAATGTTGAAGGAAATGGGTTTTATGTTTACCGATGACCTGAATCAGGCGGATTTGATTGTGTTTAATACCTGTGCGGTGCGGGAAAATGCAGAGCTGAAGGTGTATGGAAAAGTGGGTGCCCTCAAGCATCATAAACGCCGTAAGCCTTCTTTGAAAATTGCTTTGTGCGGATGTATGACTCAGCAAGAGCAGGTGGCTATGACCATCAAACGAAAATATCCTCATGTGGATATGGTATTCGGCACCCATGCCTTGTACCGTTTTCCTGAAATTTTATATCGTTCCTATCAGGAGGAACGTGTGTTTGAAACAGAATCCTTTGACGGTGCCATCGCGGAGGATTTGCCGATTTTACGGGACAACCCTGTGAAGGCAGGTGTGTCGGTGATGTATGGTTGTAACAATTTTTGTTCTTATTGCATTGTGCCTTATGTAAGGGGCAGAGAACGAAGTCGCGAAAAGTACGATGTGCTCAAAGAAGTCAGGCAGACGGTGGAATCCGGCATCAGCGAAGTGATGCTGTTGGGGCAAAATGTAAATTCCTATGCAGGAGGATGCGATTTTGCAGATTTGCTTTCTGAGGTTGCGCAAACCCCGGGACTTCGCAGAATTCGGTTTATGACATCTCATCCCAAGGATATCAGCGAAAAGCTGGTGCGGACTATGGCAGAATTTCCCAATATCTGCAATCAGCTTCATTTGCCTTTTCAATCGGGGAACAATCGGGTGCTTCAGGTGATGAATCGGAAATATACCCGTGAGCATTATTTAGAGCTGATTACCATGGTTCGTTCGTATCTTCCCGATGTGGTGTTGAGCAGCGATGTGATTGTGGGATTCCCCGGTGAAACGGATGCCGAATTTGAAGATACCCTGTCGTTGGTGGAGCAGGTGCGGTATGACAGCTTATTTACTTTTATTTATTCCAAGCGTCACGGTACCCCAGCGGCAACCATGGAGGATTTTGCCACAGAAGAGGATAAATCGAGACGGTTTGGGAAATTATTAGATTTGCAAAACCGAATTTCACGGGAAATTAATGAATCTTATGTAGGAAAAACCTTTGAACTTCTGATAGAAGGTGCCGCAAAGCATGAGAAAGCAATGCTTGCAGGGCGGACAGAAGGAAATAAATTGGTTCATTTAAAAGGGTCAGAAGAACTGACTGGACAATATATTAATGTAACAATAACAGAGGCACAAACCTGGTCTCTGATTGGTGAAAGGAGTTAAGTAAAATGGATATTTTGGAACAAGCCCAGATTTTGGGAAAACTGATTGCAGAAAGTGACGAGTATTTGAATATGAAAAAGGCGGAGGAAGCACAGTTGGCAGATGAAACTGCTCAGGCACAGCTTGCCGCTTATAATGAACTGACCAACGAATTTTCTATGAAGGTCAGAATGGGAGAACCTTCCAAAGAAGAAATGGAAGAATATAAGGAAAAACTGACTTCTGAGTATCAAAAGCTGAATGAAAATCCCACTATTAAGGAATATATTTATACCCAACAGGCATTTGATGCATTGATGAAAAAGATTAACACATTGATTGCTCAATATGTGGTTCCTCAAGGAAGCGGCGGTTGCAGCGGCAGCTGTGACAGTTGCGGAGGATGTCACTAAACCAAACCGGGAAAAGGAGGCGGGAGCAATGGCGGAGCTTTCACCAATGATGAAGCAATATATGGAAATAAAGCAGGCAAATGAAGATGCGATTTTGTTCTTCCGCTTGGGTGATTTTTATGAAATGTTTTTTCGCGATGCTGAGGTTGCCTCCAAAGAACTGGAAATTACATTGACAGGTCGCGATTGCGGTCTGGAAGCCCGTGCACCGATGTGCGGTGTGCCCTTTCATTCAGCGGATGCCTATATTGCCCGTTTGATTGCAAAGGGATATAAGGTTGCCATCTGTGAACAGGTGGAGGACCCGAAAGCTACAAAAGGAATTGTGAGACGGGAAATTATCCGTGTAGTCAGTCCGGGAACGCTGATTGATACCAATGTTCTGGACGAAAAAAAGAATAATTATTTGTGTTGTATCTATCGGGATGAAAAGGGTGGCGGTATTGTTTTTGGTGATATTACCACCGGTGAAATTTCTGCAACCCGATTTGAAGGGGACGGATATTTATTTCGTATCTATAACGAAATCGGAAGATATCATCCCAGCGAATTGCTGGTTAATGCAGGTTGTTCGGACGAAAAACAATTTTCAAGCTTTGTAGAAGAACGGTTTGGACTTCGTGTGGGAACTCTTGATGCAGAGTGCTTTTCTCCCCAACAGGCAAAACTGGCGTTGGAACAACAGTTTCATACCACCGATTTTGCAAGTGTTGGTCTTGAAGAACAACACTACATCCTTCGTGCCTGTGGCGCCATGTTCGGGTTTTTACAGGAAACACAAAAGGTGTCGTTGGAGCATATTCGTGAGATTCATTCTTATACAGACGGGGAGTTTATGGATTTGGATTTGAACACCCGTCGTAATCTGGAAATCACCGAAACCATGCGGGAAAAAAGCAAGGCCGGTTCTTTGCTTTTCGTTTTGGATCGGACAGGAACTGCCATGGGAGCAAGACTCCTTCGGAAATGGTTGGAACAGCCTTTGATTAACTGTGTTGCCATTCGAAAACGGTTAAACGGTGTGGAGGAATTGTTTACAGACAGCATCCGTCGTCAGGAATTGATGAGAGTGCTCAAAAGCATGTTGGATATTGAACGGCTGATGAGTAAAATTTCTTACAAAACTGCCAATGCCCGTGATTTGGTTTCTTTCCGTAATTCCATTCAGGTGCTTCCGCAAATCAAGCAGTTGCTTGCAAACAGCAAAAGCGGAATGGTTTCAGAGCAATATCAGAATTTAGATTCTTTGGAAGATTTATGTTTTTTGCTGGAGCGAGCTGTGGCTGATGAACCGCCTTTTTCCGTCAGAGAAGGTGGTATGATCAAGGAAGGCTATCATGAACAGGTGGACCAATACCGTCAAGCCATGAAAAACGGCAAGCAATGGATTAACGAGTTGGAACAGGCAGAACGGGAACGGACAGGAATTAAGAATTTAAAAACCGGCTACAATAAAGTGTTCGGTTATTACATAGAGGTAACCAAATCCTTTCAGGATAAGGTGCCTGAGCATTATATCAGAAAACAAACTTTGGCAAACTGTGAACGGTATATTACCGATGAACTGAAAAAGCTGGAGGATACCATATTAAGTGCAGGAGAACGGATTGCGGCTTTGGAATATGAGTTGTTTGAACAGCTTCTCGGGACTATTGGCGGCAATTTGCCGAAAATTCAGAAAACCATTCATGCCGTAGCGGTGACGGATTGTCTTTGTTCTTTGGCAGCTGTGGCAGCAGAAAACAATTACTGTATGCCCGAAATTAATTTATCGGATAAAATTGTGATTCGTGATGGGCGGCATCCTGTGGTAGAGCAAATGCAACGAACAGATTTATTTGTTCCCAATGATACCTTGCTTGACCGCAATGAAAACCGCCTTGCTATGATTACAGGTCCCAATATGGCAGGAAAATCGACTTATATGCGTCAGGTAGCATTGATTATATTGATGGCGCAGATTGGTTCCTTTGTACCTGCCTCTTCCGCGCAAATCGGTGTGGTGGATAAGATTTTTACACGTGTGGGTGCATCGGATGATATTTCATCGGGACGCAGTACTTTTATGGTGGAAATGAGCGAGGTGGCATATATTTTAAAACATGCTACCCCTAAAAGCTTACTTATCTTAGATGAAATTGGACGGGGAACCAGCACCTTTGACGGGCTTTCCATTGCATGGGCGGTTATTGAGCATGTGGTGGATCCGAAACTGCTGGGTGCAAAAACCTTGTTCGCTACACATTATCACGAACTAACGGAGTTGGAACATGAGTTACCCGGAGTGAAGAATTATTGTATTGCGGTAAAAAAACGGGGGGATGATGTGGTATTCCTGCGGAAAATCATTCGCGGTGGAGCGGATGACAGCTTTGGAATTGAAGTAGCAAAGCTTGCAGGAGTTCCTTCCAATGTTTTAAAACGTGCAAAGAAGATTCTTGCATCATTGGAAGAAGGAAAACCGGAGAGTAAGTCTTTACCAAAAATAAAGGAAGAATCGGAAATGCAGATGGGGCTTGGTGATTTGGGAAGTGCAGAAGTGCTGGAGCAACTAAAGAATTTAGATGTTTCCACCATGTCACCCATCGAAGCGATGAATTGTTTGTATCAGATGCAACAAAAATTACAAGGATAAAAAAGGAGGTGCAGGAAATGGCTCAGATTAAAGTGTTGGACTCTTTGGTTGCGGATATGATTGCGGCAGGAGAAGTAGTAGAGCGTCCTGCATCCGTAGTAAAAGAGTTGGCGGAAAATGCCATTGATGCGGGAGCAGGAAAAATTACGGTAGAAATGAAAAACGGCGGTGTTAGTTTTTTGAGAATTTCTGACGATGGAAGCGGAATTACTGCCGAGGATTTGCCCACTGCATTTTTACGTCATGCAACCAGTAAAATTGAACATGCTGAGGATTTGATTGCGATTGGTACTTTGGGATTTCGGGGAGAAGCCTTGGCAAGTATTGCGGCAGTCTCTCGTGTGGAGGTGTTTACCAAACCGAAGGAACAGCAATTTGGAATGTACCTTAGCATGAAAGCGGGGAAGATAGAGGATTCTCATGAAGCAGGCTGCCCTGACGGGACAACCTTTACCGTACGGGATTTATTTTTCAATCAGCCTGCCAGAATGAAATTTTTGAAAAAAGATGCAGCGGAAGCAGCAGCAGTGCAAGATGTGGTCATTCATCTTGCTTTGGGAAATCCCGAAGTATCCTTTCGTTTGATTTCGGACGGGAAGGAAAAATTGCATACTCCAGGTGACGGGAATTTGAAAAATTGTATTTATGCTATTTACGGCAGGGAATATGCCAATCAGTTGGTGGAATTGCAATATACAGATGCAGGTGTAACGGTAACAGGATTTTGCGGAACACCTGCGATTGCACGTTCTACCAGAAGTTATCAGACTTTTTTTGTCAACGGTCGTCTAGTGAAAAGCCGAGGTATGACGGCAACCTTGGAGCAGGCATATCAAGACGGGATGATGAAGGGAAAATATCCGTTTGGTGTTGTTTTGGTATCGTTGGAACGGTCTTTGACAGATGTGAATGTACATCCTGCAAAGCTGGAAGTGAAATTTTCCAATGAAAAAGCGGTTATGAGTGCCATTTATTGGGCAGTAAAAAATGCATTGTACGGTGCAACTTATCAACCGGAGATTACGTTACAGGAAAAGAAAAAAGAGGAAACACCCGAACCTTTGGAACAGGAGGTTATGATACCGTCTGTCCGGGAAAAAACAGAAAAACCGAGTTTTGTTCCGAAGTGGACAGAACCTGTAAAAAAAGAAGTTTTACCTGAAATTGTTGAGAAGAAGGATGATCAAAGACAACCCTCTTTGCAGCAGCCTGTTGCGGAAATCAAAGCAGAACCGTCGCAACAAAAAGAGACAGAACAACCAAAAACAGTTGTAACACCTACAGATGAGAATTGCGAAATTCGTATTTTGGGACAATTGTTTCAATCTTATATTGTGGCAGAGCGCGGTGAAGAAATGTTGCTGATTGATCAGCACGCCGCCCATGAACGGTTTTTGTTTGAAGAACTGCTGCGCCAAAGAGAATCTAACCATCCCATTACTCAAACGTTACTGATGCCTGTGGTGCTGGATATGACTGCATCAGATTTTGCAGCGGTGCAGGAACAATTGACTTTTCTGTCTTCTGTTGGGTTTGAATTGGAAGAATTTGGTGACCATGCCTATCGACTTACAGGTGCTCCCATCAGCAATGAAGGACAAAATGCAGAAACCCTCTTTTGGGAAACCTATCGGGCGATTCAGAATGCAGGTGACCGTGGAACAACAGAAAGTGAATTGTTATATTCCATTGCCTGTCATAAAGCACTAAAAGCAAATCACAATCTTCATCCCAGAGAAATGGAACAAATGGTAAAGGATGTACTGAATCTTCCGTCCACTTGTCCTCATGGTCGACCGATTGTGATTACCATGACCAAAACAATGATTGAAAAGCAATTTAAAAGGATTGTGTAACAGATGAAACAACCATTACTGATGATTGCAGGACCTACTGCTTCAGGGAAAACTGCGGTTGCAGTGGAGTTGGCGGTTCGACACGGTGGAGAAGTGGTTTCTGCAGATTCCATGCAAATATATCGTCGCATGGATATTGGAACGGCAAAACCAACCAAAGAAGAAATGAGAGGGATTCCTCATCATCTTTTAGATGTTGCTGATTTAAATGAAAATTTTTCTGTCGCTGATTATACCACCAGAGCAGAGCGTGCGATTTGTGAAATTGCAAACAGAGGAAAGCTACCTATTTTAGCAGGCGGAACCGGACTGTATTTGCGTGCAGTTACGGACCATTTAGATTTTTCTGAAGGTCAATCCGATTTGAGTTTTCGGGAAAGTTTACAAAAAAGAGCAAAAAAAGAAGGAAGTCAGGTGCTTCATAGCGAATTAAATAATGTTGACCCTGAATCTGCAATGCGGATTCATCCCAATGACGAGAAGAGATTGATTCGTGCTTTAGAGGTTTATCATGTGACGGGTATTACCATGACGGAGCATCAAAAGAAAGCGGCTTCCCGTCCTTCCCCTTATGCAACATTGAGAATAGGTTTGCATTACGAACGGGAAAAGCTGTATGACCGAATCAACCATCGGGTGGACAAGATGCTGGAGCGGGGATTGGAAGAAGAAGTTGCTTCCTTATTGGAAAATATGAAAGGCACATCCTTTCAAAGTATTGGCTATAAAGAAATGGAGCAGTATTTTAAAGGCAACATGACTCTTTCACAAGCGGCTGATGAAATTCGTCAGGCTAGTCGAAGATATGCCAAACGACAGATGACCTTTTTTAAAGCTGACAAAAGAATGATATGGGTAGATGCTACCGACCGTACGGCGGCGGAAGTGGCAGATGAAATAGAAACATTGCAGGGGTTTCCTGAATTGTTCAAAATATAGGAGGAATAGAGTTATGACAAAATCATCATTAAATCTGCAAGATGTTTTTTTGAACCAATGCAGAAAGGAACACGTATTCGTTACTATTTATTTGACAAACGGCTTTCAATTCAAGGGAGCTGTAAAAGGATTTGATAATTATATCGTCATTCTGGATGTGGAGGGAAAACAACAGCTTGTGTATAAGCATGCGATTTCAACTATTGTTCCCTCAAAACCCGTCAGTATTATGACAGGAGAGGAAGCTGAAAAATAAGACATGAAAAAGACTGTTACAATTGCCGTTATCATATTGGCACTTGTTTATATTGTGGCTTTTACCATTATTTCTGCTGCCAGTAACCCTGTTAGCACGGAATTGGTTCGTCAGGGTGTGCTGGAAAATTCGGTGCAAGTGGAAGGAATGATTGTACGCGAAGAGTGGGTTTATACCATGACCAATGGCGGTATTTTTGAAAGTCCGCATAACGACGGTACTCGTGTGGGTATTGGGGAACAATTGGGTGTTGCATATTTTGGTGAAGTTTCTTCGGATACAACAGCAAAATTGAAACAAATCAATCAGGAAATTGACCGTTTGGAGCAAAAAGAAGAAATGTTCGAAAGCGGTTTGGATGATGTTGAAAAAATCAACACGAGAATTTCTGTATTGATGAAGGAAATCGTGGATGCTTCCGTTTGTTGCGATGGGAAAATGATTTCAGATTTGCAGAACGAAATTAGTCAACTTCATAGAAGAAGGTTGATTTTAGAAGGAAAAAAATCAGAAGAAACCGGAGAATTGGATCAGCTTTATTCCCAAAAGCAGGAGCTTGAGAGCGGATTGAAAACCGAGGAGCTTTACGCGCAACAGGCAGGTGTATTTACTTATTCGGTAGATGGATTTGAAGCTCGAGTGGGTACATCGAATTTGAGAAGCTTAACACCTAAAGATGTGGATACTTTGATGGAGACAGAAATTTCAAATCCAAAATCGGAATTTTCTTCTCCGCCGGTTGCAAAAATTGTAAACAATTATAAATGGTACTTTTTATTTAATTTAACGGTACAGCAGTTGGATACCCTAAAGGTAGGGGATGTGGTTCATTTGCGTTTTAGCGGTGATTCTAACGAACGGATTACTGCCAAAATTGCCACCATTTCTCCAGAACAGGACGGAAGAGTGAGCGTGTCTGTCAGCTGTATGACAGATGTGAAGGCGGCTTTGAATAATCGTAAATTGAAAGTAGAATTAATTAAGCATCGATATGAAGGAAGTTGTTTTTCACGTTCTGCCGTTCGTGTGAAGGGTGATATGTCAGGTGTTTATGTGATAAAAGATGGGGTGGCGGTGTTCTGCCCTGTGGATATTCTATATGGTACAGATGAAACTGTAATCATCAGTTCTGAACAAACAGAGGACAATCAAGTAAAACTGTATGATGAAATTATCAACGAGAAGACAAGCAACATCAAAGAAGGGGAATTGCTGCGATGATGCAGGAAAATGAAATTCGAGAACGAATTGAACAAGTAAAGAAAAAGATTGAAGAAGCAGCAAAAAAAAGTGGCAGAAACGCGGAAGACATTACCTTAATAGCGGTCACAAAAACAGTGGAGGTTCCCGCGATTTTGCAAGCATTACAATGCGGAATCAAAGCTGTGGGAGAGAATCGTGTTCAGGAGTTGTGCCGCAAGCATCAGCAAATTGAACATGACGTTGATTGGCATTTGATTGGCCATTTACAGACGAATAAAATCAAGCAGGTATTACCCTTTGCAAATTTGATTCATTCGGTTGACAGCCTTCATCTGCTGGATGCTTTGGAAAAGGAAGCATTGACTCAAAACCGTGATGTTAAAATATTGTTGCAAGTCAATGTTTCGGGGGAAGAGAGTAAATTTGGAATTTCTCCCAATCAGGCAATGAACTTTGCAGAATGTGTTGCAGGCAAACAAAAAATTCAGCTTTGCGGATTGATGACTGTACCGCCACCGGTGGCGCAGCCGTATGAAAATAAGCCTTATTTTGCAAAACTGAAGCAGCTTGCATTCCAAATTGAGCAAGAGCATTATCAACATGTGAATATGGATATACTGTCTATGGGCATGAGCGGTGATTATACCGCGGCAATTGAAGAAGGTGCGACTATGGTGCGTGTCGGAACTTCAATTTTCGGAGCAAGAATTTATGCTGCAAATCAGCAGTAAATTATAAAAAACAATCAGGAGGAAGTAAAAATGATGCCTAAATTTGTAAAACAGATTATGGATTTTGTGGGGTTTGAGACAGCGGATGACGAAGAATTGATGGAATTTGAAGACGAAGTGGAAAGCACCGGTGATACCAGAACCCAGACTGTAAATCCGCTGAACAAAAGAAGTAAGGTTGTGAATATTCACACAACTGCACAACTGAGAGTGGTAGTAATGTCCCCCATGAGCTTTGAAGAAGCAAAGGATGTAGCAGACTATCTGAAGACAAAAAATCCCGTTGTAATCAATCTGGAAACCTTGCCTAAAGATGTTACCAGAAGAATTGTGGATTTTTTGAGTGGTTCTGTTTATGCTTTGGGTGGAAATATTCAGAAAATTTCCAACGGAATCTTTTTGGTAACCCCCTATAATGTGAGCATTCTCGGAGATTTTAAGGATGAATTGAAACGAGGCGGCTGGTCGCTTTGATTGCCATATCGTTTATCGGTGCGGTCCGCATTTTCTTTTCGGCATTTAATATGTTGTTATTGATGCGGGTGTTGTTCCGCTTTTTTTCCATGGATGAGGATCATCCCTTGGGGAAATGGCTGATTATTTTGACAGAACCGATTTTGTATCCTGTCAGAATCTTTTTGGAAAAACGATTTTCCTTACCCGGATTTTTTGATTGGTCGTATCTTGTGGTAATGATTGCAGCCGATTTTTGCGAGACAATACTGATTATGTTGATTCGGATAGTGTTATGATAGAAAAAAAGAATTTATTACAGCAGGTAGCTTGCGACGAAGATAAAATTCTCCTTTCAAGGCTTTATGATTTGGCAAGAGGAGCGAGAGGCGGTTGGAAGCCTTCCGTTTTTTTTCTTGATCCCGGAAAATGCCGTAAGATAAGACTTTGGTTTGGCGATTGCGAGCCTGTTTTATGGGGTGGATATCAAGGTGCAGAGCGTTGTATGGTTTCTTTTGGAGAAGAAGCAGCGGACGGAACATGGTTTCCTGTCAGTGCAGTTGAAGTGACTTCTTCGGTTGCATGGGAGGTCAGTCATCGCGATGTGCTGGGAGCTTTGATGAATTTGGGAATTGACCGTTCCAAAACGGGGGATATTTTGGTGACGGAGCATTCTGCAACGGTTTTTTGTGAATCAGCATTGGTGGATTTTTTGTTGCAGGAAATTAAAACTATTGGCAGATATTCCGTAAAAACAAGAGAAATTGCGATTGATCAAGTGAAAATTCCGGAGAAAAAATTTCGAGAAGTGACGGATACTGTTGCATCTTTGAGGGCAGATTGTGTTATTGCAGCGATTTATTCGTTGCCAAGAGGGAAAGCGCAAGAAGCAATTCGTTCCGGTCGTGTTACGGTGAATTGGGAAGAATTGACCTCGTTGAGTGCAGAATTGTGTACAGGCGATGTAATTTCTCTTCGAGGATTAGGAAGAGCAGAATTAGATGAAATTGGCGGTTTAAGCCGAAAAGGCAGAACTTATATAAAAGCAAAACGTTTACTGTAAATGTTGCAGTAAAAATAGACGAATGAGGTGAAAAACAATGGAGAAGGTAGATTACAGCAGTACGCTGAACTTACCAAACAGCGAGTTCCCTATGCGGGCGAACCTTCCTAAGCGTGAGCCAGAAATGTTGAAAGCATGGGAAGAAAAAGATTTATATCAAAAATTGTTGGAGAAAAAGGCAGATAAGCCCATGTATATTTTGCATGACGGACCTCCTTTTGCCAACGGTGACATTCATATGGGTCACACTCTGAATAAGATTTTAAAAGATTTTGTGATTAAATACAAAAATATGGCAGGTTTCCGTACTCCTATGATTCACGGATGGGATACCCATGGATTGCCTATTGAAACACAGGCAATCAAAAAATTGGGTGTAAACCGTGCAGAAGCAGGACCTGTAAAATTCCGCCAGATTTGCCACGATTTCGCTATGAAATATGTGAACAATCAGAAGGAACAATTCCGTCGCTTAGGTGTTCTGGGCGATTGGGATAATGAATACATCACCTTGCAACCCGAATTTGAAGCCAAGGAAATTGAAGTGTTTGGTGCGATGGCAAAAAAAGGCTTACTCTATAAGGGATTAAAGCCTGTTTATTGGTGTCCTACCTGTGAAACTGCATTGGCAGAAGCTGAAATTGAATATAAAGAAGACGGAACAGATTCTATTTATGTAAAATTCCCTGTGAAAGATGATTTGGGGAAACTTTCTCCTGTTACCGGTGATTTAGATAAGGTGTATTTTGTTATCTGGACCACCACTACCTGGACCTTACCGGGTAACGTTTCCATTTCTTTGAATCCACGTTTTGAGTATTCTTTGCTCAAGGTGAATGACGAGCATTACATTATGGCAAAGGATTTGGTAGAAACAGTTGCGGCAAAAATTGGTTTGAACGACTATCAGGAGGTTGCAACCTTCCGTGGAGAAGAGCTGGAGCTGATGAAGTGTGCACATCCTTTCTTGGAGCGTGAATCCCTGATTATTACCGGAGAGCATGTTACTCTGGATGCAGGTACCGGTTGTGTTCATACTGCTCCCGGTCTTGGTGCAGATGACTTTAATGTGTGTCAGGCTTATAAGCTTCCAACCATTGTTCCTGTTGATGGAAAGGGTGTTCTGAACAGCGAGGCAGGTCCCTTTGAAGGCCTTTATTATGCAAAGGCAAACAAAGTGATTGCAGAAAGCCTGAAAGAAAACAATTTACTTTTGGCAGTAGAGCATATTGAGCATCAATATCCTCATTGCTGGAGATGTAAGGATCCTATTATCTTCCGTGCCACCGAGCAATGGTTTGCATCTGTTGATGCCATCAAGGAAGATGCAGTAAAAGCAATTGACAGTGTCAAATGGGTTCCCTCTTGGGGTCAGGAACGAATTACCAACATGGTAAAAGACCGTTCTGACTGGTGTATTTCCAGACAACGTCTGTGGGGTGTGCCGTTGCCTATCTTCTATTGTAAGGATTGCGGTAAGGAATTGATTACCGATGAAACAATTGCAGCAGTTCGTGATTTATTTGCGGAAAAAGGTTCCGGTTCTTGGTATGCCATGGAAGCATCTGAAATTCTGCCTAAAGGAACAAATTGCCCTCATTGCGGATGTGCGGAATTTGACAAGGAACATGATATTATGGATGTATGGTTTGACTCCGGTTCTTCTCATATGTCTGTATTGGAGCAGCGCCCTGATTTGCAGTGGCCGGCTGATATCTATCTGGAAGGAAATGACCAGTATCGTGGTTGGTTCCAGTCATCCTTACTGACCTCTGTTGCCGTTACCGGAAAAGCACCTTATAAAACGGTGTTGACCCACGGTATGGTGGTTGACGGAGAAGGTAAGAAAATGTCCAAGTCCTTAGGAAACGGTTTGGATCCTATGGAATTGACCAAGGAATACGGCGTGGATATTTTGCGTTTGTGGGTTGCGTCTTCTGATTACCGTTCTGACATTCGTGTATCCAAGGAAATCTTAAAGCAGATGTCCGAGGTGTATCGTAAAATCAGAAATACTGCGAAATTTATGTTGGGGAACTTAAGTGATTTTGACCCCAATCAGAATTTGGTATGTTTTTCTGATATGACAGAAATTGACCGTTGGGCAATGATTACCCTGAACCGCCTTGTAGAACGCATCATCACAGCATATGAGAACTTTGATTATCATATTATTTATCATAGTGTTCATAATTTCTGTGTTGTAGAAATGAGTAATTTCTATCTGGATGTTTTGAAGGACAGATTGTATACCGAAAAGGCGGATTCGAAAAATAGACGGAGTACCCAGTCTGCCATGTATTTGATTTTGGATTCTCTCGTTCGGTTGCTTGCTCCTATCTTGGCGTTTACTTCTGATGAAATTTGGAGTTTTATGCCTCATCACGAGGGCGTGGAAACAGAACATGTTCTGTTGAATGAAATGCCGAAAGTAAATCCTGAATATCAAGATGACGCATTGATGAATCGGTTTGATGCTTTGCTGACCGTTCGTTCCGATGTATCCAAAGTATTGGAAGAAGCAAGAGCCGCTAAGGTAATCGGTCATTCTCTTGGTGCTAAGGTAACCTTGCAGGCAACGGATGAAACTTATGAGCTGTTGAAGGAATATGAAACCGAACTTGCAGGCTTACTGATTGTTTCTGCAGTTGAGTTATTAAACGAAACCGGAACAGAAGGAAAAGCAGAACAAACAGAACATCTGTGGACTAAAGTGACCGTTGCAGAAGGTGAAAAATGCGAACGTTGTTGGATGTATTCTACCACAGTGGGAGAAGACCATTTGTGTCAACGTTGTCGGGATACTCTGGCAGAATAAAAAACGATCTGTGGGCGGACGGAAAGTTCGCCCACTCTTATTACCGAAAAAACTATGCATTGCCATAAAAGATGTTTTTTGTTTGGAGGCAGTATGAAGAAGAGAAAGAAAGAAAAGAAATTTTCCGTTGGTTTGTTGTTTCCTTATTTGGTGTTTGCTGTTTTGTTGATTGTAATTGATCAAATGACCAAATATTGGGCTCAAATGAAGCTGCAGCCAATAGGATGTATTGATGTAATAGATGGTGTTTTTTCTTTTACATATGTGAGAAATACCGGAGCAGCGTTTGGAATTTTACAGGGTCAGAAATGGTTGTTTTTGATACTGACTGTTTTGGTTTTGGCGGCAGCGCTTTGGTATCTGATACGAAATAAGATTACTAATCCTGTACTGTTAATCAGCGGTTCTGCCGTTTGGGCAGGGGCGGTAGGGAATTTGATTGACAGAATCCGTCTTTCCTACGTGATTGACTTTTTAGAGGTTCGTTTTATCTCTTTTCCTGTATTTAACGTGGCAGATTGTTGTGTTGTAGTAGGAATGATTGTGCTTGGATTTTATATATTGCGAGGAAAATCAAAATGACGGAAAAAATTTTTGTTGTACCCCAAGGTGCGGAGCCTGAACGAATTGATAAATATATCAGCCTTGTCTGTGAAGAAATGACCCGTTCTTATGTACAACGGTTAATCGAAGAAGGCAAGGTTATTTGTAATGGAAAAAAGGTGCGAACCTGTATGAAGGTTTCTCCTATGGATGAAATTATTGTAACCGTCCCTCCTCCTCAGGAATTAGAGGTGGAGCCTGAGGACATTCCTTTGGATATTGTGTACGAAGATGAAACATTGATGGTGATTAACAAGCCGAAGGGAATGGTGGTTCATCCTGCCAACGGGAACGAATCCGGAACCTTGGTCAATGCAGTATTGTTTCATGCAAAAGGAAAGCTTTCGGGTATCAACGGTGTGATTCGTCCGGGGATTGTCCATCGGTTGGATAAGGACACCAGTGGAATGATAGTGGTTGCCAAAACAAATGAAGCCCATTTGAGTCTTGCAGAGCAAATCAAAGAAAAAACCTGCAGACGGGTGTATGTTTGCCTGGTTCGCGGAAATCTTCGAGAGGATGAAGGTACTATTAACGCCCCCATCGGGCGTCATCCTACCCAACGGAAGAAAATGTGCGTTACCGAAAAAAATTCCCGTTCGGCAGTCACTCATTATAAAGTGTTGGAACGGTTTGGGGAATATACCTTTGCAGAATGTCGTCTGGAAACGGGAAGAACCCATCAAATCAGAGTTCATATGCAGCATATCGGTCATCCTGTCATCGGGGATGAGGTGTATAGCGGCAGTAAAAATCCGTTCGGACTTCATACCCAGGCACTTCATGCAGTGGAGATTGGGTTTGTTCATCCATCATCGGGAGAATATATGAGTTGCTCTTGTCCCATCCCTGAATATATGGAATCTATCTTGGAACGATTGCGAAAGAACGGGAGGTAGACTATGCCGCAAAAAAATGAAATCATGACTTTGACCGCCTGCGGATATACCAACGAAGGAGAAGGCGTTTGTCGGGCGGAGGGATTTGTTGTTTTTGTTCCCGGGATGTTGGAAGGGGAGCAGGCAGAGGTCCAATTATTGAAGGTGAAAAAGACCTATGCTTATGGGAAAATTGTCCGTTTACTGAACCAATCGGAAGAAAGAAATGAGATTGATTGCCCGTCCTTCCCCCAATGCGGAGGATGTAAGCTTCGGCATATGTCTTACGAGGAAGAATTAAAGTTGAAAAAGCAGCTTGTGACAGATGCGGTGGAGCGAATCGGCGGATTGCATCTGAAGGTTTGGGAGGTGAGACCTTCTCCCAAGCAATTTCATTATCGGAATAAAGCTCAGCTTCCTGTGGGAATGGAGAATGGTGTTCCTGTTACGGGATTTTTTGCAGCACGGTCTCATCGTTTGGTTTCTTGTCAAAATTGCTTGATCGGGGACGAACGAACCGATCTTGCTTCCAAAGCCTTGGCAGAGTATATGCAAAAGACAGGGGCAACCGTTTATGATGAAACCACTCACCGCGGACTCATTCGCCATTTGTATCTTCGGTATGGTACCGAAAAAACCATGGTTTGTGTGGTAACAAACGGCAAGAAATTACCAAATTCCGAGCTTTTGTGTGAAAAAATGAGGAATGCATTAGGAGAACAAATTACGGTAGTGCAAAATGTGAACACCGAAAAAACCAATGTGGTGTTGGGGAAGGAAATGATTCCTCTCTTTGGTGACGGAACCATCAGCGACCGTCTTTGCGGTTTGGAATTTCAGATTTCACCCCATTCCTTTTTTCAGGTGAATCATGCTCAAACGGAGCAACTATATCAAAAAGCGGTGGAATTATCAGCCGTTTCCAAAGAGGATACCATCCTTGATTTGTACTGCGGAATCGGCACCATGACCTTGCTGTTTGCAGATAAGGCAAAGAAGGCGTACGGCGTGGAAATTGTTCCTCAGGCCATTGAAAATGCCAAGAAAAACGCAGAGAAAAACGGGATTGAAAATGTGGAATTTTTATGCGGTGATGCCTCAACTGCGGTGAAAAAATTTGAGAATGAACCTGTGGATGTGGTGGTTGTTGACCCTCCCAGAACGGGATGTTCAGCTGAATTAATAGATTCGATTTTGAAAATTTCTCCCAAACGGATTATTTATGTTTCCTGTAATCCTGCCACCCTTGCACGGGATATGAAACTGTTTGCAGAGTCCGGGTACATGGGAGAAGAGGTGTATCCTTTTGATATGTTCCCAAGAACTGCGCATGTGGAGACAGTAGCACTTTTGACCAAACTGAAAGAAAGCGACTCTATAACAGTTGAACTTAATTTGGATGAACTTGAAGTAACTGCACCCGAAATGAAAGCAACATATGGTCAGATAAAAGAATATGTTTTAAACAAATATGGTTTTAAGGTGTCGTCTTTAAATATTGCACAAGTTAAAAAAGAATGCGGAATTATTGAAAGAGAAAACTATAATAAACCATCGGATGACTACAAACAACCAAATTGTCCGAAAACAAAAGCGGATGCTATTAAAGATGCTTTTAAATATTTTAAGATGATAAATTAGCAGTTTATAGTTCGGTGTTTCAACAGAAAGGATATAAATAATATGATAGTATTTAGAATGAGTACAAAACAAGGTAAAAAAATTGAATTTTCATATAGTGGTTATATGAAATACAAACCTAACAAATCATCAACTAGCGGATATGGTTCTGATGATTGGTTTTATCTTTGTTTTAGTCAAGATGAATCATACATGCTTATATTTTCTGACGATGCAGGATATGGGACTATATGGGAATGTTTTCAGCTTGTTGAAGGCGAGAACGAAAAACTAAAAAATGCCGAAATTGATTTGTGGATAGATACATATTTCAAAAAACGTGATCGATTCAGCATTTCTGGTTTGCATCTTGAAAATATTGATGAAGTTAAAGCTATATTACCAAAATGTTCAAGGTGTTATAACTTCAACGATCAACACTATCGTGGAATGTACTAAAATGGGTATAGTAATCGGCAAGATAACTATACATCCAAAAGGGTATATCATAGTAAATCTAAAATGAAAGTTGAATATTTTTAAAATATATAAAAACAACAACTCGACCACACAAATGGGAAAGTTGATTTCTTTCCTGATTGCATGGCGAAAAAACTTTGAAAAACACCTGTTTTAGCAGGTTTGCAAAATGCCATAAGCCCTTATTACATAAGAGTTTATGGCATGACATATATAGTTTGTACAAAGGGTTTCACGCCGAGTGCGTTGTACTGCTTCAATAACTAAGTTTACCTGACAAAAACAAGATTTGTATTACACCAAAAACCGGTATAGAATGAAATGAAAATACAACAAGAGAAAGCAGATGAAAGTAATGAAAAAAGAATATTGTTATGCAGGGATTTCTATCTTTTTATGGTCTACCACAGCGACGGTGACGAAATTGTTGCTGGGGAGTCTGAACAGTATGCAAATTATGCTTGCAAGCTCCTTGTTTTCCTTTGTCTTTTTGTTTTTTTTCAATCTGGCAAAGGGGACATTTTTGGAACTGAAAACATACAAGCTGACCGATTATGTTCAAATCAGCGTCATCGGAACCATCGGGATTTTTTTATACCATTTATTTTTGTATCTGGGAATTGACCGCATGAATGCTTCCCAAGCCTTTATCATCAATTATTTGTGGCCTATGATGACAATGGTGTTTGCATGTATCCTGTTAAAGGAAAAAATGACTCTGCAAAAGGGGATTGCGATTTTCCTTTCCTTTCTTGGGGTGGTGCAGGTTACCGCAAACGGAAATCTTCTGCAGGTGGAAAAAAGCAGTATTGTCGGAGCGGTTTATTGCATCATGGCAGCTCTTTCTTACGGATTGTTTTGTGTACTGAACAAGCAAAAACGGTACAATAAATATTTAAGCATGATGTTGTATTATTTTGTAGCCATGCTCATATCATTGTTCTATATTGTTTTTACAAAGGATTGGTTTGTCCTTTCTTGGAGCCAAACAGCAGGAATGTTTTGGATTGGAGTGTTTACAACTGCAATCGCCTTTACCACCTGGGCGTTGGCATTGGCAAAAGGGGATACGGCGAAAATTTCAAATTTGGCTTACATCACTCCTTTTTTGTCCTTGGTTTGGACTTGGCTGATTCTGAAGGAACCGCTGACTCTTTCTTCGGTTGTCGGTTTGGTTATGATTGTAGCGGGAATTTTAATTCAATTAAAAAAATAAGGAGATTGGAATGAAAACGATTGTAGTTTATAAAACCAAATACGGTTCCACAAAGAAGTATGCAGAGTGGATCGGAGAAGAACTGAATTGCCCCGTTGTTGAGGCGAAATCGGTAAAAGCGGAGGATTTGGCAGAGTATGACGCCATTGTTTACGGCGGAGGGCTGTATGCCGAGGTGATCAACGGTGTTACTCTATTGACCAAAAATATGGAAAAATTGGAAGGGAAAAGGTTGGCGATTTATACTACGGGCATTACCCCCTTGGAATATGAGGAATATTACGGAAAAATGGTAATGGAGAAAAATTTCAAACCCGAAATCAGAGGAAAAATAAAAACATTCCATTTCTTGGGTAAAATGGTTTTGAAGGAATTGTCTCCCGTGCACAGAACTGCGCTGAAAACCTTGAAGAAAATCATGTCCTCTAAGGAAAATCCAACCGAAATGGAGCGACTGTTGGTGACTCTTTGTGATGCAGACGGGGATTTTTCCGATCGGGAGTCTATCAAACCATTGATTGAATACATAAGAGAAGGATGATAGCATGAAAGGATTTTTAACAGGAAATCAATTAAAAATCATTGCGTTGATTCTGATGACCGTTGATCATGTGGGACAGGAATTGTTTCCCGACCAACTGATTTTTCGCATCATCGGAAGACTTGCGTTTCCGATTTTTGCTTATATGATTGCAGAAGGTTGCACTTATACCAAAAACAAAAAACGTTATCTTGGCCTGATGGCAGGGTTGGCACTTGTTTGTCAGTTGGTTTATTTTATTGTTATGGATTCCTTGTACCAATGTGTTTTGGTTACGTTTTCCTTATCCATTTGCTTGATTTATCTGGTAGACGATACCGTGAAAAAGAGAAGCGGAATGGGAATTGTGCTGCTTTGTCTTTCTTTGATTGGTGTGTTTTATCTGACAGAATTGCTCCCAAAAATATTGACAGGCAGTACTTTTCGAATTGATTATGATTTTTGGGGTGTTATGCTTCCCGTATTGATTTATTTGCCCAAAACAAAATGGGGAAAACTAGCGATGGCTGCATTGGGACTCATTTTGCTTTCCTTGTCTTTTGGCAGTATTCAATGGTATTCTTTGGTTTCTCTATTGTTCCTTGCCTTGTATAACGGAAAACGTGGACCATGGAAGATGAAATATTTATTTTATGTGTATTATCCTTTGCATTTGATAGTAATTCATTTGATAGTAAGGTGTTTTTAAAGAAACCAACTTCGACCAAGTTAGTACTTCGTGATTTCTTGTAAGATTAAAAACAATAATGTTATTTCAGCTTTTTGAGGGGTGAAATCCGTATTTCAGGATTTCACCCCTTAGTGATATGTTAGTATAAAAGCACAGGCATTTCAAGGAGAAGGAATTGACCTCTTGGATTCCATTCACAGTATTACCATTTCATATGATCCGGTATTAATTTTACCGGACTTTCTCCCACAAGGGGAATTTCACCATAAACGGCTTTTACAAATGCTTTCATGGAGTCCGGATTTTTTCCGTAGGTGTTAATAAATGCAGGAGCATTTCCCATGATATCATAATGAATATAAGGATACCCCATAGAAACACCGATGGATTTTTCTCGACCTTCTCCAAATGCATAAATATAGCTTCTGCATTCATCCCCGAATAAGGTGGGCCATCCCATGGGAACATGGCTTGCAACATATGCCACATAGATAATCAGGTCAGAGGTTTCGTTAAATCGTTTTACATCCGGCTTTCCGCCTACCCGACGTTGCATCGTAACGGTTGCTCCCCTTGCTTCAAACTCTTTCTTCATGCACTCCAATTCGTTTGAAAATCCATCTGAATGAGAAGAACAAACAATGGTCACATGTTTGATATCACTTTGCTTTACGGGAATCAAACCATATTTATCTCTTACTAAAGTAATGCTCTTTTCCGCAATCTTTTGATTGAGTGCCTGGGTTTCTTTGACAACATCTTCCCCTTTGTAGGGAGGGGAAAAATAGTTATCTTCAAACAATCCCATTTTTTCTTTCATATCTATGATTCTTTGACAAGCATCATCAATTCTTGATTCCGGCAATTCCCCTTCCAGTACCGCTTCTTCCAGCAATGCAGCAGTTCTGAGTTCGCAACCTAAAATCACATCGTTTCCTGCTTTTAACAGTTCTACCATTCGTTTCTTATAATCACTGTAAGTTGAAACGCAGGATGCCATTTCCACTGCATCCGTTACTACAACGCCCTTAAAGTTCATCTTACCCTTCAGCAAATCAGTTACAATCTTTTTGGAAAATGCAGACGGAATATATTCTTCATTGATTTTGGTATCATCAATCGCAGGAAAAGAAGTAAATCCTACCATAACAGAATAAACACCGCCATCGAAAATTTCCTGAAAAATTCTTCCTTGTTCACTCCACCATTCTTCTTCGGAAGAAGAAAGAATACTGTTACAAAAATGTCCATCACGATATTCATAACGATCATTTCCCGGAAAATGCTTTGCGGTTGCCGCTAACCCTTCTGACTGCATTCCCTTAATATAAGAATTGGTTAAACGAATCATTTTATCCGGATCATCAGGAGAAATGGACCGCATAACCGCCAACGAAAATCTGTTTGAAATATCTACAGGTGGTGCCCATCTCCAGTTAATTCCCGCACAACGAAGCTCTTTTGCAACACATTTGCCCAATTCGAACAAATCCTGCTCCGAATTGGCAGCACCTAAAGCCAAAGGACCGCAAATAGAGGTCAGCCCGTTAAACTGTGTTCCCGCACCTTCGTGTTCGGCATCTGCCGCCATGAGAGCAGGAATTTTTGTCCAACTGCTGTGCATTGCCAACATCTGACGATTCGTTTCGTAGTCCAGTTTTCCTGCCGCTTCGGGAACCAGGTCAACACCTTGATTGGCAACCTTTAATCCTTCCCAATAAGCACCAAATTGATTTTCCTGAATAAGAGCTTTTCGTTCTTCATCCGTTCTCTGAATCCGATAATCTGTTTCACATTCCCGATAAAAATACCAGGGATACGGAATCAGACATTGCCCGATTTTTTCTCTTAAGGTAAGCTCGCTTAATAAGGGCTTTTTCATAGTAATCATCCTCTTTCTTACAATTTTTCTTTTCGTTCTAACCATGAATCAGCAATAATCCTCCAAATGCCAAAAGAATTCCGAATCCTGACCGCTTGGTCATCTTTTCACGGAAACAAAAGCTTGCCATCAAAGTAGACAAAATCAAAGCCACCCCCTGACACAAAGGATAAAGCTGAATAGGGTCTAAATAATTTGCTGCTAAAGTTTTGAAAAAGGAACCGGAGAAAAGGCAGATTGCCATAACCAGCAAATAACCAAAAATTTCCCTTAGCTTCACTGTAGGAGACGCTGATTTCTTCCCTGTTTGCAACAGAAAAACCAAAATGATCCCTGTGAATAAATAAGTATAAAAGTTAAATAATAATGCAGAATCCGAACCATATTCCGCGAACAATTTTTGGGACAAATCAGTAACTCCGTTTGACAATCCACAGGCAATCAAAGTAAGAATCGCTTTGGACGTCAATTTTCCTTTTACAGAGATATGGTAAGAACACATGACATAAGCTGCCAATACCAGCAAAAAAATCCCCATCCATTGCTTGGCGGACACTTGATTTCCAAACAGAACCATTCCGAATAAAACAGGAATCAGCAACCCGAGCATCAGCAATACTTCCACCATTATATAAGCCCCTTGTCTGACCGAAAGCAGCCAGGAAACCAGAAAAACCGCGGTAGAAATTCCTGATAAGGCTGAAATCAGCACAGTAATTCCGCCAGGAATCAAATCAGAAATTCCTTCCCCAAATACCACCAACAAAAATCCGATGATAATACACATTCCCATTCTGAGACTGTTGGCAACCAAAGCATCCATATAGTGATTGGTATATCCGCTTATTTTCTTTCCGCAATACCCCTTTGCGGTTCCTGACAACACCGAAATCAATAACAATAAATAGCCCATCAATTCTTTCCTCTTTTGAATACGATTCTGCTTCTTTTCTGTTGCTCGAGACATTTTTTTCAGTATATCAAATCGATAGTAAAAAGTCAATGTCATTTTCTATCCAATTATTGTATTATTCGATACTACCGATTTCCTTTATCAAATTCCACCGCCTTTCTGATGCTCCAGTCATTTTGTTCCAAAAGTTCTTTTGCTTTTTCGTAATCACAATCGCAAATTTCCGTCACAATCCGAACCATACGATCTGTTAACTTAATATTACTCGGTCTTAGGTTAATCATCATATTTTCATATACATAACCCATTTTTACCATGGAACAGGTGGTGAGAATATTCAAAACCATTTTATGGGCTGTTCCTGCCTTTAATCGGGTGGAACCGGTAATGACCTCGGCGCCTGTATCGGTGACAATAGCATAATCGCTGACAGCTTCTATTTTTGTTCCGTAATTACTGCTTAGGGAAACGGTTACTGCACCAAGGCTGCGTGCCATCTTCAATGCACCTTCCACATATGCTGCTCCTCCTGCAACAGAAATTCCGACTACCACATCACCCGACTTTACACCATTGGCTTTGATATCCTCGGCTCCCTTTTCTGCCTTGTCTTCCGCACCTTCTGCCGCCCTTCTCATGCAGTCGTCACCGCCTGCAATGATGCCGTTGACCATATCGTAATCTACACCAAAAGTAGGCGGACATTCTGCCGCATCCAGAACCCCCAGTCTCCCCGATGTTCCCGCACCGATAAAGAACAGGCGTCCACCCTTTTGAAAGGATTCTGCAATCACTTCTACCACTTTTTCTATTTGCTTCGAAGCTTGCTCTACTGCCTTTACCGCATGATAATTTTCTTCACACATGACCGAAACCATTTCATGCACACTCATCTTGTCAATATGTTTGGTCTTTTCATTTCTCATCTCTGTTTTCAGCATTGGTTTCCTCCAAAAATTTTTTATAGTGTTTTTTAAAACGGTTTAAGAAAGACGAATCTGTTTTCTTGAGCATGCGATAACATCCTAAAGCGGCGCCGCAAATCTGAGGTTCGTTTGCAAATAAAACTTCAAATTCCTTTTCAATTTTCTCAAGCAATGCCATTTGAAACTCAGGATTTCCGCATACAATTCCTCCCGAGAGAACTACTTGTTTTCCGCAAGGATACTGCTCTGCCGCCCGATTGATTAAGAATGCTAAACTTTCTGCATTGTGCTCAATAATTTCCTTTGCGTTTTTGTCTTTTTGTTGATATGCTTCAAATGCTACCTTAGCAAAAGAAGCAATAAAATCCGTACCGGAAGAATAAATTACATCAATTTTGTTCCATACATTTCCGCCAAGCTTCTGTTCTACCAAATCCAACAGCACACTTTTTTCTTTTATACCGTCCTTTTGTTCCAAAGCAGTTCGAATCACATCACGACCAATATCAAATCCACTTCCTGCCTGGTCTAATAAATATCCCCAACCGCCCAAACGGTGCAGTTGGTTTCCGCATTTTGCATACACAATGGAACCGGTTCCGCAAATTGCTGCAATACAGTTTTCGTGTTTTCCCATACTGTAAATCACATTTAAAATATCGGTTTGCACCTCAATTTTCATGGTGCGGTAACGATTCTTCAAAAATGTCAGCATCTTTTTTCTGTTATCACCCGATGCCGCTCCTGCCACACCTGCATAAATTGCACAGATATTAATATTTTGTTCTAACATACTGTCAATGCCTTTTGCAAGCAAAAAACAGCTTTTTTCCATTCCGTAAGCATTGGGATTGCTTCCTTCCAACACAAGTCTGCTGAGAATCTCTGCCTTCTCTGTGAACAAAACAAATTCAGTCTTTGTACCGCCACCATCAATAGCGAGCATAACAGATTGTTTTTCTTCTTCATGAAGCCCCAATAAACGATCAATAGATAGTTCGAAAATCTGAGCGATTTGGCAAAGCTTGTCTATATCAGGAACTGAAAGTCCCAGTTCCCATTTTGACACATTTTGTGCCGTCATATAAAGCTTTTTCGCAAGCTGTTCCTGAGTCATTCCTCTCATTTTTCTGAATTTTTTGATGTTGAAAGCCAAGGTTTTATAGTCAAACATACAACCACTTCCTTTTTTTAAGAAATCAAAATCAACAATTTAGAGGCATATTCTTCCTTAGGTACGGTCAAGCATCCCTTTTCTGACCGATATCGTTTTCCAGAAAACAAGTCTTCATAAATGCCGTCTTCTTTTACATAAAGCACCGTATCTTCAAATGCATACACACCTAACAGACAATTGTTACGATATACAGGGTCGGTTTCGGAGTACAGATGCACTCCTGCAATACGGCAGATTTTTCTCAAAATTTCTGCATCTAATTTTCCGATGCCGCTGTAAACAGAGAGAAACCTCCCTGTATTTTTATAGGCAACTGCAACCTTTCCGTTATCATATTTTGATAAGGCAACTGCATCTTTATCTGTAATACAAAAGCCGGGTGTGGGCAATCGTACGCCATGATCTGCAGAGGATGGTCTTTCTTTCATTTCTGACAATTCCATCTCGGTTAATTCCTTCATGCGCTTCAACCCACCATTACAAAAATCCGGCGCATACATCCAAAGAATGGTTTTTCCTGCTTGTTTCAGATTTTCAATTACTTGAGCGTGTTGGGAAGTCATATCAAATCCATCCAGCAATACGACCAATTTATATTGAGAAAAATCAATGTTTCCCAAATCACCTGCAACATAAGAATCAAAGGGCGCGCCCAATCGCATATATCCTTCTCTTTGACCACTTGCAAGACTGTAATGAATGTTATTTCTTTTGTTCACTTTGTACATAGATTGCGGAAATCCGATGATTGCCACCTCTGCCACTGAATGACAAGGTATTTTGGAAAGCCGGTTGGTAATTTCTACCATTTTAGAAACTCCGTTCATTATTCCTTCGCTTGCATACCAACCTTCAAACATATCAAACCACCAAAGAGCTGTTCCGTTAGAGGCACAAAGCATAAAATCCCGACGCATTAAATCTACTGCTTCACGGTCGGTCTTGCAGTAATATCCTGCGCCTGCCAAGGCAAATTCCTGAGAAAGATAGGTTCTTTGGTCATATTCAAAAAAGTACAGTTTATCATGAAGATCCAATGTTTTATACAAAGTCATAAAAGCGCTGGTGGAATCAGGCTCCCGAAACGAGTAGGAGGCAGGAGAAGAAATCATGTTAATATCATCACTGAAATACACTTTTTCCAATGCCAAATGCCCTGCATCATTAATGTAATTCATGTTGGGATTTCCAAATTCAAAATAGTATCCGAAATAAAGACCTAACAGTTTTTTATGCTGAATCACCTTTTGCGCTTCTGTTGCAAAATACAAAATGGTATCTGCAATAAGTTCTGCATGTGCCCGCTGATAGGAAATCACATTTTCATCCTCATAAAAAGAAAGTTCTGCTGAAAGCTCCATTTCTTCTTTCTTGGGAATTGTTGCGTTGGGATTGTTGGTATATTCCCGATAATAGGCTTCCTTAATGGGATGTGATTCCTGAAAATCAATATGGCTGAACCACTCCGTTCCTTTTCCGCACAGCATAAAATAGCCGTAAACACAGTCACCGTATTTTTCTTCTACATGCTCCATCATAGCCTTCAAATAATCGGCTGTTGCCTCTCGCCACTCCCGGTCCCAAATAACCTGAGACAGATAATCAAAGCTTTTCGGGAAATTCTCGTGGATTTGATGCCACCAATCTCTCGTGTCAAGGTGAATCATAATGGCATAATAACAACCGGGAGAATGTGCTCTAAAAAACTCTATTTGCTTGTCCACCGCATCAAAATTATAATTTCCTTTCCCGAACCAACAATCTCCGTATAAGGAATAGGGAACATCATATCCGCATTGTAAACCGCTGACCAGGATGCTGAAAAGCTTTACTCCTGCCTTTGCAAAATCCGAAATATTCCGTTCTGAGGGGCGAAATGACTTGAAAGAAACCGGATCGTATAAAACTCCATCAATTTCAACCTTTAATACGCCATTGCTTCTTTTTACCGAAACATCCATTTCTAATGCCTCCTTTTTGACTTTTTAAAAAATTTTATATTGCTATTATATCACGAATTAGTTGTGTTTTACAAGCAACTGTTTTTACAGTATTCCAAAATTCAACCAGCGGTTGTTTTTTGCTTCTTTATTTAAAAAATATTCTTTCCAAAAATCCGCCTTTTTTATTGACTTTTGATTGAAAATAAGGTATGATAGAAGTAAGAAAAAGAAAGGATGAGATACCAATGAAAAAATTATCGTTAGTACTACTTGTAACCCTTATTTGTTCCTTGCTTGCTTTTCCGGCAGGAGCACAAGATACCATCACCGTTTTGGTGGACGGAGAACCTGTTGTATTTGATGTAGCTCCCATATTTGATGCGGAGAATAACAGAGTGTTACTTCCTCTCCGGGCAGTAGGAGAATCTTTAGGTGCCTATGTAGGATGGGATGCGGAAACTCGCAGTATCACCATTGGCCGCAGAGGAATTTTGCAACGATTGACTTTGGATGACCCCACCATGGTGATTCAAAGTGATTCAGAGAAAAAAGAAACAGTTTTGGACGTTGCCCCTTATGTAGTTGACGGCAGAACCTTGGTGCCTATTCGTTGCATTGCCGAAGGTTTCAATGCTCAGGTTGACTGGGATAACGAAACCAAAACGGTAACCGTTACCACAAATCATCCCGTTTTTATGACCATTAACAAAACGGATGTTACAGAAGGGATTTACCAGTTCCTTCTGACTCAGTTTGATGTTAATCCGGAAGCCCGTGCACTCTTTATGTTTGCATTTATTCAACCGGCGGAAGAAGCGGGAATCACAGTAAGCGAACAAGAAGTATGGGAGATTTTCGGAGTGGATTCTGCTGAAACGTACAAAGCAGCTCAAAAAGAAATTCTGTCATACGGTATGTCTGCAGAAGAATTTGATTTGTGCAATAAAGCTTCTGTATATACCGAAAAACTGTTCAATAAAATTGCAGAAGACGTTACCTACGATGAATTAAAAGCTTTTTACGAATCTGAGTTTATCACTGCAAAACACATTTTACTGACCTATAATGAAAACAAAGATCAGGAAACTGTCAAAAAACAGGCAGAGGAACTTTTGTCCCAAATCAATGACGGAGCCGATTTTGATGAATTAATGAATCGATACTCTGAAGACCCGGGTCTGGAAGATTATCCCACGGGCTATACCTTTACCAAAAATGAAATGATTGAAGTGTTTGAATCTGCTGCTTATGCTTTGGAAATCGGAGAAGTCAGCGAATTGATTGAAACAGATTACGGATATCACATTATCAAACGGATGCCCTTAGAAGATATGCTGCCTGTTGAAATTGAAGCGTTGCGTGAAACATATGCAGACCAATTTATGCTTAAAGCGATTGAAGAAGCGATTGTAACGAAAAATCAGGAGTTGATTGACAGTGTTAACTTGGATTTACGACTTGCAATTCTTGAAATGATTTATTATTCTACCCAACAATAAAAGAAAAAGGGGGATGTTCTATGAAAAAAACTTGCTGTATGTTAATCATCGCATTGATGATTTCTGTGTTATCGCCCATTGCTGTTTTTGCGAATGAAATTCAAATTACAGTAGACGGGCAACCAATCAACGGAATGGCAGTCATGCAAAATGACAGAATTTATGTATGTTCCAATACAGCTGCAAATCTTGGAGTACTCGTTTCAGATATCGATACATTTACCGACAAAATGGATGGTGAAACCCTCACGATCATCTATCAAGGTCAAGTGATTTCTGTTTCACCGGATCGTGCCGTTGCAAAAGTTTCCTCTTCGGATGGTGAACAGGAATTGGATATGCATTCGGCTCCCATTATAACAGATGGAACCTTATTGTTACCTGCACGGTTTCTGTCCGAATTAACGGGCTCGGATGTGGCATGGAACGGGGAAGAAAAAACCATTTCTTTCGTCACTCATCCTGACGTGATTTTAAAAATCGGAGAAACGGAAATTACAGAAAATTTATATTTTCTTACGTCCTTTTTGGTATATTTTGTTCCACCGTTCGCAGAATTTCTGATTGATGATGACAATGCATCGCTTCTGTTATCAACAAACACCTCGTCTATCATACAAAACTTTATGAAGTTAGTTGATACCAATCGGAACATCGAAAAGGAAACAAATGATTTCTTTTTGGCATTGGAAACCATATATCAACAGAATGCAGATTCTGAAAACTTAGGATTGTTTTCAGATATGTTGCAAGAGTTCCAACTCCCTCTTACTCCTTCGGAACAGGTTTTGGCAACAAACTATTTGTTTACCTTGTTGGACTATGTAACAAACAATCTGGAAAATTGGGAAATTACCGAAGAACAATATCAGGAGTTTTTAAAAACAAATTCTTTTTGGGAATTGATCGAAAGAGATTATGATGCGTTTTACTCTATCGACACCGAAGCAGACGATCGTTTCTTGGAAACCATAAAAGAAGTGGAAAGTAAAATCAACCAAGGGCAATTGCCTCGTGAAGTGTTGCTTGAATATGATGACTTTAAACCAACTAACTACTTTATCAGGACGGACTGGTTAGACAACATGGCTCCTTCCTTCCGATGGATTCCTGAGGGGAAAAACAGCGGATTTTTACCCCCACAGGAGTATTGGTGGGATGTGTATTTTGCCAAACACCTTCCCTCGCCGAAATTAGAAGATTTGACAACAAAGCAAAAAGATGAAATCATATCCCAGTGTGAATGGGATATCATCAAGGAAATCTTCAAAACCTTACCGAAAGAGGGGGATTTGGAAGTTGTCAATCAACCATCGTATGCTCATATTTTTGATTTCTCTCTATCAGAAGTTTTGAAATCATTGGAAGAAATCGAAGACACGGAGCCTGCAATTCCTTAACATGGTCTATTGCAAGTAAATAAAGAGATTGAGTATGAATTTCTAATCTAATATCTATCAAATCAGCAACCGTCAGGAAAATAAACGAATTTTCCTGACGGTTGTGTGTTTTTGTCACAAGATCCGTTTTGTTTTTCGGCCAACGGTAAACCATTTGTTTCACTATAATTATTTTCATTGAAAAATGCAGGGAATGTTTGACAAATGAAATAGTTTTTGATATAATAAATAAAAATGAATTTTTTTAGGAGGTAAGGAAACGATGAGTCAAGAAAAGTTTTACATCACAACCCCGATTTATTATCCCAGCGGAAAGCCCCATATTGGTCATTCTTACACCACTGTGGCGGCGGATGCAATGGCGAGATACAAGCGAATGCGGGGCTACGATGTTTATTTCCTTACAGGGTCTGACGAGCATGGTCAGAAAATTGAGAGAAAAGCTGCAGAAGCAGGGGTAACTCCTCAGGCTTATGTAGATGAAATTGTGGCTGGTTTTCAAAAGGTTTGGAAAGCACTGGATATTACCAATGACGACTTTATCAGAACAACAGAAGAACGCCACGAAAAGGTAGTACAGAAAATTTTTGATAAGCTGTACGAAAAAGGCGATATTTACAAAAGTGAATACGAGGGATGGTATTGCACTCCCTGTGAATCTTTTTGGACAGAGCATCAGTTGGTGGACGGAAAATGCCCTGATTGCGGTCGGGAGGTAGAGTTGACCAAGGAAGAAAGTTATTTCTTTAAGCTTTCTAAATATCAGGACAAGCTGATTGAACTGATTGAAAACAATCCTGAGTTTATTTTGCCTCAGTCCAGACAAAATGAAATGTTAAACAATTTCCTGCGTCCCGGTTTGGAAGACCTTTGTGTTTCCAGAACCAGCTTCACATGGGGAATCCCCGTTACCTTTGACCCCAAGCATGTCATCTATGTTTGGTTGGACGCGCTCACAAACTATATCACCGCTTTGGGATATTTGTCGGAGGATGACACCAAGTTTAATACCTATTGGCCTGCAGATGTGCATTTGGTAGGAAAAGAAATCGTTCGCTTCCATACCATTATTTGGCCTGCAATGCTGATGGCTTTGGATTTACCCTTGCCGAAGCAGGTGTTTGGTCACGGTTGGTTGTTGCTTGAAGGCGGAAAAATGTCAAAATCCAAGGGGAATGTGGTTGACCCTCTTGTGTTGATTGATTTGTATGGTGTGGATGCCATCCGTTATTTCCTGTTACGTGAAGTTCCTTTTGGGGCAGATGGTGTGTTTACCAACGAAGCGTTGATTAACAGAATCAATTCCGATTTGGCAAATGATTTGGGAAATCTTTTGAGCCGTACCGTTGCCATGATTGAGAAATATTTTGGCGGTACTTTGCCCGCTACAGTAGAATCCGGTGAGTTTGATGATCAACTGGAGGAATTGGCGGCAGAAACTCCCGTTAAGGTAGAAGAATTGATGGAAACCATGCAGTTTAATACTGCTTTGGCTCAAATCTGGAAATTGGTATCCAGAACCAATAAATATATTGATGAAACTGCACCTTGGGTATTGGCAAAGGATGAAGCAAGCAAAGACAGACTGGCAGGGGTAATGTACCATCTGGCAGAATCCTTGCGGATTACCGCAGTATTGATTGCACCCTTTATGCCCACCACCTCCAAGCAAATTTTTGAACAGCTTGGAATTCAAGAAGAAATGGGTTGGGACAGTGCCAAAACCTGGGGCGGATTGCCTGAAGGCTTCAAGGTTTGCAAAGGGGATGCCTTGTTTCCCAGAATTGATGTGGAAAAGGAACTGGAAAAATTGGAACAGTTGAACCCCACCAAACCTGTAGAAGAAGAGCCGGAAGAAGAAAAATTGCCCGAAATTTCTTTTGATGATTTCCTGAAATTGGATTTGCGTACTGCAAAGGTTTTGGATTGCAAGAAGGTAGAAGGTGCTGACAAGCTATTGCTCTTCGATTTGGATTTGGGAACAGAAAAACGTCAGATTGTATCGGGCATTGCAAAGTGGTATCAACCCGAAACCCTGATTGGTAAAAACGTGGTGATTATTGCCAATTTGGCACCTCGGAAAATTCGCGGCATTATGTCACAAGGAATGATTCTTTCTGCAGAAGACGGAGATGATTTATCTGTATTGACCACTCTGGGCGATGTGTCCGGTGGTTCTAAGGTTTGCTAAGGAGAGCGTTATGTTTTTTGATTCTCATGCCCACTATGATGATGGCCGTTTTGATGAGGACCGTGATCAGGTGGTTGGCGGATTATTACAACAAAATGTAAGCTATGTGATTAATGTGGGGGCTGACATGGTCAGCTCCCATAACAGTATTGAGCTGGCAGAACGGTTCCCTCATGTTTATGCGGCAGTGGGGGTGCATCCTCACGAAGCGGAGAATATGAAGGAAGAAGATTTGGAGCAGCTGAAGGAATGGTTTTCTCATGAAAAGGTGGTCGCTTTAGGAGAAATCGGTTTGGATTATTATTACGATAATTCTCCAAGAGAGGTGCAACGGTATTGGTTTGACCGTCAGATGCAACTGGCGGTGGAACGGGAGATGCCTGTGGTGATTCATGACCGGGATGCTCATGGAGATACCATGGAAATAGTAAAGCGATATCCCAAAGTAAAAGGCGTGTTTCATTGCTATTCGGGCAGTGCCGACATGGCGAGAGAACTGATTAAAATGGGTTGGTATTTAGCATTTGGCGGTTCTTGTACCTTTAAAAATGCAAAGGCTTTGCCAGTGGTAATTGCAGAAATTCCTGAGGACCGTTTTTTGATTGAAACCGATTGCCCGTATCTTGCTCCTGTTCCCCATCGTGGAGAACGGAATCATTCGGGATTTTTGATTCATGTAGCGGAGAAAATCGGTGCCATTCGTGGATGGACCGTGGAAGAGGTGGCAAGAAAAAGTCGGGAAAATGCAGAAAGACTGTTTGGGATTTAGCACATTTTCTTTCTTTTTTCATACTATGATAATGAATGTTGTATGAGGAAGGAGAGTAAGGAGATTATGTCAGAACTTGAACATTGCAAAAAAGAACAACAATCCTGTCAGATGCCCGAGGGAATGATGCCCTTTGTGGTCTATGGCTATCCCATGATGGGACAGATGCCCATGCCTTATCGGATGGGAATGACGGAGGAACGATGCGCACTCTATGGCACGATGCCGCAATGTTTTCCCCAAATGAATGTGATGAATCCGGTGTTTTTCAAACCCTATACGAGACCCGGCTGCGGCTGCGGTGTGTCTGATTTAGAGGAATAAAACAAATTGGTGCCGACAGACTTGTTTTGTTGGCACTTCTTTTTTTGGAGGCTTCTATGATAAAAAAGGAAGAACTGAAATTACTTGCCCAATTATCAAAATTAAGTTTTTCGCAAGGGGAAGAGGAACAATTGCAAAAGGAATTGAACTCAATCCTTCTGTTTGCTGACCAAATTCAAGGAATCAAGAACAATAAAGAGTGGATATCCGAATATGCTTGTGAATTGCGCGAGGATGAGATCATTCTGCCTGTTTCACAGGAGGAATTGCTTGCCAATGCTCCCACCAAGAAAAATGGATTTTTTAAGCTACCAAGGAGGGGAGAGGGATGATCAGAGCGTTACATCATCAACTGGTCAATAAGGAATTGTCAGCCGTTGAACTGACGGACAAGTATTTGCAGGGGATTCATACTCAAGATTCTGTCCTTCATGCATACATTACGGTAACGGAGAAAAAGGCAAAAACTGCTGCCCGTAAGGTGGATGAGAAAATTGCAAGAGGGGAAGAAATCGGATTGTTGGAAGGGATTCCCATGTCTGTTAAGGATAACATTTCCACCAAAGGAATTACAACCTCTTGCGGTTCTGCCATGTTACGAGACTATCAGCCTGTCTATGATGCCCATGTGGTGGAACAGCTGAAAAATGCAGGGGCAATACTTTTGGGAAAAACCAATATGGACGAGTTTGGAATGGGTTCTACGGGAGAATCGTCTTATTACGGTGCTACAAAAAATCCATACCATACAGATTGTGTTCCCGGAGGAAGCTCGGGTGGCGGTGCGGTATCGGTTGCAGCGGATATGGCGGTGTTCGGCTTGGGGTCTGACACAGGGGGATCTGTTCGTCAGCCTGCCTCCTTTTGCGGTGTGGTGGGATTCAAACCCACCTATGGTGCGGTGTCCCGTTTTGGCTTGATTGCGTATGCTTCAAGTTTGGATCAAATTGGTATTCTGGCAAAGAACACGGAGGATACGGCAATTGTATTTGATACCGTTTCCGAATTTGATTGCCGCGATGCTACTCACAGAAAACGAAACAAGATTGCTACCGTATCGGAGTTGCAAAAACCGTTAACGGGCAAAAAAATCGGTGTGCTAAAAGAACTGATGCAGGGGATTTCTTCTGAATTAGAGCAACTGTTATTGGCATCTGTGGAGGTGTTTTGTGGTTTGGGAGCAGAAGTAGTGGAAGTTTCTGTCCCTGAACTTGCTCTTTCTTTGCCTGTTTATTATATTTTAGCTTGCGGAGAATGTGCCTCTAATCTGGCACGATTTGACGGCGTACGGTACGGAACCCGTACCAAGAATTATGATACCATTGAAGAAATGATTGTGAACAGTCGGACAGAAGGATTTGGATTTGAAGTAAAGCAACGAATTATGATGGGCAATTACTTTCTTCGTTCTGTTAATTATGATAATTATTACAAAAAGGCACAGGAGGGTCGTGCTGCTCTTTGCGATGCTGTGAAGCAGTGTTTCGAAGAAGTGGACATGCTTCTTAGTCCTACTGTCCATACCACCGCTTTTCCTTTTGGAAGCTTAACAGATGCGGTGTCACGTTACAAAACAGACCTTTGTACCGTGCTTGCCAATTTGTGCGGACTTCCTGCCATCAGTATTCCCTGCGGTTATGATGAGAAGGGACTGCCTTTTGGTTTGCAGTTGATGGGAAATCAATTTTGCGAGCATACTGTATTAAATTTTGCTTATCAATATGAGCAGGCAACCGGCGAGAGCCGTAAACCGACTGTGGGAGGTGATTCGGTTGGAATATGAAAGAATCATAGGGTTGGAAACCCATGTGGAATTATCCACCAACACCAAGATTTTTTGCGGATGTCCCATAGGCTTTGGCGGAGAGCCAAATACACGGTGTTGCCCTGTTTGCACCGGTCAGCCGGGTGCCTTGCCTGTGCTAAATCGTGCGGTGGTGGAATACGGCATCAAAGCCGGACTTGCGTTGCATTGTAGCATCCATCATCATTCAAGCATGGATCGGAAAAATTATGTGTATCCCGATTTGCCCAAAAGCTATCAAATTTCCCAATATGAGGTGCCATTGTGTTATGACGGTTATCTGACATTAGGTGACGGAACAAAAATTCGTATCAATCGGATTCATATTGAGGAGGATGCCGGAAAGCTGATTCACACAGAGAATGCGGTTTTGATTGATTATAACCGTGGTGGAGTGCCCTTGATTGAAATTGTGACAGAACCTGATTTTCGTTCAGCAGAGCAGGTAAGAGAGTATCTGGAACGGTTGCGGCTGATTATGAAATATCTCGATGTTTCCGATTGTAAAATGCAGGAGGGGTCTCTGCGGTGTGATGTAAATGTCTCCGTCCGACCAAAAGGAAGCGAAGCATTTGGTGTGCGGACAGAAATTAAAAATGTAAATTCTTTTTCTTTTATTGAAAGAGCCATTGATTCAGAATACAAGCGTCAGATTGCATTACTGGAACGGGGAGAAAAGATTGTGCAGCAAACCCTGCGGTATGACGAAGAAAAGCGAGCGGTAGAACCCATGCGCTCCAAAGAGGATGCGGATGATTACCGTTTTTTTCCCGAGCCTGATATTCCCCAAATTGTTGTTTCTCAGCAGGAAATTGATGCAATAAAGGCTTCTCTTCCCGAGCTTCCTGCAGAAAAGCGAACCCGTTATGGTAAGGTTTGGGGCCTTTCGGACTACGAAAGCGAGCAATTGACCAAGTATCCTAACATTGCAAAATGCTTTGAACAAATGGTAGAAGAAACAAAGGAACCAAAGCTTTGTGCCAATGTAATGCTGACCCATTTGTTCCGCTTTTTGCATACAGAAGAAGAAAAGGAACGAGCAGAATTTCCTCTTAGTGTTCAGGAATTTTCTGTGGTGGTCAAGCATATTTCCCGGAGTGCTCTTTCCAACCAGTTTTTGAAACAAATAGTAGATACCATGATGGAACAACGAAAACCCTTTGATGCTTTGTTTGATTTGAAGGAGTTTCAAGTGGATGAAGGTGAAACAGAGCGGGCGGTGATGATTGTCCTTGAGCAAAATGAGAAAATGGTTGCTGATTTTAAAAACGGAAAAGAAAAGGCGATCGGTGGGTTAATCGGACAAGTGATGAGAGCAACAAAAGGACGTGCAGATGCGAAAACTGTAGAGAAATTGATACGAGAACAATTAACGTAAAAAATATTTTTTGGTGGTTTAAGGGGCTGTTATTTTTATTAAAACAGTCTCTTTTTTCTTGACAAATTTGAGAAAATCAGGTATAATATGAGAGTAATTCTCAAATTGGAGGAAGAAACATGGCATATCAGACCAAACAAAAACAATTGTTATTACAATTTTTAGCAGAACATAAAGAAGAACAGTTATCCATAGAAGAAATTGCTGAAATGATGCCGTCCGGCTTGGGAAAAAGTACGTTGTATCGTTTGATGAGTCAATTGACTGAGCAGGGATGGGTGATGCGGTTTCGTGGCAATGACCAAAAAGCGGTTCGGTATCAGTTGGTGAATAAAGAGGACGGATGTGACGGCCATTTTCACGCCCAATGTACCTCCTGCGGAACCTTATTCCACCTTCATTGTGATTTTATGAAGAATCTGGGCAGTCACATGGGTCATCATCATCAATTTTTGGTTGACTCTGCACAGACTATTTTATACGGTACATGCGAAAGTTGTCAAAAGGAGGGATAACATGAAAAAAGGGTTCCTTATTCTATTGATATTTTTATGTTGCTTTGGTGTAACTGCTTGTCGTGAAGGGGAAGAAGTCACAGGTGTTTCCGTGGTTACTTCAAATTTTCCCTTATATGATTTTGTCCGCGCTATCGGGGGAGAGCAGGTGAATGTGACCATGCTCATAAAACCAGGTTCGGAAAGCCATTCCTATGAGCCTACTCCGAAAGAGATAATTGCTATAGAACAGGCAGATTTGTTCTTGTATATCGGCGGTGAGTCAGAGGCTTGGGTAGAGAGTCTGTCAAGGACGGATGCTATCCCGTTGCTGGATGTTGTGGAGACGAAGGAAGAGCATGAGGGTCATGACCATGGTGCAGATGAGCATATCTGGACTTCACCGAAGAATGCAATGAAAATGGCAGAAGCAATTTGCGAGGAATTGAGTCGTGTGGACCCACAGCATCAAGAAATGTATCAACAAAATTTGGACCATTTTTTGGAAGAATTAACCCGTCTGGATGAGCGGTTTTTTCAAATTGTGCAAAAGGGAACAAGAAAGAAAGTAGTATTTGGCGACCGTTTTCCCTTTTTGTATTTTGCCGAACGATACGGCTTGTCTTATTTGGCAGCATTTCCCGGTTGCGCCTCTCAGGCAGAGCCAAGTGCAGGCACCATGGCAGAATTGATTGATACGGTAAAAAAGGAAGAAATTCCTGTTGTATTTTATTTAGAATTATCCAACCAATCCATTGCCAAATCCATTTCAGAGGCAACGGGTGCGGAGATGAGATTGTTTCATTCCTGTCATAATGTAAGTCGACAGGAATTTGAGGAAGGAGAAACCTATCTTTCTCTGATGAATCAAAATGCAGAACAGTTAGAGGAGGCATTACATTGACCATTGTAGCATGCGACCGAGTGAGCTTGGCTTATGAAAAACATCTTGTTCTGTCCGACCTTTCGTTTACTGTGTCGGAAGGGGATTATTTGTCTGTCATTGGAGAAAACGGAACAGGGAAAAGTACATTGTTAAAAGGAATGTTAGGATTGTTAACGCCTGTTTCGGGAAAGCTGACATTGGGAATTCGCCCCAATCAAATCGGTTATCTTCCTCAACAGAAAGTTACCCAACGAAATTTTCCTGCCTCGGTGGAGGAAATCGTACTGTCGGGTAGGTTGAATCAAAAAGGTTGGCATCCATTCTTTAATAAAAATGATAAACAGATTGCGGAACAAGCAATGGAGCGTCTCGGCATTTTAGATTTGAAAAAGCGGTGTTACCGTGAATTGTCAGGAGGTCAGCAGCAAAGAGTATTGCTGGCAAGGGCCTTATGCTCTGCATCAAAATTGTTGTTGCTTGATGAACCGACTGCAGGATTGGATAGAGCTGTAACGGAAGAATTTTATCACCTGATTGAAGCTTTGAATCAAGAAGGGTTGACAGTTGTCATGGTGACCCATGATATTCCTGCCGCATTACAGTATTCCGATCATATTCTCAGCCTGGAACAAAATCAGGTGTTTTTCGGAACAAGGGCAGAATATGAGGGAGGTGACCGAGGATGATTTTGGAGATGCTTTCTTATCCCTTTATCCAACGTGCGTTGATTGCAGGCCTTCTGATTTCCTTGTGTGCGGCATTACTGGGTGTGAGTTTGGTATTGAAGCGATATGCCATGATTGGAGACGGACTTTCTCATGTGGGATTTGGTGCTTTGGCAGTGGCAACGGCGGTCGGACTCTCTCCACTTTGGTTCACGATTCCCGTAGTGATTGTGGCGGCGGTGTTGTTACTTCGTCTGAACGAGACCAATGCAATTCGCGGTGATGGAGCAATTGCGGTATTATCCACCGGTTCTTTGGCGTTAGGGGTCATGGTGGTTTCTCTGACCTCGGGAATGAATACGGATGTGACCAACTACTTGTTCGGCAGTATTTTAGCCATGAGCCGTGAAGATTTGATGTTAAGTATAGTGCTTGGTACAGTTTGTTTTTTGTTATTTTTGCTTTGCTACCATCGTATCTTCGGAGTTACCTTTGATGAAACCTTTGCCCGTGCAACAGGGGTGAGGGCAGGTGTTTATAATTTGTTGCTTGCGGTATTGACCGCCATCACGGTAGTGCTCGGTATGCGGATGATGGGAGCATTGCTGATTTCTGCCTGCATGATTTTTCCCGCTCTGACCGCTATGAGAGTTTGCAAAACCTTTCGTGGCGTGACGATTCTGGCAGTGATTTTGTCTTTGCTTTCGTTTTTAATTGGTTTGACCCTTTCTTATTTTTTTGCCGTTCCTACGGGTGCGGGAATTGTATTGGTCAGTGTTGGATTTTTTATTTTGTTTTCCGGCATTGGTGCATTGAGAAAATAGAACATACACAAAAAACTTCCTTTTGGCATATACTAACTGCCGAAAGGAAGTTTTTATTTTTGAGAAAGGCGAGATGACTATGTGTTCTATTTGCGGAATGATAGAATTTGAACAAAAGAATGGGCTGAATCCTGATGTGCTGAATCGTATGGGCATGACCATGAAGCATCGGGGACCGGATCAGACCAACGCGTTTTATAGTGAATTTGCCATGCTGCATCATAATCGTCTGTCCGTCATTGATCCAGAAAACGGATTGCAGCCCATGACAGCAGAATGGCAAGGAGAAAAGTACACCATTGTCTATAACGGAGAATTGTATAATACTCCTGAGCTTCGGGATGAATTATCCCGTTTGGGCGTAATTTTCAAAACTCATTGTGATACAGAGGTTGTGCTTTATGCTTATATTTTGTTTGGAGAAAGGTGTCCCGAAAAGATGAACGGCATCTTTGCCTTTGGAGTTTATGATGAAGGAAAAAAGCAACTCTTTCTTGCCCGTGACCGTATAGGAGTGAAGCCACTTTTTTATACGAAGGCAGGCTCAACCTTTTTGTTTGCCTCTGAAATCAAGGCGTTATTGGCTCATCCCGATGTGCAACCGAAGATAGACAGAGTGGGATTGTGGCAATTGTTATACTTAACCCCTGTTACCATTGGCGGAAGCGGCGTGTTTCAAAATATTTATGAGGTAAAGCCCGGGTATTGCGGCGTGTTTTCAGAACAGGGGCTGCGTCTTCGGCCTTACTGGACCTTGGAGGCAAGAGAATGTCACGATACACCGCAACAAGCTGCTATGAAAACCCGGGAATTACTGACAGACGCCATTTCCCGACAGTTGGTCAGCGATGTGCCTTTGTGTACCTTTTTATCGGGAGGGTTGGATTCCTCTGTCATTACCTCGGTTGCGGCAGGGGAATATCGTCGGTACGGTGAAACCTTGTCTACCTATTCCTTTGAATACGAGGGGAATAAAGAAAATTTCCAAAGCTCTTTATTTCAGCCTCAGGGAGATGATGAATTTGCTCTCTTTCTGGCAGAATGGTTGGGTACTTCCCATACTGTGTTGACCGCACCTACATTGTCTGTTGCAAAGAAGCTTTTTGATGCCACTTTAGCCCGTGATATTCCGGGTCAGGCGGATATTGATTCGTCTCTTCTCTATTTTTGTTCTCAGGTAAAGGAAGGGCATACGGTAGCACTTTCAGGGGAATGTGCGGACGAAATTTTCGGTGGGTATCCTTGGTTTTATCGTCCGGGTATGTTGTATCGTGATTTCTTCCCCTGGATTCATAATCCTAAGGCGCGGATTCAATTGTTTGACGATGGGGTGGTAAAAGCGGAGGACGGGTATGACTATATGTCTACCGTTTATCAGCAAAGCATCCGAGAATGTCAGACATTGGATACAGATTCCTTTGAGGATCAGACTGCAAGGGTTGCCACATGGCTTTCTGTCAGTTATTTTATGACCTCTTTATTGGAACGAAAGGACAGAATGAGTATGGCAAACGGATTGGAAGTTCGGGTACCCTTTTCGGATCACAGGATTTTGGAATATGTCTATAACGTGCCCTGGAAGATTAAATTTGAAAATCAAACAGAAAAAGCACTTCTTCGTAATGCCATGGCAGAATTTCTGCCTGATAAAATTTTATATCGGAAAAAGAGTCCGTACCCTAAAACTCACAATCCGCTATACCAAAAAGTTGTTACGGAATTACTGCAAAAACGATTGGAGCAAAAAGGGGGTGTGCTTCATCAATTGCTGGACACCAAAAAGCTTCAGGAAATGTTGGAATCGGAAAATACCACTTGGTTTGGTCAGTTAATGGCAACGCCGCAGCTTATTGCATGGCTGATTCAGTTTGATTTCTGGTTTGAACAGTATCAGGTTCAGATGGTTTGATACGAGGTGGTTGAATGATATACAAGGGAAAGGAGGAGAGAAGGAAAGTTACATCAGCTAAAAATGCCAACTCTTTGTTGCGACACAAAAAGGGGGCTGTCACGCGACAGCCCCTCAGACCGTCGAAAAAGTCGGTCTACCGCAAGCACACAAAAGGAAAAGAGATTGAATTATGGATGTTTCATCTATAATAAAACCGTAAAAACCGCCTGG
>SVJP01000072.1 GCA_015068925.1 Oscillospiraceae bacterium
TTTAGGTGGTTCCATGGATTTGTGTTGAGCCTGCAACACTCTCCGAACCGCTTCATCCAATCGTTCCTCCGAAATCATCCCCCGCTCATAACAAGTCAGCAATGACTGATAGCTGAATTCGTTTTTATGATACGGAAGGACGGTATCAATCCCTGCCGCCAAAGCAAGTCCTTTACATTCCACTTCACCGTATTTTGACAAAATTCCCATCATGCAAAGGGCATCTGTGGTGGCAAGTCCGTCAAAGCCAAGCTCACGGATGATATCTATCACCTTTTTGGAAAGAGAGGATGGGTAATCCGGGTCAATGTTCGGGAATTTCTTATGTCCTACCATCAATCCGTCCAACAAGCCTTCTTTCATCAGATACTGATACGGATACAAGCTTTCTTCAATCAATTCCTCTTTGGTCATTTCCGAATAACTTTCTGCCATGTGAGAATCAATCTGCTTGGGATTATTTCCACCGGGATAATGCTTTGCCAGAGTAAGGATTCCCGCATCCTTCATGCCCCTTGCTTCTGCAGCCGCTAATTTTGCCACTCGTTCTTTATCAGAGCCTAAGGAACGGACACTACCTGTTGTGCTGATGTCCAACAAAGGATTGCAAACAATATTGTATCCCATTTTTTTGGCTGTGATGCCAAGTCCTTTTCCGAATATATACGCCTGCTCTTCATTATCAGCACAACCAAGGGCATTGTGCTTACCGATGATATAATCCCCCATGCCGCTTTCTGCATCTGTGACAACCAGAATGGGATAATCAGCCGCTTCTCTGACCATATCGATGATTTCCTGAGGCTTGTAATTACTCTGTTGCACCCACACAGCACCCAAGGCATGATTTTTTATCAATTGAAGAACAAACTCATCATCTTCCTTCGTTCTCCGATTGCCGTTAATAAATGCAGTCAGCGTCATACCCAATTTCTGCTTAACTGATAAATCTTCCAGCTTCAATTCCTTGATTTCTTTCATGACGGACACCTCATTTTTTCGCGTTTTCTGCGACTTTTTTGGTTCATTGTATCATAATCTTCAATGAAAGACAAGCCTTTTTATATAAAAAAATAATTTTGATATAAAATCTGATACCATTGTATAGAATCCGAGTCGATTTTTAATCGTTTCCAAACAAGTTTTCTTCCAACTGCATACAAATTTCATGATAAATTGGAAGATGCAATTCTTGTACCTGGTAAGTGTGAGTGGCAGGGGCATGAATAACCGTGTCGCAACTCAAGTCTAATTGACAGCTTCTTTCTCCTGTCAGACCGATTACTTTCATTCCCTTTGCCTTTGCTGCTTCACAGGCTTTTACTACATTCTCTGAATTTCCCGAGGTGGTAAGAGCAAGGAGCACATCCCCTTCCCTTCCCAATGCCCATACAAGCTGAGCATACACTAATTTCGGATCAACATCATTGGCAAATGCCGAAATAACACCGTCCAACGAGGGCAGAGGAATGGCGGGAATTCCATATTGTAAATACTCACCCATCTCCCCTAATTTCTGTTTATCTTCTTCCTTCAAGGGGCGTTTTGACAGAAAGCCTTTTAACAGTTCACCGCTGATGTGGATGCTGTCTGAACAGCTTCCTCCGTTTCCGCAAATTAAAATAGTACCCCCATTTTTTACCGATTGCTCCAAAAACATAATCGCTTGTTGAATTTCCGCTTTGCAAGCCTCCAACACAGGATATCGTTTTAATAATCGTTCCATCTCTATTCCCCCATTCCTACAGACAAGGCTGCATAATCACCGATACTATCCCCAAGCTCCGCAGGGACAATGCTGCATACTCTCAAAGCATCAGAAAGGCATTCCTGCTTTAACACCTCTTCCATGGAAGGAATCAACAGCTCCGAACACCGTTCATAAATACTGCCGATCACAATCCGTTCCGGATTAAACAAATCAATCAGAACAGAAACACCTTTTCCTAACATTTCTCCGCAAAGGCGAAACACTTTCTTCGCATCCTCATGCCCCTCTTTGGCACAATCACCGATTTTTTTTGCGGTAATCAAATCCAACTCCTCAAAGGAAGAACAAAAGGATACCGTTTTCCCCATTTGCAGCTGCCGCACCGCAGCGGTTTTGCCAAGCTGAGCCAATCCACCGCCACTGCAAAAGCCTTCAAAGGAGCCCTCTTTTCCATAACCCACGGGTCCAAAAGGAGCAAGACGGATATGCCCTGCCTCACCTGCCATTCCATTAGCACCGTTATAAAGCCTTCCGTTAAGAATTAGTCCTGCTCCAAGACCTGTACCGAAGGTAAGAAAAATCATATGCTCCGTTCCTCTTCCTGCACCAAACCTCCACTCTGCCATAGCACAGGCATTGGCATCATTTTCCAAATATACGGGAACACCAAATTTTTTTGAAAATCGTTCTATTACAGGCACTTCATCCCAACCGGGTAAATTGGGAGGGGATAAAATCAATCCTCGTTTCGTGTCAAGAGGACCGCCGCAACTAATCCCGATAGCGTCTGTCTCACCCATGGCTTCGATTTCCTCTTCAATTCGCATTAAGGTTTGCTTGCAATCCATGGTGGGAAAGGCGTGTCGTTCCACAATTCCCTGCTTCAAATCACCTTTACAAACAGCACACTTTGTACCGCCAATATCCACTCCTGTAATCAAGCTCCTTCCTCCTTCTGTTTTTGATTTTATTATACTATTTTTTATTTAAAAAATCAAGTCATATTGCCAAATAATATCACACAAAAATATCAAAGTTATTGACTTTTGAAATGAATTGTACTATAATTATCCAAAGGAGGTTTTTACCATGAAACAAAACACTATTTTTAATATACAAAAATTTTGCATCAATGACGGACCGGGCATCAGAACTACCGTGTTTTTAAAAGGTTGCCCGCTCAACTGCATCTGGTGTCACAATCCGGAATCTAAAAAGATAGAACCTCAGCTTTTTTATAACAAGGACAAATGTATAGGATGCGGCAGATGTGTGGATGCATGCCCCAACACCTGCCATACCGTCACCTCTGCAGAGCATTTGTTCGACAGAACCAATTGTATCGTCTGCGGTGCCTGTGCGGATGCCTGTGTAACAGAAGCATTGGAAAGGGCAGGAGAAAAAAAGACGGTAGACGAAATCATTACAGAAGTGATGAAAGATGAAATATTTTATCAAAATTCCGGAGGCGGTATGACCCTGTCCGGCGGAGAACCTATGCTTCAATTTTCCTTTGCTTACGATCTGATGAAGGCGGCAAAAGAAAAGAATTTACATACCTGCATGGAAACCTGTGGTTTTGCCCCTTGGGAGCATTTTGAAAAAATTGCTCCTCTGGTGGATATTTTCCTATATGACTATAAAGAAACCAACCCTCAAAAGCACAAGGAATTTACAGGGGTAACCAACGAACTGATTCTTAACAATCTTCACACCTTGGATGATATGGGAGCAAACACTGTCCTTCGTTGTCCCATTATTCCTACATTAAACGACCGTGAAGACCATTTTGAAGGGATTGCCAACACCGCAAACAATTTAAAGAATATTATGGAAATTAACATTGAACCTTATCATCCATTGGGTTCCGGAAAATCTGTAATGTTGGGCGGTGAAGACCCATTAAAAGGATTGACCTTCCCTGAAAACGAAACGATCGAACAATGGATTTCCTCCATTCAAGAAAAGACAAAGGTACTCGTAAAAAAAGCATAAAATACTGCAATTGAATCATACTAACAGAAAAAGGAGGAATTTCTGTGAAAAAAATTGCATTTTTTGATGCAAAACCTTACGATAAAATTTATTTCACACCCTTGAGCGAAGAATACGGCTATAAAATCAAATATTTTGAAAGCAAGCTGAATGAAGATACCGTATCCATGGCAACAGGCTATGATGCGGTTGTAGCATTTGTCAACGATACATTAGACAAAGAAGTGATGAATGCACTGCATCGTGCAGGAATCACTATTGTAGCAATGCGGTGTGCCGGATACAATAATGTAGACTTCGAAGCAGCATATAAAAAAATCCATATTGTCCGCGTTCCTGCCTATTCTCCCTATGCGGTGGCAGAACATGCCGTAGCATTATTGCAAACCCTGAATCGTAAAATTCACAGAGCCTATTTCCGAACCCGTGATTTTAACTTCACTCTAAACGGTCTCACAGGCTTTGACCTCCACGGCAAAACCGTCGGTGTCATCGGAACAGGGAAAATCGGCCGCGTTTTTATTGACATTTGCAGAGGCTTCGGCATGAAGGTCATTGCCTACGACCCCTATCCTACAGAGGGAATTGATTATGTATCCTTAGAAGAGCTTTGTCAACAGTCTGATATCATTTCTCTTCACTGCCCTCTTTCCAAATCCACTCATCATATCATCAACGAAACCACCCTTTCCATGATGAAAAAAGGCGTATATCTGATTAACACATCCCGTGGTGCTTTGATTGACAGCGAAGCGTTGGTAGAAGCGTTAAAATCAGGACAGGTTGGTGGTGCAGGCTTGGATGTATACGAAGAAGAAACGGACTTTTTCTATGAAGACCGTTCAGGAAAAGTGATTTTAGATGATATTCTGGCACGACTCATGGGAATGCCCAATGTGCTGATTACCTCTCATCAGGCATTTCTCACCCACGAGGCATTGGAAAACATTGCACAGACCACCATGGAAAATTTAGATGCTTATTTTAACGATAAGCCCTTGGTGAATGAAATTTGTTACCGTTGCAGTAAGTTTGGAACCTGTGACAGAAAGAATCAAAATCGTTGTTTTTAAAAAAAGAAGGAATCGGCAATGCAAACCGATTCCTTTTTCTATTTATTTTTTTTGATTTACAAAATCATCAACAGAGACCACGGTTCCCGTCTTCCTTGCTTCTTCTGCCGCAAACACAATCATATGATTTTTCACGGAAATGCCGATTTCACTCAATTGTTCTGTTACCTCACCGGTGGTCAGATAATCATATAAAGCATTGATAATTCCTACATCGCCACCGCCATGGCCGCTTTCAATGGTATTACCAACGCTTTCAATATCAATTTCAACATGCTTTCTGTCTGAGAAACGGTACAAATCAACAGTTTTACTGTTCCAACCGCCATTGAAAATTTCACCCTTTGTTCCCATAATACGGATAAACCGACCGCCTTCGTTAAAGGCACACATATTAAAATCTGCCACCGTTCCATCTTCAAACTCCAAATTCACAACCTGATGGTCTACCACGTCATTATCACATTTATAAACACATTTCCCGTATTGAGAATTTTTCAAAGCATAAATTACATCCTCGTCTGTGGGATGAGATTTTTGGGATGCGGCTCCGCGGAACCACCAGTTTTCACAATCATCAATGTACAGTTTTTGCACATCATAAAAACAAGTTCCCTGATGAGGACAACCATCCAGGCAATAATCCGTTGCACCTTCAGGAGCATTTTCTTCCGTAAAATAAGTCAGGGAACCAAAGGAACTGACCCGCTTACAGGGTTTTCCCACCAACCATTGCAGAATATCCATATCATGACAACTCTTTTGCAGCAACATGGTAGAGCTTCTTTCGGAATTTCCCCAATTCCCTCTGACAAAACTATGGCTTTGATGGGTATTCCCCACATTTTCACTATGATGAATGGACATGACACGACCAATTTCACCATCATCAATCAATTTTTTCAAAGTGATAAATAAAGGGTTATAACGAAGCACATGGCAAACCAAAATTTTAACACCGTATTTTTTCGCTTCTGCCTCAATTTCCAGACAATCCTCCGCTGTTGGAGCAACAGGTTTTTCCAACAACAAATCATATCCCTTTCTGATTGCCGCCAAAGCAGGTTCTTTATGCATTCTGTCCATAGTGGAAATGATTGCAATATCTGCAAATTTGGGAAGCTCAAACACCTGTTCCCAGGTAGTAAAACAATATTCATCAGAAATATTGTGCTTCTCCTTGATATATTCTCTGCGGTCTTCCAGAGGTTCCGCCACTCCTACTACCTGATATTTTTCCGGTTTCTCTGCCATAATATCAGTATATCCGCGACCTCGTCCGCCGGCTCCGATTACCACAACTTTTAACTGTTTCATATCACAGTCTCCTTTACAATAAAGTATGTATTCATTGTATCACGGAAACAACAAATTGTAAACCCTACTTTTAAAAATTAGCCGATTACAAAGAAATTTAAGCCAAAATCAAACGAGTTGCCTGATTTTCACTTATCTCCTCCTCATAACAGACTCCAATGCATACCGTAATGCATCAATGGAATGATTGTCCCGATCAGGAAAGCCGGGCATTGCTTGCCCTTTTGCATCCTTCTGATATTCGTATTCCAAAAATTCCCTGGCAGCTTGAGGGCAACGTTTTGGGTCAATAATAATTTCATTTAAGGAAGAAAGCCACTTCATGGAAAATTCCACACTTCCGGGACCTTTTCTCGCCCTGCGCATCAAAAATCCCATTTCCCGAAAATGATTGATGGATTTGGGGCCTTCTCCCCCGCTGTCTGCTACAATTTTATCGTTGTCTTTTACTCCATGTTCTCGTAAATAGGTTGCAATGGTTTCATTGGTCAGCTTATTGCCGCTGATTTCATCAAACAAATAGACCCGTCGCTCATTCGCTTGATAATGTGCCGCAATATAACGAAAGGGGTCAGGATACCACCCCCAATCAATCCCACGGTATATGCGGTCAAAATTCTCCAATTCTTCCTCTGTAATTTCTCTGAGACAAACATTATCGAAAACAGCACCGCCCGTGCCGTTTGCCTCGCCCAAATATTCATGAGCATACCGTTCGGGACGAGTATGTTTTAAATGCTCAGCGTCGTCCAAAAACTTCTGTCCCAACCACCCGGGCGGAACAGTCAGATAACTGCTCTTATGAGCAAGCAACCCCTCTTTTGGCTGTTTCACATACAAATTCACCCAAGCCTTGGTGGATTGGGGCGGATTAAAGCTTTTAAAAACAACAAATTCCCCTTCTCCGCGGAGAACGGATTGCTCAATATTGCGAATTTCTTCTTCGGATTCAAATTGGTCCAGTTCCTCAAACCACAACACGCCAATATAACCAAAAGCAGGCTTGATAGATTTTAGTTTTCCCGGGTCGTCTGCTCCGCGAAAATAAATTTTCTGCCCCGTTTTCTTATATTCAATTTCCATCGGATTGGATTTGCATTGGAATTCCGATTCCAAGCCAAGGATTCCGATTGCCCACTTGTATTGGGCATACACACTATCCCGTAACGTATCCTTTACCCGTCTGCAGGCTAAGATATGAAGCTTGGGATTGTTCAGCATCAACTCTAAAGTCACCAAACTGATAAAAGTGGATTTGCAACTTCCGCGTCCGCCGTAAAGCAAATATTCGTTGTGATCTTTTTCAATAATATCACGATATAAATCCACAAAGGAAGAGGCAAGGACTTGTGCAGGTAACGAAAACCTCCCCTTTTCTTCTTTTTGCTCCGCACAGTCCGCCACTTCCTTAATAACAGCAGGATTTCCTTTTTCAACCGCCTGCTCAAACAGTTTAATCGCCAGAAGCATGGTGTTATTTCTGTCTTTTTTCGGAATTTTATAGTGAGAAAATAATTCTTCCTGATTACACGGACTTGCCGCAAGCTTTGATAAATATGTTTGAAATTGATTCATAGCCTATCACTCTCCCTAATTCTATTATAACATAAAAATGTTGTCATCATTTGCACAAAAAAAGAAAGAACATTTTTTCAACTTTTCTCTTAAAGTATTTTGTTTTTGTTCTTTTCTTTTTTGTTTTATTATATAGAAGGGAGTTTTTCTGAAATTACATCAAATCCGCATGATACCTTGTTTTCTCAGAAAATTATCAAAACAAAGGAGGTACCACTGTTGGAACCACTCCAAAGGAAAAAGAATGGATAATTTTTCAAAAAATCTTGCAAAAACATTGGTGATATGATATACTGTTATTGCCAAGTTTTTAATATACTTTACTTTTGGGTACATTTATCTTGCAAAAAATGTATACTCTGTTTTTTGTACTCATTTTGTGAAGTATAAAAATTAAAAACTTGGCGGTGCAGAGGAATACATTTTTCATGCGTTGCCCTTTGCGGCAACGCATTTTTTATTTTCTGCATCATCTATGCCGCCAAGCCATGAAAAAAGGGACGGTATCTTTTGATGCCGTCCCCGTTTTTTATCTGATTGTCTTAAAATACTGCAACCATTCCTGCTTAATCAATTCATGACCCATAGCGGAAGGATGAACACCGTCCACCAACCAATAGCTTGCAGGTGCTGTTGTTGCCGCTTGTTCCAATTTTTCTTGCAGAGGAATGAAAGTTAACTGATATTTTTCAGCCAGCTCTTCGGCTTTTTTCGCTCTCTTCTTCACCTCATCAAAAAAGACATCCCAATATTTTTCATTCCCTGTCCCCTGTAAGGCAAAGGGTTCCAATATCATAATCTTAATATTAGGCAAAGCAGCCTTCACTTCTTCAATCAGCATGGAATAGATTTTAAAATATTTTTCCGCCTCCACACCATTTGGACCTGCTTCGCTAAACTCATGCCATACATCATTCACCCCAATCAGAATACTCATCACATCCGGCTTCAAATTGATGATATCAGCCTTGATTCTGGCATATAAATCCACAATGCGGTTGCCACTGATTCCTCTATTAAAAAACTCATACTTGGCAGGCTCTTCTTTTCCAAGAGCAGCCTTAACCAACAGTGGGTATCCCAAGCCAATCATATCGTTCGTCTCTCTGCTTCTTCCCACATCGGTAATAGAATCTCCCTGAAATAAAATTCTCATAATAATTCCTCCAAATTCATTTATTAGCATTATTTTATCATACTGTTTCCTGATTGTCAACTGTTTTCGGGAACTCTGCCAATCACTTATATTTTGTATTCAAGCAATCCATGTTGATTACAGTAAAACAACAGTTTCCCCCGATACATTTTCGGGAAACAAACAGCGGCATCCTGTTCAGGATACATTCGCACGGTAAGTACCCTGTCACAACCAATCAAAACCGCAAAAACAATGAAGTGTTCTTTTGTCATCGGATGGCTGAATGTAATATAAAAATCCTGTTCTGTTTCTGAGACGCAAACTGCATGTGGCTCATCCGTTTGCCTGCTTTTTAATGCCTCCAAGGTCATTCCGCAACACATGGCTTGAAACTCTCCTGTCCCTTGCATCATACTGCCACAGCGAGGACACAGATAAAACTTTGTTTTCTTCATATTTCCGCTCTCTTGCATATTTTGTGTTAATTGACCGGACAACAGAATCCTCTCGCTGACTCCTAACACATCAGCCAATGATGACACCACAGAAACATCCGGAAATCCGTTGCCCGTTTCCCATTTGGACACGGTTTTTGGTAAAACACCAATTTGCTCAGCCACTTGCTTTTGTGTCATTCCTTTTTCTTTTCTTAAACGAGAAAGCAGTTTTCCGCTTTTGATTAAATCCATTTTTTCCACCTCCGTAGTATCATGATATCATACATCTCGTTATTTTGCAATCCACGATTCGTACATACAAAAATCAAAAGACTATTTTTGATTCACGGATATTTCTTGATATTAAATTTAGATATTGACAAATGAACCAAAATCGTGTATAATAGATTTGTTTCCAATTGACGGGCCTTTAGCTCAGTTGGTCAGAGCAACCGGCTCATAACCGGTTGGTCCCGGGTTCGAATCCCTGAAGGCCCACCATAGTAGCGTGATGATATTACTGTCAGTAGTGTCATCACGCTTTTTCATGCGGTTTTTCAGGGTTCAAGAGGTGTTCCTCTAAAACAGTATTTTCGTTACTGTCGAAGGTTTTTCGTAAGGAGTTGAACCCCAGCCATTAATTCAAAATCAGTTCCAAAGCACAGAGTTTAAAAATGCTCTGTGCTTTTTGTTTTGGAATTAAGGAGGAGCAATATGAAAAAACTAAAAGTCAACTTCACCACAATACCTAACGAAGCAATCCTGGACAAAAGACTCGACACATACGAGTTCAGAGTGCTATGTTATTTATGCAAATTATCTAACGAGGAAAATATCTGTTTTCCTTCCTACTCCACCATCGCTGCCAACATGAATATAAGCCGCTCCAAAACGGCAAATATAATCAATCGCCTTATCGATTTAGGTTATATAGAAAAGGAAAACCGCACAAGAGGTCGTGGCGGAAAAGGCTCTAATCTCTATACAGTATGTACGGAATACTATG
>SVJP01000073.1 GCA_015068925.1 Oscillospiraceae bacterium
CATTGAATTAATTAAGAAAATTTGCATTGATTTAAAACAAATGAAACCTGATTGCGAGATTTTACTTGGAGGGCCTGAAGTATCTTATGATCCGCAAAACTATGATTTCGCTGATGTTGTGGTATGCGGAGAAGGTGAGATTACAGTTCCTGAATATTTATTGGGGAAAATTTCAGGAAAAATACTGCAAGGAAGTCCGGTTCCTTTGGACAAGTTATCTTTTTGTTATTCAGATGAAGATTTGGAAGAAAATAAGCATCGCCTGATTTATTATGAATCTTCTCGAGGATGTCCTTATGCATGCAGTTATTGTTTGTCTTCCATAGAAAAAGGAATCCGTTTTAAAAGCATTGAACGTGTGTGCGAAGAGTTGAAACGGTTTGATGATGCAAAGGTTGATTTGGTAAAATTTGTTGATAGAACATTTAATGCTGATAGAAAACGAGCAATGAAAATTTGGAAGTTTGCAGCCCAAGAATGCAAACATACTAAATTTCATTTTGAACTTGCAGGAGAGTTGTTGCAAGATGAGGATTTAGAATTTTTAAAAACGGTTCCTGTAGGAAAATTTCAATTTGAAATAGGAATTCAAAGCACAAATGAACGAACATTGAAAGCGGTTGATCGAAACGGAAATCTTTCTTTATTATTTGATCGAATTCGTTGCTTATTATCAGTTGGAAATATTCACGTCCATACTGACTTGATTGTTGGAATGCCTTTCGAATCTTATGAGGTATTCAAGCAATCTTTTAATGATGTTTATTCTCTTCATTCTGATTGTCTTCAAGTGGGCTTTTTAAAGTTATTAAAAGGTTCGAAAATCAGAAAAGAATCAGAACAATTTCATTATCGTTATTCTGTTTTTGCACCTTATGAAATTTATGATAACGAATTTATTTCATCTTCCCAAGTATTTCGTTTGGAAATGATAGCAGAAACAGTAGAACGTTTTTACAATAGTCATGCATTTGATAAAAGTATCGAATATATGATTTCGAAATTTGAATCACCCTTTGATTTTTACGAATTATTTTCAAAAGAATTTGATCATAGGGGAGCAGTTGCACAAAAAAAACTATATGAAATCTTTTATTTGTTTCATCTTGCTCATTTTGGAGAAGACCAAATGTTTTCTGAATGGTTACGATATGATTGGATCAAACAAACAAAAGGTGTTTCCGCACCGGACTATTTAGGAAAACATCAATCAATACAACCTTTGTTGTTTCAATTGTTAGAAGAAAAAGAATGGAAAGATATTTATTTGCCTGATCTTGCACACATGAAGAATAAAGATATTGTTAAGCGTATTTGCTTGGCAAAGTTTCATTTCTCTTCAGTCGTTTATTGTCTGTTTTATGGGGATGATGTAATAGATGTCACAGATAAATGTGAAGAAATTAATGGAAAAAGTTGATTTTTTGATACGAATATGATATAATAAGATAAATTCATGTATTACATCGGAGGAGAATTGACTTGGCTACATTACAGACGAAAGTAATTGACTTTCATAATCATATTTTTCCGCAAAAAATTGCCGCAAAAGTGGTAAACCAACTGGGGAATTATTATGGAATGGAAATGCACGGAACTGCTGAAATTGATAACTTATTGATGTTATCCAAAAAAGCTGGAATGCATAAACTGGTGATTCATTCCACCGCAACGAAAGTAGAACAGGTTGAAGTAATCAATACCTATTTAGGCGAAGTGGTTCAGGAACAAAAAGGATATTTTATCGGATTTGGAACGTTGCATCCTGATTTTGAAGATATAGAGTCCGAATTAAACAGAATGGAAAAAATGGGCTTACAAGGCTTAAAATTCCATCCTGATTTTCAACGATTTGAGATAGATTGTGATAAAATGTTTCGCATTTATGATATTGTTGGAAATCGATTTCCTATTTTGATGCATACGGGCGATAAAAATTATGATTTTTCCAGTCCAAAACGAATGAGAAGAGCGTTGGATAATTTTCCGAATGTTACCTTTGTTGCTGCACATTTTGGCGGATACAGCAAATGGGATGAAGCATTTGAATACCTTGTAGGACAGAATATTTATTTTGATACATCCAGTTCCTTGGACATGTTACCTGATGAGGATGCTGTTCGAATGATTCGACAACACGGTGCTGAGAAAATTTTGTATGCAAGCGATTATCCGATTGTAACTCACGAATATTGCTTAGAACGATTTTTGAAATTAGATTTAACAAACGAAGAACGAGAAAAAATACTGTATCGTAATGCAGTAGATTTACTAAAATTAAAGGAGGATTGACATCATGTTAAAAGAATGGATGGATAAAAAGATTTTGTTTTTAGGTGACAGCATCACTCACAATGGTCTTTATGTTGATTTTTTTGAAACATATTTAATTCAATATTATTTTTCGAATTATGAAGGTTCTATAATTCGTTTGGGGCTCAGTTCGGAAACCGTCTCAGGATTGAGCGAGGTGGAGCATCCCTTTCCAAGACCTTGTTTGCACGAAAGATTAGACAGGACATTGGCTGCCATTAAACCTGATGTTGTATTTTTATGCTATGGTATGAATGATGGTATTTATGCAGCATTGGATGAAAAACGCTTTTCGGCATTTAAAACCGGATTGTTAAAAGCAATTGATAAAATCCATGCAACCGGAGCGGAAGTGATTGTGATGACACCGACGCCCTTTGATGTGCATAGTTTTTCTGTACGTCTTTCTGACGAATTGGTACCCGATGCAGGATATCAACATCCGTATAAAAACTATAACGATACATTAAAAGCCTATGCGGAATGGATTATGACATTAGGAGAAAAAGAAGGAGTTTTGAAAACAATTGATTTGTTTACTCCTATGACAAACTTTTTACATGCTACCTATGAACGTGACCCTGCATACAGTTCCGGAGATGGCATTCATCCCAATAATATCGGTCATTGGATTATGACAAAAGCGATAATTAAACAATTGTTCAATATTACTTTAAATCGGATGCCGTTTTATGTTCAAAAATCAGGTCCCGGAGACTTTTTTAATCTTTTATGGTTTGATAACGAAACCATTTCAAATGCATGGCGAGAAGAAATTGGTCATACTCTTCCGAATAAGGATATTCATGCATTGTCTGTTGAAAATGCATATGCAAAAAGCAATCGTCAAGAAATTATTAAGATGGCAAGAGAGGATGCAAAACGAATTTCAGAATCCAAATGGAAAGGCTATCGCAAATTAGATTTCTATTTAGACGGTCGAGAAGGAACTTTGATTGTTCCTGAAAATCCTCGCGAAGATGGAATGTGGATATGGAGAACAGAATTTTTAGGCGCATTTGATATGGCAGATATGGCAATGCTAAAGCAGGGTTATTATTTGGCTTATTATTGTATCAGTGATATGTATGGTAATGCCAAAGCAGTGAAATTAATGGAAGAATTTCGTGGTTTTATTATGGGCTACTTCAAATTATCTGCCAAACCAATTTTATTTGGATTTAGTCGTGGTGGGTTGTATGCAGTAAATTATACAGCAAAATATTTCTTGTATGTAACTGCACTCTACTTAGATGCACCTGTTTTGGATATCAATAGTTGGCCGCGTGGAGCAGGTGTAGGGGAAGGTACTCCCGGTTGCTGGGAAGAATGTAAGATGTGTTATGGGTTAACAGATGAAACGGCAGATTCGTTTAATCAAAATCCATTAGATAAAGTACAAGCTTTATTAGATGCTGCAATTCCTGTGATTTTAGTTGCAGGTGATGCAGATACATTGGTTCCGTATTCTGAAAACGGCGAAAAATTTGCAAAATTATATGAAAATAGCGGTAAATTTAAACTGATTTTAAAGCCTGATTGCGGACATCATCCTCATAGCTTGGAAGATCCGACTCCAATTATTGATTTCTTAAATGATTGTATAGAATAATAAAATAAAAATCCCTTTGATTTTTTTGTGTTTTTGGTACACAATAAAGTTGGAGGGATTTTTTTGAAAAGAATCATTATATTAATTATATTGTTTTTTCACAGTTCAGTTCTCTGTTTTGCTTCTGCAAGTTCCTATCAATTGTTAGTCAATGGAAAGCCAAGAGATACAATAGAACCAATTTTTGAACAAAACGGGGAAGTGTTTCTCTCTGTTTGCGAATTAAACCGGATGACTGAACATCATATCGAAATCAGATATAATCATACTGACCGCTCTGTGGTTATTATCACAAATGGTCAGTATAGTTATTTCAAAGAAGGGTATTCATTTTGCATTATTCATAATAAAATTATGTATTACGAAGAACCACCTTTTTTAGAACAAGAAATCTTCTATTTACCTGTATCAGCTTGTGCAAAAATATCTGAACATTTTTTTATTAAAAGTAAAAGTTATCTTCAATTTTTCAAGTGGTAGTAACAAACACCTGATTGGTGATGGCTTTCAATTTTTCAGCTGCACAATTTGCAAGGTCCATAGAAGGGAAAAAACCAAATATAGTGGGACCACTTCCACTCATTAATGCACCATATGCATCAAAATGAAGCATACATTCTTTAATATCCGGAATTGGGTTATCTAACCCGTTTCTTTCAATAATCTCAAATGTAGGCAATTCCAAGGTATTGCAAAGTAATGCTCCAATTGTTTCAATATTTTCTTCTTCAATTGCTTTTATTATTTTTGAAGTATTCGGATGTACATGATTGGGCATCTGATCCCATTGTCGAAAAGATTCCGGAGTAGAAATCCCAAAATTTGGCTTTACAAGAACAATGGGAATTTGCGGTAATGGTGCTAAAGGACTTAATCGCTCGCCAATTCCTTCAGCCAACATGGTTCCACCGTGAATACAATATGGAACATCCGCTCCGATACGATATCCAATTTGACACAATTCATCTATTGACAATCCCGTATCAAATAATTGATTTAATATTTTTAAAACTGTCCCGGCATTTGAACTGCCGCCTGCAAGGCCTGCACTTACAGGAATTTGTTTTTCTATTTCTATCAATATTCCTTCATTTTTTATCCCGGTTGCTTCAAAAAACAGTTCAGCTGCACGAAATGCATGGTTTTTTTTATCATTGGGCAAAAAGGGGAGATTTGTTGTTAATTCAATTTTTTTACTTGTTGTTTGAGTAATTGTGATAGTATCATAGAGATTTACACTATGCATAATTGAGCAAATGGCATGATATCCATTTTCTAAAATTCCTGTAATATCTAATGTTAAATTTATTTTTGCATAACTTTTCTGTTTCAAGCTTTTCACCTCAATTATTATTATACATGGTTTTTATACTTTTGGCAAGATTTTTCGGAAAGAAATGTATAAAAAGACACTCATTGACTCATAATGATTGCAAAGGGGGAAAGCGAATGAAACGTATTTTTTTAAGTATGGGAATAGGAATTTTAATTATGGCAACGATTTGTTATGCAGATTCTATGAATCAGCAATTATCAGACCATGTACTTCGTTTGCATGTTATTGCAAACAGCAATTCGAAAAGAGATCAGGAATTAAAATTTGCAGTGAGAGATGCTGTGATAAGTAAACTGAATTTGCTTATTTCCGATTATGATAATAAAGAAGAAATTGCAAGTGTTGTGTTGATGCATAGTGATGTAATTCTTTCAGAAGCAAAAAATGAATTGGTAAAAAACGGTTGCAAGGACCCTGTTTCGTTATCATATGGTAAATCATACTTTAACGAGAAAAGGAATTCATCTTTTGCTTTTCCGTCAGGAGAATACGATGCAATTCGAATAACCATCGGAAAAGGAGAAGGAGAGAATTGGTGGGGAGTAATGTATCCGTCTTTCAGTATGCCTGATGAAGAAAAATATGAAAAGATGAAACATTCACTTTCTTCCGGAGAATTTTCTATCATAACTTCGGACAAGCCTTCGGTAATATTACGTTTTAAAACAGTGGATTGCTTAATGAAAATGAAAGAAAAAATTAAGTCAATTAGGAGTGAGATGTAAAATGAGAAAAAGAAATTACGGATATGCCATTTTTTCTGTATTGATAGTATTGGTAGCATCCTTTGGTATCTATCAATACACATGTGCAAAACAATATCAACGAATGGTTAATAATCAATATCATCGTTCTTTTAGTGATTTATTAGACTATGTAGGAAATATTGAATTAGAACTAAAAAAAGGGAAAGCTGTTACAGATTCTTCGCAAATGAGTGCATTATCTGCTGATATCTGGAAAAAAGCAGCATTTGCACAAGAAAATTTAGGGCAATTGCCAATCAGTGATTTAGAATTAGAAAATACTGCTAAATTTTTATCACAGGTAGGGGATTATACCTATAGTTTATCAAAAAAAATGATGGATGGTGAATCAATTACATTAGAAGAAAAGCAAACTATGAAAGAACTTGGCGACTATGCAACGGCATTATATCATTCATTGAGTACTATGCAGGATCATTTATATGAAGGAAAGTTGCATTTTACCGATACAGGAAAACAATTATTTTTAAATGCAGATGAACCGGATTTTAATAGCAATATGGAATCAGTTGAAAAAGAATTTGCAGATTATCCCTCTTTGATTTATGACGGTCCTTTTTCAGAACACATTCATCAATTTGAATCCAAGTATTTAAAAACACTTCCTGAAGTTACGGTAGCTGATGCAGAACGAATTGTGCGAGAATTTTTATCAGAGTATCAAATTGTATCTGTTAATCAATTAGAAGATGGAAATGGCACTATTTCAACTTATTGTTTTCAGGTACAAACAGATGAAGAAGATACACAGATTCATATTGCAATCAGCAAAAAAGGAGGATATCCTGTATGGATGTTGAATAATAAGCACGTTTCGTCTGATGGTTTATCGATAGAAGATGCAATTGAAAAAGCAAAACAATTCTTGTCTGAACATCATTATTTTAATATGAAAGAAAGTTATTATGAACGGATGGGAAATACGTTATTAATTAATTTCGCATATTGTCAAAATGATGTGATTGCTTATCCGGATTTGATAAAGGTGAAAATTTCATTAGAAGATGGAAAAATAATGGGATTTGAAAGCAACGGATATTTAATGAATCATACAACTAATCGTCCTATGCCCGAGACGTTACTTTCATCAGATGAAGCATATCAAATAGCATCAAATGTTATGAAAGTTGAATCACAAAATTTAGCTTTAATTCCTTTGGATACAAAGAAGGAAGTATTATGTTATGAATTTAAAGGAAAAATAGACCAAGATCAATATCTGATTTATTTAAATGCTGAAACCGGAAAACAAGAAGAAATTTTGTTATTGTTGGTATCTGAAAGCGGAACCTTGACGATATAAATTTAAAATCCCGCCCTCTGCAGTATTAAGGGCGGGATCGTTTTATTTATTTGATTTATGCATAATGTGAATATCGTCAGGAAAAATGTTAATCGACACATCTTCGCCTTCTTGTTGCGCTTTTGTGCTTTGGACGAGCCATGTGAAACCGTTTCCTTCCAACAGCATTTCATAATGAACTCCTTTGAATACAACAGATGTAACCGTAACATCTAACATACCTTCGCCTTTTGGTACAACTTTAATATCTTCGGGGCGAATTACCACATCTACAACTTCGTTTTCTTCAAATCCTTTATCTACACAAACAAATTCACAATCTGCAAATTTTACCTTAAAATCATCCAACATAATGCCATCAATAATATTACTTTCGCCAATAAATCTTGCTACAAATGCATTTTCAGGTTCGTTATAAATATCAACAGGAGAACCCAATTGTTGAATTACGCCTTCTGACATAACAACAATAGTATCAGACATTGTCAAAGCTTCTTCCTGGTCGTGTGTTACATACAAAAAGGTAATTCCCAATTTCCGTTGCAAATTCTTTAATTCAAATTGCATTTCTTGGCGCAATTTTAAGTCCAATGCCCCTAATGGTTCGTCAAACAATAACACTCGGGGTTCATTTACAATGGCACGTGCAATTGCAATACGTTGTTGTTGTCCTCCACTTAAAGAATCGGGCATTCTTTTTTCAAATCCTTCTAAATTGACCATTTTTAAAGCATCTTTCACTTTTTGATCAATTTCTTCCTTTTTCATTTTTTTAATTTTCAATCCAAAGGCAACGTTTTCGTAAATATTCATATGAGAAAACAAAGAATATTTTTGAAATACGGTATTAAAGGGTCGTTTATTAGGCGGAATTTTACTAATTGGTTTTCCTTCAAATAATACTTCACCCTCATCAGGATTTTCAAATCCGCCAATGATACGGAGTGTGGTTGTTTTTCCGCAACCACTTGGTCCTAATAAAGTCACAAACTCATGTTCTTTGATTTCCAAATTAAAATTTTCTAAAACCCTTGTTCCGTCAAATGCTTTTGAAATGTTTTTTAGCGTCAGAATGACATTACTCATTTTGTTTTACCTCTTTATTAATCAGTAGTAGTTGTAACTTCTGTCCATGCTTTGTTATAGAGTCCTAATGCATTTTCATCGAGACTTTTAAAGATTTCCCAATTATCCGGTTTGTTTTCGCCGGGGTACATAAATGCAGGATTTTGATTTTCCGCTTCTATTTGCTTCATTGCTTCGGATTGCACGCTGTAATATTCAATAAAATCTGCATTTCTTTTTGCAATATCCGTTCTACACAGAAAATTAATAAAAAGTTCAGCTTCTGTTTTGTGTTGACTGTTAGCAGGAATTACCATAGAATCAAAAAACAAATTACTTCCTTCCTTCGGTACAGCATAGGCCAAATTAGGATTTTGATTCATTGCATTTAATGCATCTCCTGCATATACCAACGCAACAGCAGCCTCTTCGGCAACCATTTTATCTTTAATATCATCAAATCCATAAGCAAGTACGATTTTTTTATGTGCAATTAACTTTTCTTTTGCTTCGTTAATCTCTTTTGCGTTTGTACTGTTCAAGGAATAACCTAATGATTTTAATGATGCGCCAAGAGCATCACGAACAGAATCCATCATTAAAATTTGTCCTTTGTACTTGTCGCCGAATAAAACATCCCACGTAATTTCTTTCTCATCAACTATTTTTTTATTATATAAAATTCCTAACGTACCCCACATATAAGGAACGGAATATTCATTATTCGGGTCAAAATCAAGATTTTTAAATTTTTCATCAATCAATTGATAATTCGGAATATTATTAAAATCAATTTTAGCCAGCAAACCTTCTTGAATCATTTTTTCAATCATATAATCAGAAGGGAAGAGGAGATCGTATTTTGAATTACTTTTGGTAATTTTATTATACATATCTTCATTTGTAATAAACCGTTCATAATTAATCTTTATATGAGGATATTCCTGTTCAAATTCATCTAATATAGATTCGTCTATATAATCTTCCCAATTGTAAATATTCAATGTTGTTCTGTCATCACCGCAGCCACTAAAAATAACAGATAATATTACAATAAATGCAATAAATAATACAATTTTTTTCATTTTTAATACTCCTTTTAATCAATTGGATTTTTGCTCTTCACTTGTCTCAAATTTGTGATAAACAACAAAATTAATACTACCAAAAACATGAGAGCGGAAAGTGCATTGATTTCCGGTTTAATACCTCGTTTGGTCATGGTATAAATTAAAATTGACAAATTTTGAACTCCTTGACCGGTATTAAAAAAGCTAATCATAAAGTCATCAATAGACAGTGTTACGGAAATTAACATTCCCGTAACGATACCCGGTAAAATTTCGGGTAATACAATTTTTCTATATGCTGTTGCGTAAGTGGCTCCTAAATCTAAAGCTGCCTCAAAGGTGTGCCGATTTAAATGATATAGCTTAGGTAGCACAGATAAGATGACATATGGAATACAAAAAGTAACATGAGACATCAAAAGAGTGGAAAAGCCAAGTTGAACACCCAAAAAGGAAAATAACAGCATCAATGAAACACCGGTTACGATATCAGAATTTACCATTGGTAGATAAGTTGCACTGGTAAATACTTTTCTCGTAAAGGGCCTTGAATGATACAAAGCAATTGCCGCTAATGTTCCGATGATCGTGGCGATCAAAGAAGCTAATACAGCAATCAGCATCGTCGTTCCCAATGCGGATAAAATGCTTTGGTTTTGAAATAAGCT
>SVJP01000074.1 GCA_015068925.1 Oscillospiraceae bacterium
ACCCCTGTTGTTGGCACCGAAGATGGGGGGAGACCCAGAAATTCATGTGGTTTCTGATATCATTGCAGACGAAGAATTTACTTATACCGATTCGGACGGAAAGAAACAAACGATGAAAGCAAAAACCATCTTGAGTTATTGTAAAATCGCAAATTACACTAGCGATATTAATTCTTACGGAATCAAATTGACCATCGGAGAGAAATTATACACCCTTCCCGGTATGCAAATCACCGAAAAAGGGGATTTCGGCATCAGAGCCTTTGGTACTCCGGTAGATTCTATGGAAACCGAGGATGATTATATAGCAGAAGGGTATTTTGAAACAAATCAATAACGATTAATGCAATGTAATCTGTCTGCCTTTAGAGGAAAAGATTCCCTCCTCCTTCATCTTTTTCATTTCACGCATCATGGCACTGCGGTTCACACAGAGAAAATCTGCCAAATCATTGATGGAAAAGGGAAGGGTGAAGGATTTCCTGTTTTGTGCTCTTGCGGTGGTTTCAAAGTAAGCAAGAAGTTTTCCCCGCAAGGTACGGTGGCTTAAAATGTCAATCCGACTGCTTAAATTTTGGGTGCGTTGAATCATCATTCGAAGGACGTTTTCTACCAAAGTACCATGATGAGGACAGACGTTGGGACATCGGTCTATCAAATGATAATAAGAAAAAGTGATGACTTCACAGTCCTTGGAGCAGACAATGGAAGCCCCGTCTTCGGGCATAATGTTTAACTTGCCGAAAATATGGTCAGGGTCGTATCGTTCCAAAATGGTACGGGCACCGTCCTCCTCGTAGCGAACCAGTTCGGCTTCTCCGTAAAGAAGGATTCCGATTTGATCAAATTCACTTGCGTACATGACCATAGTGTCACCGCAGGTGAATTTTTTTCGTTTTGCTTTGAAGCAATGCATCATAGCGTCAATTTCTTCCTGAGTAATCGAATAGAAAATAGCCGGTTTTTTCATCAGTACCTCCACAACATCTTGTGTTTTAAAAAAGAAAAAATTTACTATATCTTTTATAATATCACATTTTTGTTGCAAATGCAACTGATTTTTTTGAAAAAAAGGAGTATCATTATAAATACATCAAAAAAGAAAGGAGAAAAGAGATATGCAAGTAATCAAAAGAGACGGACGGATTGTGGACTATGATTGTCAGAAAATTGCAATTGCCATTCAAAAGGCAAATGAAGCAGTGGAAGAATCGGAACGGGCGTCACAACAGGAAATCGACGAAATTCTCTCTTACATAGAACGAAAGAACAAGCAAAGGATGTTGGTGGAGGATATTCAGGACATAATTGAGCGGAAGCTGATGGAGTACGGTCATTATGTGCTGGCAAAGGTGTACATTATTTATCGGTATTCCAGAGCGCTGGTGCGAAAAGCCAACACCACGGACGAATCCATTTTAACTCTGATTCAAAATTCCAATCGGGATGTGATGGAGGAAAACTCCAATAAAAATGCGGTAGCCGCAGCTACTCAGCGTGATTTGATTGCCGGAGAGGTTTCCAAGGATTTGACCAAACGGATTCTGCTTCCCGAAAAAATTTCAAAGGCACATGAGGAAGGGGCGATTCATTTCCATGATGCGGATTATTTCTTGCAGCCCATCTTTAACTGTTGCCTGATTGACATTGGAAATATGCTGGACCATGGTACCGTGATGAATGGTAAAATGATTGAAAGTCCCAAAAGCTTTCAGGTTGCCTGCACCGTTGTGACCCAGATTATTGCGGCGGTGGCAAGCAGTCAGTACGGCGGTCAGTCTGTGGATATCCGCCATTTGGGAAAATATTTGAGATTCACTCACGAAAAGTATAAAGCAAGCATCAGCAAAGCCGCAGACGGTCAGCTTTCGGAGGATGTACTGGAAAAACTCACCAAAGAACGGGTGTATTCCGAGCTTCGTTCGGGAGTGCAGACCATTCAGTATCAGATTAACACCTTAATGACCACCAACGGTCAATCTCCCTTTGTAACCCTCTTTTTGCATTTGGATCCCGAGGATGAATATCTGAAGGAAAATGCTATGATTATCGAAGAAATTCTTCGTCAGCGGTTGGAGGGAATCAAGAATGAGCAGGGCGTTTATGTGACTCCTGCCTTCCCCAAATTGGTGTATGTTTTAGACGAGCATAACTGCCTCAAGGGCGGAGAGTATGACTATATTACCAAATTAGCGGTGAAATGTTCTGCCAAGCGATTGTATCCCGATTACATTTCTGCCAAGAAGATGCGGGAGCATTATGAAAATAACGTATTTAGTCCCATGGGCTGCAGAAGCTTCCTCTCTCCCTGGAAGGATGACGATGGAAATTATAAGTTTGAAGGACGGTTTAACCAAGGGGTTGTCAGCCTCAATCTGCCTCAGCTGGGCATTTTGTCAAAGGGTGACGAGGATTCCTTCTGGAAACTGCTGGAGGACAGACTGGAGCTTTGCTTTGAGGCTCTTATGTGCCGCCACAGAGCGTTACAGGGAATCAAATCGGATGTAAGCCCCGTTCATTGGCAGTACGGCGCCATTGCAAGACTGGACAAAGGGGAAACCATCGACCAATTTTTGTACGGCGGTTATTCCAGTATTTCTCTGGGATATATCGGTCTTTATGAACTGACCAAACTGGTGAAGGGGGTTTCTCATACCCAAGAGGGGGGCAAGGAATTTGCTCTGAAGGTGATGAATCATTTAAGAGCCACCACCGACCGTTGGAAAAAGGAAACGGGCATCGGCTTTGCGTTGTACGGTACCCCTGCAGAGTCTTTGTGCTATCGGTTTGCACGGATTGACAAGGAACGGTTCGGCACCATCAAGGATGTAACCGACAAGGGATATTATACCAATTCTTATCATGTGGATGTGAGAGAAGAAATTGACGCCTTCTCCAAATTCACCTTTGAAAGCCAGTTCCAGACCATTTCTTCAGGGGGAGCCATTTCTTATGTGGAAATCCCCAATATGCGGAACAATCTGGAAGCTTTGGAGGATGTGGTACGGTTTATTTATGACAACATCCAGTATGCCGAATTTAATACCAAAAGCGATTATTGTCACGTTTGCGGTTATGACGGAGAAATCATGATTAATGATGACAACGAGTGGGAATGCCCCGTTTGTCACAATATGGACCACAGAAAAATGAACGTTACCAGAAGAACCTGCGGATATTTGGGAGAAAATTTCTGGAACGTAGGCAAAACCAAGGAAATCAAAGCTCGTGTGCTTCATTTGTAAACAGTATTGTGCCTGATGGAGCCGGGATGATACAAGGAACAAAAACAGGAACGAAATAGGAAACGCGATGAATGAAAAGCCGCTTGGAACATGAAACATTTTCCAAGCGGCTTCAGACTGTCGAAAAAGTCGGTCTACCGCAAGCAAATAAAAAATACAGAGATTGATTATGAATTTCTAATCCAATATAAAACAAGAAAAAACCGTCAGGAAAATTCGACATTTTCCTGACGGTTGCTTGCTTTTTGCCAAAATATCCCTTCCTTTTTCCCGGTCTGCTTTACTGTGTTTTATTTGACATTTTTTTGGACATCTTATCAGCATACAGCATTTCATCTGCTTTCAAAAACGCTTCATCAAAACTCTCTTTTTGATGGATGATGGAATATCCTTTTGAGAAACGGGGAATCCTTTGTTCGTTCTCGTATTCGCGAAGCTGCAAAAGCTTTGAAATGACTTCTTTTTCCGAACAATTTTCCCCGATTACGGCAAATTCATCTCCGCCGATTCGATATACACTGTATTGGGGCTCTGAAAATAAATCCTTTAGTATAAAGGAAACCATTTGTAACATCCTGTCTCCTGTCATATGACCGTGATGATCGTTGATTTCTTTAAAATGATCAATATCAAATAAGAGAAACGCAATGCTGATTGTTTGCCTTTTTTTCTCTATTTCCTTGATGTGAAGTGTATATGCCGTATGATTTTTGAGATGGGTTAAATCATCTGTTGTTGCAAGACGATACCACTTGTTGATTTGGGATGATTGTTTCTTTGCATATTCCCTAAAGAGTATTACGATTGAAATAATGATAACAGAAAGTACTCCGATGAGTAACCAATGATTCATTATATGTCCTCCTAATGTGTGATTTTCATTGTCTTATTTCTATTATAGACGTTTTCTGTCTAAAAGTCAATAGAAAGTTTCTGTCTATGATAAATTATATGCAGGAGTGTGATGAATGAATGGAACTAACATTAGGTGAAAAAATTCGAAAATTGCGAGAAGAGATGAGTTTGACCCAAGCGATGCTTGGCAAAAAGCTGAATATGACACAGAGAAAAATTTCTTATATAGAGCAGGATAAATATGAACCGAGCATTGATGATATTAGAGCAATTTGCCTCTTTTTTCATATTTCTGCTGATTTTTTGTTGGATTTGCCCGAATAAACATCTAAAAGGGGCTGTAGTCAACCCGATTTCAAAAATCGTTTTGCTACAGCCCTTTTTTTATTCTTTAACTTCCAATTTTGCGGAATCGTTGATAGCGTTGTTCTGTCAGCTTATCAACGGAGAGTTTTGATTTTTGATTGATTTCTTGCACCAGTTCTGATTTTAAAGTAGCACAAAGCTGCTCGGGAGTGATGTCTTCCGATTCGGGGATGACCGTTTCGATGACACCAAACTGCTTTAAATCATGTGCTGTCAGCTTTAGGGCATCTGCCGCTTCCTCTGCCTTTGCGGCATCCTTCCAGAGGATGCTTGCGCAGGCTTCAGGGGAAATCACGGAATATACGGCATTTTCAAGCATGATAACCGTATCTGCAACGCCCAATGCCAATGCACCGCCGCTTCCGCCTTCTCCTATAACCACAGAGATAAGGGGAGTTTTTAAGGTCATCATTTCCATCAGGTTTTCTGCAATGGCTTCCCCCTGCCCCCGTTCTTCTGCGCTGATGCCGGGATAAGCTCCCGAGCTTCCAATCAGACAAATTACGGGACGATGAAATTTTTCTGCTTGCTTCATCAGCCGCAACGCTTTTCTGTATCCTTCAGGGGAAGGACAACCGAAATTTCGTTTCATTCTGTCTTCAATGGTGGTGCCCCGTTCCATGGCAATGACAGTCACGGGTGTTCCGCTTAAGGTGCCGATTCCTGCTATAATGGCACCGTCATCACCAAATCTACGGTCTCCGTGGAGCTCGGTGAAGTTGTCAATCATTTGGTTAATGAAAAAAGCACCTGAGGGCCGTTGACCCTTTCTTGCGTTTTGAACTCTTGTATATGCTTTCATTTTTTCACCTCGTGCATGGTCAGAATACGGGACAAACAGTCTTTTAAGGTTTCTCTGGGTTCAATCATGTCAATAAACCCATGCTCCAGTAAAAATTCTGCTCGCTGGAACCCCTCGGGGAGCTTTTGACCGATGGTTTGTTCAATGACCCTTGCTCCTGCAAAGCCAACCAATGCTTTTGGTTCCGAGATAATAATATCTCCTTCCATGGCAAAGCTTGCAGTCACGCCTCCTGTGGTGGGGTCGGTGAGGACGGTAATATAAAGCAGTCCTGCATCACTGTGCCGTTTGACCGCACCGCTTGTTTTTGCCATCTGCATCAAAGAAAGAATCCCTTCCTGCATTCTGGCACCTCCCGATGTGGTAAATCCGATTACGGGCAATTTTTCTTTGGTGGCATATTCAAACAAACGAGTAATCTTTTCTCCGACCACGGTACCCATACTGCCCATCATAAAGGCGGAATTCATCACAAAAAGGGCAGTTTTTACCCCACCGATTTTAGCCGTTCCGCAAACAACACCTTCCAGCTCACCGCTGTCATTCATTGCTTTTTCCAGTTTTTCCTGATAGCCGGGGAAAGAGAGCAAATCCTTACTGCGTAAGTTTGCATCTGTTTCTTTAAAGGTATTTTTATCTGTAATCATAGCAATTCTCTGACGGGAATTAACTCGCAGATATTGACCGCAGTCAGGACAAATCATGTGATGCTTCATGAGCTCCGATTCCGGATAGGACCCTTCGCATTTTTTACAGGAAATTACAGGGTTCTTCTTTTTCTTAAAAATTTCTGCTAATTTCATGCTTCCTCCGTTTCTTTCGCCAGAGCAAAGGAAAATTCAGCGGATACACAAAGCGTTCCGTTTACGGTTGCTTTTCCTTTTGCGAAATAAAAGGGATGTTTGATTCGGGTAATCTCACATTCGGTTTCTACCGTATCACCCGGTAGTACGGGCTGACGGAATTTTACATTGTTCAGTCCCGTAAACATGGGAACGGTATTTTCCTCCATTTTGTCTGTCAGACAAACACAGACAGACTGGGCTAAAATTTCACATAAAATCACACCGGGAACCACAGGCTTTTCGGGAAAATGTCCCTTTAAAAAGAATTCATCTCCTGTGATATATTTTTTTCCGTGAGCTTTTCCCTCAATCAGTTCTGCTTCATCAATCAGGAGCATATTATCCCGATGGGGCAAAATCTGCATCAATTCTTGTTGATTCATGGCTTAGCTCTCCTTTTTGAAGGCAATGCAGGCATTATGACCGCCAAAGCCCAATGAGGTAGACAAAGCCAACGTGATTTCTTTTTCACAAGGAACATTGGGTGTGTAATCCAAATCACATTCTTCATCCGCCTCGCACAAGTTAATGGTGGGAGGGATGATTCCTTTTTGCAGAGCCAGAATCGAGGCAATTGCTTCCACTGCACCTGCCGCACCCAGCATATGTCCTGTCATGGATTTGGTGGAGCTGATTTTGACGGTTTTTGCTATTTCTTCCCCTAACGCCTTTTTGATTGCCAGGGTTTCGGTTTTGTCATTTAGGGGAGTGGAGGTACCGTGAGCATTGATATAAATGCTGTGACCCTCTGCACCGCCTGCCTGCATGACTGCCTGACGGATGGCTTCTGCACCGCCTTCTGCCTCGGGAGAGGGAGCGGTAACGTGGAAGGCGTCACAGGTGCTTCCGTATCCTACCAATTCACAATAAATCTTTGCACCTCTTGCTTTTGCGTGTTCATAATCCTCCACAATCAATGCACCTGCACCTTCTCCCATAACAAACCCGCTTCTGCGCTTGTCAAAGGGGATAGAGGCGGCATTTACATCATCGGTGGTAGTCAATGCCATACAGTTAATAAAGCCTGCTACTGCCAGAGGAATGATACTTGCTTCACTGCCTCCTGCGATGATGGCATCCGCATATCCGTCACGAACGGCACGGAACGCTTCACCGATACAGGTAGTACCCGTTGCACAAGCGGTGGAAATGGACAGACAGGGTCCTTGGGCATTGGTGCGAATGGCAATGTTTCCTGCCGCAATGTTGGAAATCATTTTGGGCACAAACTGAGGTGAAATCCGTCTGGGACCTTTTTCCAGCAAAGCGGATTGTTCTTCCGCCATGGTTCCGAATCCGCCCACACCCGAGCCGAAATAAACGCCAAACCGTTTCGGGTCGATATGCTCTGTAATTTGACTGTCTTCTACCGCCTGTTGTGCGGCAACAATGCCGTACTGCACAAACAGGTCGGTTTTTCTTACTTCGCCTTTGGACAGATAGGGTTCGGGATTGAAATCCTTTACCTCTGCCGCCAGGGTTGCTTTAAAATCGGTTGTGTCGAACCGTGTAATGGGTGCAATTCCGTTGGTTCCCTTCATCATGGCATCCCAAAGGCTCGGAACATCATTGCCGATGGGGGTAACGGCACCCATGCCTGTAATCACAACTTTTCTCATGATACAATCTCCTTTCTACATTGCCAATCCGCCGTCAATCCGAATCACCTCGCCTGTGATATAGTCGGAGCAATCGTCAGCCAAAAAGGCAACAAGTGCTGCAACCTCTTCCGGTTTTCCCATTCGTTTTGCGGGGATATTGTCAATCACCTCGGGGCGGTCTTTGAACTGCTCCGTCATTTCTGTTTCCACAAAGCCGGGTGCAACGGCGTTGCAGCAAATATTTCTTCCTGCCAATTCCTTTGCAACCGATTTGGTCAATCCAATCAGACCTGCTTTGGAGGCAGAATAATTGGTCTGACCTGCATTTCCCATGATTCCCGAAACGGAGGTGATGTTAATAATCTTTCCGTGTTTTTGTTTCATAAAGGGTCGATAGCAGTACCGAATCATGTGGTATGCACCCTTTAAATTGGTGTCCAGCACCGTGGTAAAATCTTCTTCTTTCATCTGAAGCATGAGCATATCGCGGGTAATTCCTGCATTGTTGACCAAAATATCAACGGAACCGAAATGGGCAATCATCTGCTCAATGGTTGTTTTACAATCTTCTTCCGAGGCCACATCACAACGATAACAGTTTGCCGTAACACCAAAGGTTGCCGCTTCTTGCACTGTTTCTTTTGCTTTTTCTTCCGAACCGCAATACAAAATGGCAACATTTGCCCCTTCTTTTGCAAGCTTTAGTGCAATGGCTCTTCCGATTCCTCGTGAGCCGCCTGTCACAATGGCGGTTTTTCCCTTAAGCATGTTCTTTCACCGCCTTTACCGTTTCCAAAAGGGATTGTTCGTCTTCTACATGATATAGATTTACATTGCCATCAATTTTTTTGATCAATCCGCACAAGGTTTTTCCCGGACCTACTTCAATGAAGTCGGTCACACCGTCTGCAATCATGTTTTGAATGGTGGTCACCCACTGTACGGGATTTTTGATTTGCTCTGTCATGGTTTTTGTGACCCCGTCGGTGTAGGGAAGTCCTGTCATATTGGCATAGACGGGGATTTCAGGCTTTTGAATGGAAAAATCTTCTAATTTCGCACCAAACTCTTCCGAGGCATCATTCATATAAGGAGAATGAAATGCGGCGCTGACGGGCAAATCCATGACTCTGCATGGAAGTTCTGCTAACCTTTCTTTGCAAAGTGCCAATTCTTCCTTTGAACCGGAAATAACCGTTTGCACGGGAGAATTAAAGTTGACAGGATACACATGAGGAAATTCCTCGCATACCTTCTTTACCGTTTCGGCATCCAGCTTCATTACCGCCGCCATTGCGGTATCGTGAAGGGTTGCGGCTTTTTGCATGGCTTCTCCCCGAAGGGTAACAATCTGAAATCCTGTTTCCTTGGAATAGGCACCTGCATAACAAAGTGCTGCAATTTCACCCAAAGAAAATCCTGCGCATGCCTCTGCTTTGATTCCGTGTTCTTCCAATGCATAGGCGGCAGAAAGCTCGGTTAAGTAAATGCAAGGTTGAGTGTTTTTGGTTTGCTTTAATTCTTCTTCCGAGCCGGAAAAGCATTGTGCCTTTGTACCGGGACGGCTTACCTCTGCCATATCAAACAATTCTTTTGCGGCAGAACTGACTGAATAAAGGGATTCGCCCATGCCGCTGTATTGAGCGCCCTGTCCTGAAAAAACAAATGCTATTTTACCCATTGCTTCGCTCCATTTAAAATTGTTTCGGTTTCTTCAAAAATTTCGGTGATGATTTCTTTACAGGTTTGTTCTTTGTTGATCATTCCTGCAATCTGACCTGCCAGGAAGCATCCCTGTTTTTCGTCTCCTTCCTTTGCTGCAAGACGAAGTGCTCCTACTGCAAACTGTTCCAGTTCTTCATCAGGCATAGTAGAATATTCTGCTTTTGCATAATTTCTGGAGAAGGGAGTTTTGATGCTCCGAACGGGATGACCCAATCGTTTTCCCGTTACGATGGTAGACAGGTCAGAGGCTTTTAATACCTTTGCTTTATAGTTGGGATGAACGTTGCATTCTGTTGCCACCAAAAACCTGGTTCCCAACTGAACCCCTTGCGCTCCCAACATGAATGCGGCGGCAACCCCTCTGCCGTCGCCGATGCCTCCTGCGGCAATGACGGGAATGGATACCGCGTCACATACTTGAGGAACCAGAGCCATTGTGGTCAAATCTCCCACATGACCGCCGGACTCGCCCCCTTCGGCAATCACTGCATCTGCACCGCTCCGTTCCATCAGCTTTGCCATGGAAACAGAGGCAACGACGGGAATGACCGTAATCCCTGCCTCCTTCCATATGCTCATATACTTGGAAGGATTTCCGGCACCCGTAGTAACCACAGGAACCT
>SVJP01000075.1 GCA_015068925.1 Oscillospiraceae bacterium
AACCGCCTGGGAAATTCAATATTTTCCAGGCGGTTTTTTACGATTTTATTATAGATGAAACATCCATAATTCACTCTTTTTTCCTTTTGTGTGCTTGCGGTAGACCGACTTTTTCGACGGTCTGACACCACCGTCTTACACAACGGTGGTGTTTTCTTATGTGTTGGAATGATTTTGAATCCCGTATTTATATTTCAGCGGAGTGGTTCCGGTATGTAGCTTGAACTGTTTGCAAAAGTATGCGGTATCCGTAAACCCAAGCGAATCGGCAATTTCAGTTACATTCAAATCATCATACTCCAGATAGCTTTTGGCTTTTTCAATTTTTCTTTTAATGATATAAGAAACCGGAGATAAGCCTGAATATTCTTTGAATAATCGACGAAAGTAAATTTCACTGATATTGCACATTTGAGAGAGTTCTTTCACACTCAAATTTTGTGCCAGATTTTCGTCTATGTGAGAAATTCCTTTTTCGATTACATGAAATTTGTGCAGTGATTTCCGTTTCTGATTTTTGCTTAAAAGAGAGACAATATCATAAACAGCGGCTTTCATTTCACCATAGCAGGGGATTGCAAGTTCACTTGCCATATTTGCTTTTCTCACGAAATGTCCGCAATCTGTTGATTTGAAAACCATGATGGAATTGCTGAAATTGAAAGAACAAAGGTTTTCATCATAGAGAAAAAAATTAATTCCTATTGTATTGGCATTTTTAGATTTTTTGTTATAAAATTTGGTGTGGTATTCGCTGCCGATGGGAAGGTAAACGAGGTCCCCGTAGGAGGCGTATATTTTTTTGCCATCCTTCAGGGTGTATTCGGCTTCCAAATCGTCAAGATAGAGTAACATATTCTTATCCTTTGGCGTACCGATACAGTGATAGAAGTCTCTGGTATCCCAATACTGCTTCAAAGCATTCAAGACATCCAAACTGTAATTATAGTTGTATAAATCAGTTAAATTGATTGTTTTCATATCATTCTCCAAAAATGTGATATGTGATTGCGATGTTTATTATATTACATTTGGAATCGCTTGTCAAGAAAAGTATCGAATTATTATATTTTTGTATTGTAAAATCCATTGCGTTTTACTTGGGATGATACTATAATGGATGTATTAAAGCAAATAGGGAGGGTATTATATGAAGCGATACCGTGTTGCAATTCTTGGATGTGGAAGCAGAGGGACTGTGTTTTGTTCCTTGATGAATCAAAATTCCGAAAGGTATAAAGTAGTTGCATTATGCGATACCAATGCAGAGCAAATTCAAAAAATTAAGAAGGTTACAACTTTAGAGAATGTAAGGGAATTTCTCAATCCTGATGAGTTTTTGAAAGAAAAATATGCAGATGTGATGGTTATTGCAACTCCAGACCGCGAGCATGTTTCCCAGGCAGTGAAAGCAATGAATTTGGGCTATGATATTCTTTTGGAAAAGCCTCTCAGCGACAGTCGGGAAGAGCTAAAGCTTTTGTTGGAAACCCAGGAGAAAACCGGAAGGACGGTTGTGGTGTGCCATGAACTTCGTTATGGACCCGGATTTCGAAAGTGTGCAGAGTTGATTAAAAGCGGTACAATCGGTAAGCTATATGCCATAGATGCATCAGAGCGGGTATGGTATATGCACTGGGCGCAAGCCTACGTTCGCGGAATCGGTGCCTCTATCGAAAGAGGGCATCCTGCCATTTTGGCAAAGTGCAGTCATGACCTTGACTTGGTTCAGGCTTATGCAGGAAGTGAGTGCGATACAGTTTCTTCTGTGGGCGATTTGAGCTTTTTTATTCCGGAAAATGCACCCGAGGGAGCCGCTTATCGTTGCCTTGATTGTAAGCATCAGGATTCTTGTGTATACAGTGCCAAGAAAATGTATATTGATTTATGGTACGAACGAGGACAGCCTGCATTTGCATGGCCGTTTAATAAAGTGACTCTTGTAAATCCTCACACCGAGGAAAGTATTCGAAAAGGCTTACGGGAAGGGGAGTATGGCATTTGTGCATTTCAGTGTAAAGTTGAAAAGGTGGATCATCAGTTTGTGCAGATGACATTTCAAAACGGAGTGAAGGCTTCTTTGAAAATGATTTATGCTCAAGAAGCCGGAAGAAGATTAGTGTTTTATGGAAATTATGGTGAAATTATTTTTGATGAAAGAGCAGATAATATTGAATTGCGTGTATTTGGTAAAAAAACGGAGACAATCAGTATTCAGTCGTTAATGAGCGAAGAACAAAGCCATGGTGGTGGAGATGCGGTTTTGGTGAATGAGCTATATGATATTCTTTCCGGAACCACCGTATGCACAACCCCTCTTTGCGAATCGGTGGAATCTCATCTGATGGGAATTGCAGCAGATGAATCCAGAAAAATGGGCGGTGCAATCGTGAAGGTGCATCAATAACAAGGGATTTGTTTATTGATGACATAATGAGAGAATTTTATCTGCCGCACCTTTGGCTCCCGAACAATTTCGAAATCCTTCTGAAATTTTTGAAGCATTTTGATAATAGATGGGATTGTTCTGTATTTCATAGATCGCATGTAACAGAGAATTGGGATTCAAAGACCGAAGTTTCAGACCGGCTCCCAGTTGAAGCACCCGTTGGGCAACCCCTTTTTGTTCCGATGTTTGAGGCAGCATAATCAGCGGCACGGAAAAATATAAGCTTTCGCTTACGCTGTTCATACCGCAGTGAGATACAAAAATATCTGCTTTTTCTAAAACAGCAATTTGGTCAACATGAGGATAAACGGAGATATTTTCAGGTAATGTTCCAAATGCATCCATAGATACAAGATGACCAACAGACATTATCACTTGATACTCTGTGTTTGCCAAGGTGGAAATGCAGGTTTTGTAAAAAGGCATTTGATCATTATTAACAGTTCCCATTGATAGATAAATCAAAGGGGACTTCTTTTTTTCTATTTGCTCGGAGGAGGGGCGGATAGACGGTCCGACAAAGGCATAGTGCTCCGAAAATGTTTCCGAACATGGTTGAAAGTCAGGAGAAGTATATACAATGGTATGAGTGTTGGCATCATTTCCGATGATATCAAGAATATTGTTTATAGGATATCCTTGATTCTTCAGACGGTTTATCTGCTTTGTCGTTTTTGGCATTGCAAAAAGCATTCGAAGGAAATCACCCATTCCTTGTTTGATAATTTTTGCAGAATGTTGATTGAAAGCGAAGGTTGTTGTGGAAGAAACAAAAGGAATACCCAGTTTTAGCGCAACAGCTTTTCCCCATAATGCCATTGAATCTGCTACAATACAATGGGGATTTAATTCTTTCATTTCCTTACAAACCTTTTCATCCAGTGCTAAGGTGGTATCTACCAATATTTTGGTGGAAAACGCCAAATCCTTTCCGATACGGACAGCATCCTTCGGGCTTAGCTTTTGCTCTGTATCATAGTCGTCACAGGAGATGAAGGCGGCTCCTGCTGATTCAATCTTTTCACGCATATTTTGATAGGAATAGTACCAAACCTGATGTCCGCGGGAAACCAATTCCCGAACCACTTCTATGGTAGGGTTGGTATGCCCGTGGGCAGGGATATTAAAGAAAACAATGTTACTCATATTCATGCTCCTTTTTTTATTCAGAAATCTCGTGGAAAATCTGCTTAATGACGTCTGTTTGTTTTTCTTTGGGAAGAATGGCAATTCCGCGTGTTTTATCACCAAGCACCAAAATTTCATCTCCCGGTTGCAAGTCGAACAATTCTCTGGCTTCCTTAGGAATTACAAACTGCCCCTTTTCTCCGATTTTTACCATCCAGGCATATTTTTCGTCGTGTATTTTCATTTGTTCGCTCCTTTGTATGATTAGTATGAATAATCATACCATATTTTTTTGCAATTGTCAATCTGTTTTGAAAAAATGTTAGAAAGAATTTTTGTCCAAGTTTAATTGACAAATAAATGGGAATATGGTATACTTAAGTAAAAACAGAAGATGGTTTGATTGGCTATAAATTAAGAAACGGAGGGAACCAAGGTGTCAGAAACAGCATTGTATTTGCAAACAGAAACCAGTAAATTTATGATGTCGATTATCTTGAAAACCAAAGAAGGAAATGCTGTTATTATTGATGGTGGGCAACCGGAGGATCTTCCGCTTTTGCGCGAAATTGTTGGAGATAGCCCTGTGAAGGCATGGATTCTGACTCATCCCCATTTGGATCATATCACCGCATTTACCTCTATCTTACGGGCGGGTAGCGATCCGTTGTGGCCGGAACGTGTTTATTATCATTTCCCTACGTTGGAATTTATGGAAGAAACAGAGCCGGGAGAAGCGTGGACCTTGCGTGAATTTTTAGAGGTAGAGGATCGTATTCGGGATTGTGCGGTTTGCGTCAAGGAGGGGGACACCTTTGATGTTGATGAATTGCACTTTGAGATTCTCCAAAGTTGGGATCCGCAAAATCCTATTGTTCCTGCCAGGGTAGGAGACCAAAACAGTACAGGAAATGAAAATTCTCTTGTATTTAAAGTGACAGGACCTGAAAAAAGTGTGTTAATTTTGGGAGATACGGGGCCCCTTGGAGGAGATCGCTTGTTTTCTCGTCATTGGCAGGATTTGAAATCAGATATTGTTCAAATGGCACATCATGGTCATGGCGGTGTAGGTGCTGAGGTGTATTTAGCTGCACGTCCCGAAGCATGTTTGTGGTGTTGTGCAGATTGGTTATATGATGAAATTCCTCATTATTTGAATGAACGTTTGTGGGGTACTATGATGACCAGAAACTGGATGGAATGGATGGGTGTGAAAACCCATTATGTCACCAAGGATGGAACGCATAAAATTTTAATGTAAACAGAATATAAAACACAACCTTGCTCTCGTTTTGCTGAGCAAGGTTGTGTTTTGTCCTGTTTCTTATTTTGTTTTTGGCTTGATATGATAAATTTGCTTCCTGCGAAATTCTGTGAGAAGATAAGAAGCGTCAGGATTTTTGTCTGTGGTATAAGAGAAATAACCCCAAAGAAAAGGAGCACCCTTTGGCATAATGAGAGGAGTACCTTCCCCTTGAATTGTTTCCAACAACTGATAGTTCTTATCGTAGCGAGATAATGTGGTTCCGCCTTCGTATACCAGATATTCTCCGCCATAAGCTTGGAAGCGAAAGCGAAGGGAGTCATAAATTTCAAGATTTTCCATATATCCGCAACCCGGTTTTCCTACACGAATCCGAAAACGGATGGCTTCCGGTTCCACAGAAGGGAGATTGGGATAGCTTCCCTCTGCCTCCAAAGGATAAGAACCATCCAGATTCATAATGGTGGTATGATGCAGGAACTCTCCTTCCTGTGAGGAAGCGCGACCATAGCTGCCTGCTTCGGTTCGGACTTCCCTGTCGCAGTATTCCAAGTCGTATTCTCTTATGATAAGCTCGGTTAATTCCCAACCCTTTTCTGTTTCTTCCAGATGCCAGTTGGATTGTTCGTCCTTCATGCGATTTCGAACCAATTCAGGGATATCTGCTTCCAAACGAAACCGATTCCATTGACGAATCAAATCATAATAGTAGTCAATCAGTCCATGCTGACGAATGGTATCGGAATGAATTCGCAATGCGGCACCTGCATCAAATGCCGCTGAACGGGATAAGATAAACTCCATATTTTCAGGAGGTGTTGCTTCCCATTTTCCGTTTTCGGATGCCGGAAATACGGTGTACCATCCCAACATGGAGGGAATCAGATTTCTTTGATAAAACAGTTGGTTACGGGCACGATATACATGAGTTCCGCCTCGTCTTGCACTGTCCCAATGAGGTTCTCCCCAGTTGCAATAGGAAAGGGCGTGCCACAGATAATGGGTCATGATACTGGCATCACATATTAATTCGGGTCCTGTAATTTTTATTGCATCTTCTACGAATTTTGCACAAGCATAATTTCCGTGTCCTGTTTCGTAACAGCCTTCCAGTCCGTCAAAGCTCATTTTTTTAATGTTGCAATCTTTCAGGATATACCCGAGATTTTTTGCCACTTCCTCCTGAAGTGTTATATTTGGGAATAATGTTTTATATCCATGGTCCCGAAGTCGAAAAACGTGGCTGTCCCGTGAATGAGGTGCTGCAACAGTGCCAAATGCGCCTCTGGTACAAGCTGATAAACAATTGGTGTTCGGATCAAAGACTTTGAATGTAATCAATTCATTGTCAATGCGAAATACATTCAGCGTGCTTTGTTCGTTGTAGCCGACCGAACGTTCAATAAAAATGTCGGATGTTGTTTCATCAATATCACAGGTCAATTTCGTGATATCCTGAATCAGTAAATCGGAATGGGGAAGGGGTGTTACGTAGGTATCTTCAAGCTGAATGAAATTACTTAAGGAATGTGCACCGCAGATGAGACCTTTTTGCTCCGCGGTCATTGCAGCGCGTCTGACCTCTTCAATTCCTCCCGGGAATTTTTCACCGTTGATAGAAAAATGCCCCCATCCAACCAACAGGTCGGAAAAATAAATGCAGTTTACTTCTGCTTTGGATGAAATAGCAATCCGTTCTTCCATGGTCATGTCTGCCCCGTCAAGTACAAAATAAAAAGAAGAAATTCGTTTGTCCTTTTTGGCATAATTTCCTCGATAGATGGGGTGAGGCAACCCTTCTTCCACTTCCATTTCTCCAATAAAGTCGAGCAATTGTTCTCCGCTTTCTGCATACAAAAGGGCAATGGAAGCACCCTCTACCAAGGCATCTTTACCTTGTAATGCCTGAACACAAAATCCGTTTTCATTAATTTTTGTCTGCGAACGGTTTTTGACAGAGCAATGGAGAAATACAGTATCATCAATGCGAGATGCCGCCTTTTGAAAGCGGGTTAGTGTAAGTCCCGTTTCATCACAGTCAATTTGCGGTATGATACCTTCTTCTACCTTTGGCATTAAGGATTGAATACAAACAACAGAACCATCAGGATACCAGCCTGCACCGAGAATTTCACCAAAAGAGGTGGCGGTTGTACGATAAGGACCAAATACAAATCCTGTGGTACCGCTTGGTGCTTCGCATAAGGTGATTTTATAATAGTTTTTCTTTTCTTCAATTCTAAGAGTACAAGTTCCATGAGGATAGGAGACAATTGCCTGCTTGCCGTCAAAATGGCAGGAAACGGGTAAATAGGCAATGTTTTGATATACATGAATTCCTAAGGGAGCGGAAGCAATTCGTTCAGTTTCGTTTCCATAAAAAGAAAAAGTTCCGTTTTCGAAAATCTGTAATTTCATTTTAGTTCATCCTTTTTGCTTATTTTAATTGATTTTGTTTTCAATTTCACCGTAATACCTTATCCGCAGACCTCTTCCTTGTTAAAACAAGCTTGTATCGTGAATTACAGAATTAACAAGGTTTATTGAGGAGAGAGTGAATAGAGGTAAAGAAAAATCGACAAGATTCTTTAATGAACCTTGACGATTTTTGGTGAACCATCGGGGATTCGAACCCCGGACACCTTGATTAAAAGTCAAGTGCTCTGCCGACTGAGCTAATGGTCCGTATGATGGGAAGGTTCGTCCTTCCCGTTTTTTTGGCTGGGATGGCAGGACTCGAACCTACGAAATGCCAGAGTCAAAGTCTGGTGCCTTACCGACTTGGCTACATCCCAATATAAGTAGTAAGGTAAAAATGGTGGGGTGGATAGTCGGATTCGAACCGACGGCCTCTAGAGCCACAATCTAGCGCTCTAACCAACTGAGCTATACCCACCACAAGTTGGCGCGCCTGAAGAGATTCGAACTCCTGACCCACTGCTTAGAAGGCAGTTGCTCTATCCGACTGAGCTACAGGCGCATAAAAATGGAGCGGGTGATGGGAATCGAACCCACACGACCAGCTTGGAAGGCTGGGATTCTGCCATTGAACTACACCCGCATCAAAACAGCTGCAAACAAGTTTGCTTGTTTTATTGTTCATCACTTCATGTGACCATATTATTATAACAAGAAATTCCTGATTTGTCAACTGTTTTTTGAAATTTTTTTAAATTTTTTTTATTTTAATCAAATTGTCCTCAATTGAAACGTTTAAACGGTCTCCTTTTGCTGCTTCTCCGCGAATCATCATAGAAGAAAGGGGATCCTCCAGCTCCTTTTGAATGACTCTTCGGATAGGACGTGCACCGTAAGTATGACTGTATCCTTTTTCCGCAATATAAGCTGCAACATCGGAGCTGACGTCCAACGTAATTCCGTTTGCCAATGCCTGATGAACCAAATCACGAATTTGCAACGAGGCGATTTCGCAGATTTCCTGCTTGTTCAGGCTATGGAAGGAAATGATTTCGTCAATTCGATTCAGAAATTCAGGACGGAAAATATTTTTCAATCCTTGTTCCGCTCTTCGTTCTTCACGACCTTCAGGATTGGTGCCAAATCCGTAAATGCCTGCTGATTCATTGGAGCCTGCATTGGAGGTCATAATGATAACGGTGTTACGGAAGTCTACGGTTTTTCCGTGACTGTCTGTAATTTTACCGTCATCCAGAATTTGGAGCAGAATATTATGAACATCAGCATGTGCCTTTTCGATTTCATCTAACAATACCACACTGTAAGGACGGCGACGGACCTTTTCGGTTAATTGCCCCGCATCGTCATAACCCACATATCCGGGAGGGGAGCCAATCATTTTGGAAACAGAATGTTTTTCCATATATTCTGACATATCCACCCGGATGAGAGCATCCTCTGTATCAAATAACTGTTCAGTAAGAGTTTTTACCAATTCTGTCTTTCCTATTCCTGTAGGTCCTACAAAAATGAAGGAAACAGGACGTTTTTTACGAACCAACCCTGCACGGTGACGGCGAATGGCATTCGCAACAGCATTGACCGCTTCGTTCTGACCGATTACGCGGCGATGAAGATACTCCTCCAGATGCAATAATTTTTCGGATTGGTCTTGTGTTAGTTGCTGAACAGGGATTCCGGTACGGCTTTGGATTACCTGCGCCAAATCCTCCCGTGTAACAGACACGTTTTCCATTTTTGCTTCTAATTCTTCAATTTTGGTCAAAAGCCGACATTCTTTAATTTTCAAATCAGCCGCTTTCTGATAATCTTCGATGGAATCAGCTGAAACAGCAGATTCTTTTTCTTCTGCCACCTTTTTCAGTTCATTTTTATATTTGGTCAATTCTACCAGTGCCAGATTTTTTAAGTTTACCATGGAGCCTGCTTCGTCGATTAAGTCAATTGCTTTGTCAGGGAAGAACCGCTCCGGTAAATACCTGGCAGACATGTCAACTGCTTCGTGAACAATTTCATCTGTAATGACCACGCGATGGAATTCTTCATAATAATGCTTGATTCCCTGAAGGATTTCAATGGTGTCTTCAGGAGAAGGTTCGTTTACAATCACCGGTTGGAAACGACGTTCCAAAGCAGAATCTTTTTCGATGTGCTTGCGATATTCATCCATGGTGGTTGCACCCAAAATGCGGATTTCCCCTCTGGCAAGAGCTGGTTTTAAAATATTTGCTGCACTCATGGCACCTTCTGCATCGCCTGCTCCCATAATATTGTGAAGCTCGTCGATTACTAAAATAATATTTCCTAAGTTTTTGGCTTCTTCAATAATATTTTTCAGACGGGATTCAAACTGACCCCGGAATTGTGTGCCTGCCACAATTGCGGTAAAATCAAGCAAATAAACTTCAAAGCTTAACAACATGGCGGGAACCTGTTTTTCGGCAATTCTCACAGCCAGACCTTCTGCAATGGCACTTTTTCCCACACCGGGATCACCCAAAAGAACAGGATTATTTTTTGTTCTTCTGTTTAAGATACGAATCACTCGCGCAATTTCTTCTTCTCGCTTGATAACGCGGTCAATGGCACCTGCTTCTGCTTTTTTGGTCAGATTGGTACCGTAAGTATCCAATAATCTTTTTTTCTTTAACACCT
>SVJP01000076.1 GCA_015068925.1 Oscillospiraceae bacterium
ATGGTCGTATAAAGCGGAGTTTGAGGTTTTTTACTGCTGAAAAACCTCGATATTACAAGGGTTTTAACTTCTTTTAAGTTCCCACAAGTTCCACTAACTTCTGAGAAGTTCAACTGATTCGAAATCCGAAAGGTCGGTCATGCCGGCGCGGGCGTTCAAATCGTCTCATCTCCGCCAAAAAACGTGATGATATTAAATTCGTCACGTTTTTTTATTCAAACTAATGTTATAAAATAAGAAATTTTGTGCATAAAAATACTGTAAATATGCGGTTTGTTGCATAAAAATCAATATTATGGAAACACTTTGGAAGGAATAGTTTTAAAAATTAAAAAGGATTTTTGCGGCTTGTGTCGAAATAATTAACTTGTAAAGATTTTTGGTTGAAAGCGGGGACAAGAGGTTGTTTTTTTCGGATGATTTCATTAATCAGGTTTGTGATGCGAATGAAATTGCAGATTTGATTTCTGAATATGTACCATTAAAAAAATCAGGTCGGAACCTGCTTGGGCTTTGTCCTTTTCACAATGAAAAGACTCCATCTTTTTCCGTGTCTTCCGAAAAGCAATTTTATCATTGTTTTGGATGTGGAGAAGGAGGACGGGTTCTTGATTTTGTAATGAAGGTTGAGCATCTTGATTTTGTTGAAGCTGTTCAGTTTTTGGCACAAAGAGCTCATATCCCCATACCGGAAGAACAAAATCGTCATGTTGATCCGAAAACAGTTTCTGAAAAAGAAAACCTATATGCATTAAATCGTGATGCGGCAATTTTTTTTCACGAAATGCTTTATTCTGTACAAGGTGACCAAGCGCGGGAGTATTTTTTAAATCGTAGTTTGAGCGAAGCGACGATAAAGAGTTTCGGATTAGGCTATGCTCCTGATTCGTGGGATCAATTGTTGAAGCATTTAAAGCAAAAAGGATATTCTGAAAAAATGATGGAAATATCCGGATTGGTAGGACGTAAAGAAACGCGGTACTATGACAGTTTCAGAAACAGAGTTATTTTTCCGATTATAGATTTACGCGGTAATGTGATAGGCTTTGGCGGACGAGTTTTAGATGATTCCAAACCAAAGTATTTGAACTCACCTGAATCTCCCGTTTTTTCGAAAAGTCATAATTTATACGGGTTGAATTTTGCCAAAAATGAAAAAGAAAGATCATTGATTGTGGTTGAAGGTTATATGGATGTAATTGCATTGCATCAAGCAGGAATTCGAAATGCTGTAGCATCGTTGGGAACTGCTTTTACACCTGACCATGCCAAATTAATGAAACGATATGCCGATAAGATAACCTTGTGTTTTGATTCGGATGAAGCAGGGCAAAAAGCAACTGCCCGATGCATTGAAATTATGGCAACCCAACAAATGAAGGTGAATGTTTTAGTACAAGATAAAGCCAAAGACCCGGATGAATATATAAAAAAATTCGGTAAGGATTCATTTTTAGAACTGGTAGAGCAAGCACCGGGGCAAATAGAATATCGGATTTTGCGTTTAAAAGAGCGATATAATCTGGATGATGTGGAACAAAAGATAGCGTTTGTACATGAAGCAGCAAATGTTTTTTCTTCCATAGAAAGTGATATAGAATTAGAACTGTATATTAAAAAGCTCTCTGTTGATGCAGGAATTTCTCCCGAAGCGGTCTTTTCAGAAGTGCAAAAGATTTCCGGTAAACGAAGAGCGGTTCTGCAAAAAGCGGAAGAACGCCGTGATAGAAGATTGATTTCACCGGACAAACTTGAACAGAACGAGAAAATTCTATTGGGAATTTTATATGAAAAGCCGGAGTTATGTCGGTTAACAGGGTTGACATCGGATTTCTTTAGTGATGTGAATCATAGATGGTTGTTTCAAATGCTTCAAAATAATCAACCAATTGTTCATCGTCAGTTATCGCCGGAGCAGCAAAAACTACTTAGCGAAATTGCAGTTCGTGAGCTGCATTTGGAAAATAGTCAAAAAGCTGCCGAGCAATTGATTGCTGTAATACAACACCAAAAAAATCAACAGGTTATGACACAAGGAATTAATGATGCCCAACAGCTGCAGCAACTGTTGATGCAAGATAAAAGAAGTAAGCATAAACATCAGGTACGAGAAGGGGAATAAGAATGGCAGGTAATGAAAATAAAAAGCAGATTATTAAAGAACTTTTAGAAAAAGGAAAAAAGAAAGGAATGCTGTCTTACAAGGAAATTATGGATGCCTTGGAAGAAATCGAAATGGATCCTGAACAAATTGAAAAAATTTACGAGTCTGTTGAAAATATGGGGATAGAAATCGTAGGAGATATTGAGCAAGAATTGGAAGAAATCCAGCTTGAGCCGGAAGATCTTGATTTGTCTATCCCGGAAGGAATCAGCCTGGATGACCCTGTTCGTATGTACTTGAAAGAAATAGGAAAGGTTGAGTTGCTCTCTCCTGATGAAGAAACCATCCTTGCTCAAAAAATGGCAGATGGTGATGAAGCAGCAAAAAAAAGACTGGCAGAAGCAAATTTGCGTTTAGTTGTGAGTATTGCAAAACGATATGTGGGTCGCGGAATGTTGTTTTTGGATTTAATTCAGGAAGGGAATCTGGGCTTGATTAAAGCTGTTGAAAAATTTGATTATCGTAAAGGGTATAAATTTAGTACTTATGCCACTTGGTGGATTCGTCAGGCGATTACACGTGCTATCGCTGATCAGGCGAGAACTATTCGTATTCCGGTTCATATGGTGGAAACAATCAATAAATTAATTCGTGTTTCCAGACATTTGTTACAAGAATTGGGTCGCGAACCTTCCGCCGAAGAAATTTCAAAAGAAATGAATATGTCTTTGGATAAGGTGAGAGAAATTATGAAAATTGCTCAGGAACCTGTTTCTTTGGAAACTCCAATTGGTGAAGAGGAAGATAGCCATTTGGGAGATTTTATTCCTGATGATGATGCTCCTGCCCCTAGTGAAGCTGCTTCGTTCTTGTTGTTAAAAGAACAGTTGATTGATGTGTTGAACACACTAACCAGTCGAGAAGAAAAAGTACTTCGTTTGCGGTTTGGTTTGGACGATGGAAGAGCAAGAACATTGGAAGAAGTAGGAAAAGAATTTAACGTAACCCGTGAACGTATTCGTCAGATTGAAGCGAAGGCTTTAAGAAAACTACGGCATCCTACCAGAAGTAAAAAATTGAAGGATTATTTAGATTAAAAATTAGGCTGTTTCTGTTTGGAGACAGCCTGTTTTATCATGGAGAATATAAGGAATGAATGGATTAGACGAACGATTAATGATGTTATTTCATCACGTGCCTCAATGTGAATGTGTAGCAGATATTGGAACGGATCATGGTTATTTGCCCATTGCATTGGTATCAAAAAGAAAATGTAACAAAGCTATTGCTTGTGATATCAGTGCTCCGTCCTTAAAAAAAGCAGAGACTCACAGTAGATTGCAAGGCATTCCGTTAGATTGCAGAATCAGTAATGGTTTATCAGCATTAGAGCAAGAAGAAGCGGATTGTATTGTGATTGCAGGTATGGGTGGCATTTTAATTTCTGAAATATTAACACAAGGGAAAGAAAAAATTAACGATGCAACCTTGGTTTTACAACCCATGACCGCGGTGAAAGAGTTGCGAGAATATCTATGTAATTACGGATTTTCAATTTTGAAAGAAGACATGGTGTTTCAGGAAGAGAAATTATATCATGTCTTAGTTGCAAAAAAAGGAGAGGAAAATCAAGAATATGACTGTGAAATCGGCAGCGGTTTGAAAAATCATCCATTGTACGGAAAATATCTGATGAAGCGAAAAGATAAGGAATTGGAAATTTTAAAACAAATGGGTTCCTTTCGAGGAGAGAAATATCAGAAACATAAAAAATTGTTAGAAAAGCTGGAACAGGAGGAAGCAACATGACAACAGTAAAAGAGATAAGAGCTTGGATGGATTCTTTTGCACCTTATCATATAGCAGAAGAATGGGATAACTCCGGGCTTTTGTTAGGAAGAACAGAAGAAACGGTAAAAGGAATTCTTGTTGCGCTGGATGTAACAAAAGAAGTGTTAGAAGAAGCGGAGCAAAAAAATGCTAATTTGATTTTGACACATCATCCCTTTGTTTTTTCTCCTATGAATCGTATTACGGATGAGGATTATTGTGGAGAATTGTTGTTGACGGCTGCAGAAAAACGAATAGCACTCCTATGTGCGCATACAAATCTTGATATGGCAATAGATGGTATTAATGCTCATTTGTGCCGTTTGTTGGGGATTGAAACCACAGAAGAAATTCAACCTTATAAAACAGGTACTATTGCCCGGGAAATGACATTGCAGGAATTTTTGAAATTGGTGCAGGAAACATTGCATTGTTATGGCTTAAAATATACCGGTGATTTAACGAAGAAAATTAAAACAGTAGGTGTTTGCAGCGGAAGTGGCAGTGATTTTTTAGCGACGGCTAAGACAGATGTTTTTCTTACAGCTGATGCAAAGTATCATAACCATCAGCAAGCACAACAGCTTGGGGTCGCTCTGGTGGATGCAGGTCATTTTGAGACAGAAACTATTATTTGTCCGATTTTGGTGGAAAAATTAAAAGCTTCATTTCCTGAAGTACCTGTAACATTATCCGAAGTACATAAGGGATTTTATCAATACTTTTAAAGAGGAGTAGATGTTATGCAAGCAAAACATGCTTCAGAATCTTATACAGAACAAGTTCAGATATTGTTTTCAGGTGATTTAAATGGGTCAAAACGATTGTTTGGCGGAAAATTAATGGCTTGGATTGATGTAGTTGCCGCGGTCACTGCAAGAAGACATTGCGGAAAAAATGTGACAACAGCTGTAGTTGATTCTCTTGTGTTTTTAGGTGCTGCCCGTGTCAATGATACATTGGTATTAAGGGGACAGGTGACCTATACAGGAAGAACCTCCATGGAAGTGAAAGTGGAAACCTTTGTGGAGGAATTAGATGGCAGCAAACGAATGGTGAATACTGCATATGTTGTTTTGGTTGCCTTGGATGAACAGGAACATCCAACTAAGGTTCCGCCTCTACTAATTGAAACAGATGAAGAACAAGCGTTGTGGGAAGAAGCAAAGAAACGATGCGAAATGCGAAAGCAAAACAGATGAATGAGAAAGTCGAGCCGAAGTGATTACAACTTCGGCTTTAAAAAAAATTTTAAACAAATGCAACCTTTTTGCAATTTCAAAGGTATTATAAGTAAGGGGGGATTACAATTGAAGGAGAAAACGGCCGTTGTATCTGATCAAACTGTAATAGAAACCTATTTTAATATGGTGTATAAATTGGCTTTGTCGCAAACAAAAAATAAAACCTCGGCGGATGATGTAACTCAGGAGGTGTTTCTCAGATATTTAAAACATAGCGCAAAGTTTGAAAGCGATGAACATAGAAAGGCATGGTTGATTCGAGTCACTTTGAATTGCAGTAAAAATGTATTTTCGAATGCTTGGTTTCAGAAGACTGTCCCCTTGTCAGAAGAATTGGTATTTGAAGAACAGGAAACAGGAGAGGTGTATTATGCAGTATTGGAACTCCCTGTGAAATATCGCAGTGTGATTCACCTATTCTACTATGAAAATTTATCTGTTGAAGAAATTGCATCTGTGTTAGGAAAACCCCCATCAACGATTAAATCGCAATTATTTAGAGGGAGAGAGATGTTAAGAAGTAAGTTGAAAGGAGGAGATAAGATTGTTTAAAAAACAATATCAAAAAGCGAATGATGAAATTCCGTTAAATGAAGAACTGTTGGCTTCTTTGTTGGAGTTGAATGAAGTACCGCATAAACAAAGGAAAGCATCTGTTTCGTGGATTGGTGTTGTTGCAACTGCGGCAGTAATTGCAATTGGTGTATTTTCTTATTCGCATTTTAAAATGGAACAAATGAGTTCTTTTGATTCGGTTGCAGATAAAAATCAAACAAATACAAAAGTGAGTTATAACCAAGAATCAAAGGTAAAAGAACAGTTATCGGCAGATTTAGAAGAATCAAATCAAAGGGAAATGACAGAAGATATTCAACAACATCCCACCTCCATTCCCACACATCATCCTATGATTATATCAAGTCCTATTGCGGAAGAAGGGGAGGAGAAAACCGAAGAAAAAGAAATGAACAATGAACTGCCGGTGACTGCCAGCGTTGTTACGCCGAGAACAGTTCCGACGAATGATGAAACACAGGAATTGCCTCCGGTGGAACCGCAACCATCCATTTTACCGGAACATAACGATTTGGATACGGATGTTTCTTCTTCTCCTGTAACTGCAAGTATCGAACATTCAGATGATTTGCAAGTATCCGGGGGAGGTGCTTCTTCCTATCCGCAGAATGTGTCAATTGGAGGAAGTTCGGCAGTTGTACCGAACGAGAAAACAGAGACATCCGAAATGGTAAGCGAAACTGTTGTGGTTGACAATTCTGTCAGCACTTCTTATTCGCCTACTCCGACACCGACACCTGCTACTGAAATAGATAGTTCCGAAACAGAAAAATAAAAAGAAGGAGGAAACGATATGAAAAAGATAATAACGTTATTGTTAGGATTGGTTTTAGTGTTAAGTTGCATTGGAGCTTATGCAGGAAATGATGTTGCTGTAGAGAAATTGCAAGAAGAAGGAATTTTGGTCGGTGATGAAACAGGCGATTTGAGATTGGATGATACTCTTACCCGAGCAGAATTTTCCAGATTGGTTTGGGAATTGGGGTTTATCAAAGAAGAGGAAAACTTAAAAACCTTTTCTGATGTACCAAAGAATCACTGGGCATATGAATTTATTGGAAAAATGGCATCTGTTGATTTACTATGTGGATACCCTGACGGTACTTTTCGACCTGATGAACCCATTTTGTTGGTTCATGCAGAAAGAATTTTGTTGCGTGTTTTAAATAGTTCTTCTATGATGGATTTAACAGATTTTGAATGTGGAGCTATTTCCTTGGAAAAAAATCTTTTGACAGGTGTTACCGCCTTGCAATATGAGGAAATCACCCGTCGGGATGCAGTTCACATGATTTATCAAACCAAGGAAGAATATTTAGAATCTGAATCGGCAGATCAGGACGATGCCGGTGTTTTAGGTGTAAGCTCGGGAGGAGGTTCCGCTAATCTTATGATGTCTATGCCAACTGAAGATAAGACAGAGTCGAGTGGTGCCGTATCCATTGGTGGCAGCTTGGGACCTATGGACATAGGATATTCAGCAGAGGAATATGCGCCTATAGAAGAAAGCGGATTTAAGGATGCGATTATTTCTCCACTTTCTACTTTTTCTATTGATACAGATACCGCTTCTTATTCCAATATGCGTCGATTTATTTTGTCCGGGAAAAAGCCGGAAAAAGGTGTTGTTAGAATTGAAGAATTGATTAATTATTTTACATATGAAAATAAATTTCCACAAGATGGAACACCATTTGGTATTACAACCGAGGTCGGAATTTGTCCTTGGAATGAAGAACATTTGCTTGCACGAATTAGTATTCAGGGAGAAGAATTGAAGCAGGAAGAAAGACAACCTCAAAATCTGGTGTTTTTAATTGATGTATCCGGCTCAATGTACAGTTCCAATAAACTGCCTTTGGTAAAAAAATCTATTCATCTGTTGTTGGATCAGCTTGATGAACGGGACAGTGTTTCTATTGTCACTTATGCAAGTGGAACACGAATTGTTTTGGATGGTGTTTCGGGAACAGAAAAGGAAACAATAAAAGAAGCGATTGATCAATTGTCTGCAGGTGGAGGAACGGCAGGGAGTGAAGGCCTGCTTCTTGCTTATCATCAGGCTGAAAAAAACTTAAAAGAAGGAAATAACAGGATTATTCTTTGTACAGATGGTGATTTTAATATCGGAGTTTCTTCCAATGCAGAATTAAAGGAATTGGTCAGTGAAAAAAGAGAAAAAGGAATTTTTATTAGTGTTCTTGGATTCGGAATAGGAAATTATAAAGACAGTCGTTTAGAAATTTTAGCAGATAACGGTAATGGAAATTATTTTTATATTGATAATCTGAAGGAAGCAAAAAAGGTATTAGCTGACGAAATGATAAAAACCTTATATACCATTGCGAAGGACGTGAAAATTCAAGCCGAATTCAATCCTGCAACCGTTGCTCAGTATCGGTTGGTAGGATATGAAAATAGAATGCTCAGCACAGAAGATTTTGAAAATGATCAAAAGGATGCAGGAGAATTAGGAGCAGGAAGTACAGTAACCGTACTTTATGAAATCGTTCCGGGTACAGGGAAAGCTTCTGATTTGCGTTACCAGACATCGGAAATAATCGGAAGCAATGAGCTGTTTTGTGTTAATATCCGATACAAGGAACCGGAAGGGACGGAAAGTAAATTGTTGCAGTTTCCTGTAACTGAAATAACTGCTCAAGTCAGTGATGATTTTTCCTTTGCAGCTGCAGTTGCAGAGTTCGGAATGATAATTAATGAAAGCGAATACAGCGGTTTGGCAAGTTATGATTCTGTACTTTCTCTTGCTAAAAATGCTCGTGGCGAGGATGAATTTGGATATCGAAGCGAATTTGTCAGTTTAATTGATTTGCTGCGCATGATTGATGATGAATGATGGTATCAAAAAAGTGCTGTTCTCCAAGATGGAGAACAGCACTTTTGTTATTTTTGTTATTTTACAAAAGGTGTGAATGAAAATGTGAAGGCATATTCCTTTTCATTTAACATATATTTTTGATCCAGAGCAGGTCCGCAACTGGCAGAACCAACTCCCACGATTGCGCCGTCAATTTTTAAGAAGGTTTCCTCATTTGGAATCAGCTCGTTGGTATGGCTTGCCTGTTCTAAATGGGAAGTGGAGAAGTGGGATGCAGTAAAACTAAAATTCTCTCCTTCAAATAGAAGTCCAATTCCCGATTCGTCCGAAACAGAAAGACGTTTACATTCAGTATGTGTTCCGTGATTCTGTGGCTTGATATAGGGTTCGTATTGTTCGGTAACGGTGGAATGATACAATCCGATTTTTGCATGATTCTTCATGTCAGGATAATTTTCATTCTCACCGCGACCATAGTAACAAAGCTGTTCCTGTCCGCCCGGCAAGGTGAAATCGAAGCCAACACGGGGAAGAAATGCAACGCCGTTTCCAATGCATGCTTGAACCGATACTGTGACCGTACCGTTTGGCGAAATGGTATATGAAGTATTGGTTCTTGCCAAAGGTCTTCGTCCCACCGCAGCTAAGATTCCTGATACATTGATAACGAAAGATTCATTTTCTTCTTTTGGGGTAAGCTCATAAACATGATTTTTAAGGTAATTAAAGTTTTCTGTATCATGAATATGCAATCCGTCATCACAAAGCAAAATTTTTCTTTCATTGTCAATAGCAGGCCGCCATACTGAAAATTCGGTTGAATTAGCAAGTAATTCCACTCCGTTCTTTTTCAGAGAAATAAAATTTCCGTATCGTTTGCTGAATAAATAGGAGAAATCCAAACCTTCTATTACCAGGTGTTCTTGACCCAATTCCGTGATACAGAGAGAGGATTTAGGGGGTAATTGAGATTTCTTAACAATCGGTACCTCTAAAGTGAATTGCTTCATTGCCACTTCATATCCTGCTTTGCACCAGGGAGTATCAGCTTTTTCTGTAACGGATAAATTCAGATGACAACCAAGCTCACATTCTGTCGGCAAACAAATCGGAAGGGTCACAACGGTGGAGGAATGAGGCTTGATTTTCGGAACAGACTGTTGTCCCTGTTTTACTGTTTTTCCGTCACGCTCTACCTGCCAATGAAGCTGATAACGCTCCGTCGTAATAAAATCATGTAAATTTTTGATTCTGATTTTTTGTTCAGACAATTGTTCAAACTGAAGATATTGATATGTATATTTTACATTAAGCAGTCCTGTATGGGGAGTGCGGTCAGG
>SVJP01000077.1 GCA_015068925.1 Oscillospiraceae bacterium
TCATGGAATGGAAAAATATTTAAATGAATTAATTAGTTTAACTACATTGTTACAACTGCAGGACGATGTGATTTTTACAGGAAAAGTCAGTTATTCGGTTATGACCAGTTTATACAAAGGAGCGAATTTGTTTTTGTCTATGAGCGAGCATGAAGGTTTTTGTGTTCCTTTGTTGGAATCCATGTATTTTAACCTTCCCATTCTTGCTTATGGATCAAGCGCAATTCCAGAAACCTTAGGAAACGGCGGAATATTATTTTATGAAAAAAATTATTCATTGATTGCCGAAATGATGGATAAACTCATTGAAGATGCTTCATTTCGTGCTCAGGTGATTGAAAAGCAAAAATTAAGATTAAAAGAATTTTCAGAAAAAGCGATTGGTGAAAAATTTGAAAAATTGATAAAGGATTTGGATGTATGAATCGACCAAAAATTGCATTTGTTGTACAACGATACGGTTTAGAGATCAACGGCGGAGCAGAGCTTCATTGTCGTCAATTGGCAGAGTTGCTAACAGAATATTATGATGTTACCGTGTTAACAACCTGTGCAAAAAATTATAATACTTGGGAAAACGAATACCCCTCCGGAATGGAAGAATTAAATGGAGTTATCGTTCATCGGTTCCCTTGCATTTGTACCAGAGATGGGTTTCCGTATCCGTGGGACCCGAATGGTATGCAAAGTGCATACGGGTATGCTAACGATATCAACTGGATGATGCAACAAGGTCCTCTTAGTTTTGAGTTAATTCACTTTCTGGAGTATCATCGAGAGGAATATGATGTTTTTCTCTTTTTTACCTATCTTTATTTTACTACATATGCAGGGTTGCAGACGGTACCTGAAAAAAGCATTCTGATCCCAACGGCACATGATGAGCCGGCTATTTATCGAAATATTTTCAGAAGTGTCTTTCATCTGCCAAAAGGAATTTTTTATAATACAAATGAGGAAAGACGGTTTGTAACCGAGTTATTTCATCATTCTCCATTATTTGAAGATATTGGCGGTGTTGGTGTTCGTTTGCCTGATGATGTTTCTGCAAATCGTTTTCGGGAGAAATACCATATTTCCGACCCCTTTTTACTATATGTAGGAAGAATGACAGAAAAAAAAGGATGCCATATTTTGTTTGATTATTTTGTGAAAATGAAAGAACGGGTTCATCCTGATTTAAAATTGGTTCTGATGGGGACGGGTGAATTATTACCTCCTAAACGAGATGATATTATTTCGTTGGGATTTGTTTCTGATCAAGATAAATTTGATGGGATAGCGGCAAGTAACATTATGGTGATACCATCTTTATACGAAAGCTTATCTATGGTATTATTAGAAGCCATGAGTTTGGAAGTGCCTGTTTTGGTAAACGGAGATTGTCTCGTATTAAAGGAACATTGTCGTAAAAGCAACGGTGGAGTTTATTTTCATAGTTTTGAAGAATTTGTTCAAGGGACAAATTATTTATTTCAACATGGAAAGCAATTGGGCGAAAACGGAAAACGTTATGTAAACGAACAATATTGTTGGAATGTTATTTTAGAAAAATTATGTCATATGATAGAGCAGGTGCGTGAATTGAATCATGAGTAAAATAATGGTAGGAATGAGTGGTGGAGTAGACAGCAGTGTTGCAGCAGCACTTCTTTTGAAGCAAGGTCATGAGATTTTTGGAGTTACTCTTAAGCTTTGGAAAGAAAACGGAGATAATCGATCTGAAATTGAAGATGCAAAAAGTGTTTGCGATGCTTTGGGAATCAGACATTTTGTTTTAGATGCCGAACAAGAATTTAAAAATATTATAGTAGAAAATTTTATAAATGACTATCGTCAGGGGAGAACACCCAACCCTTGTGTGCTTTGTAATAAAAAAATTAAATTTGGTCTCATGCTTGATTTTGCTTTACAACAAGGTTGTCAGTATATTGCTACGGGTCACTATATCGAAAAACAATATTATGATAATCGTTATCATTTACTCCAATCAGAAAATTTGCAAAAAGATCAAAGCTATGTGTTGTACCATTTGACGCAACACCAATTAGAACACAGTATGTTTCCGCTGGTGTCTTATTCGAAAGAAGAAATCAGGCAAATGGCTGTTGAATGGAATCTTCCTGTAGCACAAAAAGCAGATAGTCAGGATATTTGTTTTTTACCAAAAGATTATGCCGGCTTTATTGAGCGGCAAAGTGCTCCAATGGCATCTGGAAATTTTATCAATACTTCCGGTGAAATCATCGGAACTCATCGAGGGATTTTGCATTATACCATAGGGCAACGAAAAGGCTTGGGCGGAACCTTTGGAAAACCAATGTTTGTCACTAAAATCAACGCAAAAGAGAATACCATTACCTTGGGAGAAGCGGGAGAAGAATTTTTCTCTTCCTTAACAGCATATGATTTGAATTTTATAGAGAATGAATACGAAAACAAACCGTTTTATGCAGATGTCATGGTTCGTTATAAAAGCAAACGTTACCGCGGTCTGGTCACTCCTTGTCAAGACAAAACAGTATCAATTGTTTTTGATGAATCTCCAAGAGCTGTGACACCCGGACAAGCGGTTGTGTTTTATCAAGGACGCCATGTGATTGGCGGAGGGACTATTTTATAAAAAGGAGAACAAATCATTGCAAGAGCAATTTATGCGATTGGCCATAGAACAGGCAAAAAAGGCTGAACTGATGGGTGAGGTGCCGATTGGTGCAGTTGTGATAAAAGCAAATGATGTCATTGCATCTGCTCATAATTTATGTGAATCGACAAAAGATCCCACGGCTCATGCGGAGCTTTTGGCAATTCAAAAAGCATGTCGATTTTTAGGGGATTGGCGATTGGATGACTGTGCGATATATATCACTGCAGAGCCCTGCGCTATGTGCGCAGGTGCCATTATTAATTCCAGAATCAGTCGGGTGTACTTTGGTGCATTTGAACCTAATACGGGAGCTTGCGGTAGTACAATCAATCTTTTTTTACAAACAAATGCCTACAAAACAACCGATATATATCCCGGTGTATTGCAGGCAGAATGTGAAAATCTTTTAATCGAATTTTTTCGTAAAAGAAGAATTACAATTGACTGAATAAATTTGTAAGTTCGATGTAAAGGGAAGCATAATCAGTTTTCCAACGATTACAAATATTCTTTGCCGTTTCTTTTCCGTTAACGATGAATTTAATTTCAAACGGAACAGTATCTTTTGCTTCCTGCATAGTCAGGTGTATTTGAAATTCATCGTCATTTAACGGAATATAATCGGCTGATACCAATTGTTCAAGCAATTCTTGTTTTTGGTTGGCTTTCATTTTTAATTGTATTTTTTCTAAAATAGTATAAGGAAGGCGATTTTCAAAAAAAGCAATTGCTTGTGCTCCTGATTCTGTTAATTGATAGGTGTTTGGTGCAGTTTCTTCAATTTGTTTTTCATCTAATAAAGCACTAATATAATGATGTGTTTCGAAAAAATCCAATAGAGAGTCCGCAAGAACAAAATCCGTGATTTCGGTTGCGCTTAAAGGACGCTCCGCTTGCTTTAATAAATATAAAATCAGTAGCTTGATATCAACAGGATCAAGTCTCATTCTACGGGTTTCAGGCATTATGATTCACTCCTTAGTTTTATTACCTCACTATTATATCACATTTAAAGGAAAAAGAAAAGAAAAAAATGAGTTATTATAAATATTCTGATTATTTAAAAAATAAATATGGCGAAAAGGTATACAAGCTTCCCATCAGTATTCCTTGTACTTGCCCCAATCGTGATGGTTGTCTGGGAACGGGCGGATGCATCTTCTGTGGTGATATTGCAACAGGATTTGAATTATTGCCAAACACTGTCCCTGTTCGGGAGCAATTAAAACAAAACATGGACAGAATTGGAAAAGGATATGGAGCAAAAAAATTTATTGCTTATTTTCAAAATTTTTCAAATACTTATTTACCGTTAAATGTATTAAAACAATATTTGGAAGAAGTAAATCATCCTGATGTTGTTCAGATTGCACTTTCTACACGGCCTGATTGCATCAGCAAAGAATGTCTAACCGTTTTAAAAACTTTCAGTGATGAACATAACATTGATATCGCAATTGAATTAGGAGTTCAAACTGTAAATTATAAAACATTAAAGGCAATCAATAGAGGCCATTCGTTAGCGGAAGTGATTGATGCTTTGATGCTAATCAATGAATTTGGATTTGAAACAGGCTGTCATGTGATTTTAAATCTTCCGGGGGATACCATGGAAGATACGGTTGAAACTGCGAAAATACTCTCAGCATTGCGAGTTGATACAGTGAAATTACATTCTTTATATATTTTAAAAGATTCGGAATTGGGAAGAATGTATAAAAACGGCGAAATTACCATTATTTCGAAAGAAGAATATCAAGAACGTGTGATTACATTTTTGCAATATCTTAATCCTGACATTGCAATTCAACGATTACTTGCCAGAGCTCCGGAGGGCGATGCACTTTTTTGTAATTGGAATACCGGGTGGTGGAAAATCAAAGATGAGATTGATGCAAGGATGAAACAAGAAGGTCGAAAACAGGGAGATGATTTTCATTATCTTGGTGGAAAAGCCGTGAAATTTCACCAAACATATTGACAAATGAAGAAAAATGAAATATGATAATAAGATAGAAGTAAAGACAGAAAGGATTTTACTATGGAAGAACAAAATCAATTAGATCGCATAGAAGGGCGAAATCCTGTGGTTGAAGCCTTGCGTAAAGGCAGAAATATTGATAAATTATTTATTCAAAAAGATATTACTGACGGCTCTATGGGGAAAATCAGAGCAATGGCACGAGAAAAAGGAGTTATTGTTTCTGAAGTAGCAAAACAAAAGCTTGATCACATGTCTCAAACCGGTGCACATCAAGGTGTTATTGCATGTACTGCAGTTCATGAGTACGTGGATGTAGATGATATTTTAAAAATTGCCGAAGAAAAAGGAGAATCTCCTTTTTTGGTAATTGCAGATGAAATCAGCGATCCGCATAATTTGGGTTCCATTTTACGAACTGCCAATGCAGCAGGTGTACACGGGGTTATCATTCCCAAGCATCGTTCTGTTGGTTTGAGTGCCGTGGTTGCAAAAAGTTCTGCCGGTGCAATTGAGTATGTTCCTGTAGCGCGTGTAACAAATCTTGCAAGAACTGTTGATGATTTGAAAAAGCAAGGCATCTGGGTTGCAGGAGCAGCCATGGAAGGAACGCAAACTTACTATCAAGTAGATTATACAGGGGCTTTGGCAATTGTAGTCGGAAGCGAAGGGTTTGGAATTTCTCGATTATTAAAAGAAAAATGTGACTTTTTGGTTTCCATTCCTATGAAAGGCGAAATCAATTCGTTGAATGCTTCGGTTGCAGCAGGTGTTTTGCTTATGGAAGCTTCAAGACAAAGAGGATAAGGAGTAAGAATATGAGAGCGGTTATAACAGTTGTTGGAAAAGATAAAAAAGGAATTATTGCTAAGGTGTCCGGTTTGTTATTTGAGACGGATGTGAATATTTTAGATATTTCTCAAACGATTATGCAGGATATGTTTACCATGGTGATGCTGGTTGATATTTCAACTTCAACCATTTCTTTTGATGGAATGGTTGATCGTTTGAATTGTATCGGCAATGAAGTAGGAGTAAAAATTCAAATTCAACATGAAGACATTTTTAATTCTATGCATAAGATTTAGGAGGAGTAACGATGCTAAGTTCATTTGAAATTATGGAAACAATCAAGATGATTCAAGAAGAACATCTTGATATCCGTACTATAACCATGGGGATTTCACTTTTGGATTGTTGTTCCTCCGATGCTGATAAAGCATGTCAAAGGATTTATGACAAGATAACAACAAAGGCAAAAAATTTAGTTCAAACCGGTGAAAATATTGAAAAAGAATATGGCATTCCGATTATTAACAAACGGATATCCGTGACACCAATTAGTCTTGTTGCAGGATGTTGTGATGAAGAGAATTATTTAAAATATGCAAAAACATTGGAACGCGCGGCGATAGAAACCGGAGTGAATTTTATTGGTGGATTTTCTGCTTTGGTACATAAAGGATATACCGAGGGCGATCGTCGGTTGATAGAAACCATTCCGTATGCATTGGCTGAAACAGACCATGTTTGTTCATCTGTTAATGTTGGAACTACCAAAGCCGGTATTAACATGGATGCAGTAAAACAAATGGGTGAAATTATTAAACAGACTGCAGAGTTAACAAAAGATCGCGATAGTTTAGGTTGTGCAAAATTAGTTGTTTTTGCCAATGTGCCTGAAGATAATCCATTCATGGCAGGTGCTTTTCATGGTGTTGGCGAACCTGAAACAGTGATCAATGTAGGGGTTAGCGGCCCCGGTGTTGTCAAATGTGCTTTGGAAAAAGTCAAAGGTGCGGATTTCGGAACGGTTGCTGAAACAATCAAGAAAACTGCATTTAAAATTACCAGAATGGGGCAGCTGGTTGCCCAGGAAGCATCAAAGCGTTTGAATATGCCGTTTGGCATTGTTGATTTATCTTTAGCACCCACTCCTGCAATCGGTGATAGTGTTGCTCATATTTTAGAAGAAATGGGATTAGAAGTATGTGGCACACATGGAACAACTGCAGCTTTGGCATTGCTCAATGATGCAGTAAAAAAGGGAGGCGTTATGGCTTCTTCTTATGTTGGCGGATTGAGCGGTGCATTTATCCCTGTCAGCGAAGATGCCGGCATGATACATGCTGCAAAAATCGGTAGTTTAACCATTGATAAATTAGAAGCTATGACGTGTGTTTGTTCTGTTGGATTGGATATGATTGCCGTTCCGGGGGAAACACCTGCATCTACCATTTCAGCAATCATTGCGGACGAGGCGGCAATTGGTATGATTAATACAAAAACAACAGCAGTTCGCGTGATTCCTGTTTGTGATAAACAAGTAGGAGATACCGTTGAATTTGGTGGATTATTGGGTTCTGCACCCATTATGCCGGTTCATGGTGATTCCAGCGAAATGTTTATCCGTCGCGGAGGCAGAATTCCTGCTCCTATTCAAAGTTTAAAAAATTAAAAGGAGATATACTATGAAAATTAAATCTTCATTTATCTTAAAAAAGATTTTGGATGACTATATTGTGGTTCCTGTTGGAGAAGAATTGGTAAATTTTGATGCAATGATTACTTTAAATGAAACAGGTGCATTTCTTTGGGAACTCTTAAACGAAGAAAAAACAGAAGAAGAACTCTTAAAGGAGTTGTGCTCTGTATATGATGTAAGCGAGGAAGATGCAAAAAAAGATATTTCTAATTTTATAGCATTATTGCAACAAACAAAGGTGTTAGAATGAATCATTCAGAACGAGAAGTAGGTTTGGATTATTTGGGTACCGTTATAGAAGAAAGGTTGCAAAATGGGCAACAAGTTCAAATGACGGTTGTAGGGAACAGTATGTTTCCTTTGTTTCGTAATAAATTGGATAGCGTAATCTTATCGCCTATTCAAAAAAGAATAAAAAAAGGCGATGTAGTTCTTTATAAACGAACGAATGGTCAGTATGTTTTGCATCGCATTATTCGTTATAAAAAAGGGGTATATTCAGCAAATGGTGATAATCAGTACTGGATTGAAACACCTTTGTTTTCAGAGCAATTTTTAGGTTTGATGACAGGCTTTCATCGAAAAAATAAGCTCTACTCAACTTCTGCATTGTGGTATCGTATTTATTCTTTTGTATGGGTTGTTGCAAGACCGCTTCGTGGTTTTATCCTTAAAATATTGATTAAAATTCGTACATGGGTGAAGCATTTTGAAAAAAAATGAAACGTTAAAATGGTTATATGAAAGAGGACGATGCGTTTTGTTTCCCTTGCTTGTTTTTGTGGGATGCAATGCGTTTCTTTCCATTGTTTCTGTTTGGTTTGCATTGATTTCAAAACAGGTAATTGATACCGCTACAGGGCAAGCAGAAGGTTCGTTAAAAGTAAGTTTTGCAGTTTTAATCGGTTGCTTGTTATTGCAACTGATGATACAAATTGTTCTTAATTTATTAGATGTTAATATTGCAGGAAAATTGGAAATTAAAATAAAAAACAGACTGTTTCATAGTCTGTTAAATAAACAATATCTTCAAACTGAAAATTATCATACAGGTGAATTGATGAATCGCTTGAATAGTGATGTCAGAGTGGTTGTAAACGGAATTATAACCATTGTTCCTGCAGTTGTTTCAATGCTTGTGAAGATTTGTTCCAGCTTTGCAGTATTATATTTGTTGGCACCGGCATTGGCAATTTGCATTCTTGCATTGGGACCTATTGTTTTTATAGCAGGACGAGTTTACAGCAAAAAAATCAAACAAATGCATAAAGATTGCCAGCAAAGTGATGGTGTAACACGTTCTTATATGCAGGAAATATTGCAAAATATTCTTGCTGTAAAGGCATTTGGAACAGAACAAGCATCATCTGAACAAGCGATGATATATCAACTGGATAATTTTCGATTGAAAAAGAAAAGAGCCTATTTTTCTCTTTTGGCTAATGTATGTTTATTCTTGATTTTTACAGCAGGATATTATGTGACACTCGGATGGGGAGCATACCGTTTGTCAATCGGTATGTTGACTTACGGAACATTGACTGCCATGCTTCAATTGGTTAGTCAATTGCAAGCACCTTTCAAAAACTTATCGTCGCTTATGTCCAGTGGATTTGCTACATTGGCATCCGCTGAACGGATCATGGAATTGGAAGATTTACCGGAAGAAAAAAATATTATGTGCGATATTGCTCCTTCTGAATTTGAACAATTATCCATTGAAAATCTTTCATTTTCATATCCCGGAGTATCCATTTATCAGAATGCATCAATTTCCTTGAAAAAAGGAGAATTTTTAGCAATTGCCGGACAATCAGGAATTGGTAAAAGTACATTGTTAAAATTACTTTTAGCGGTTTTGGAACCGCAGCAAGGAAAGATATATATCTATCACACTAATCGCAAAGTGGAAGTCAGCAAAAAAACCAGACCTTTTTTTGCATATGTTCCTCAAGGAAATATGATTTTATCAGGAACCATTCGGGATAATCTTCGTTTTTATCGTGATTATATTTCCGATTCTGATATTGAACGATGTGCAGAAATTGCTCAAATGAAATCTTATTTACAGGAATTGCCAAACGGATTAGACACAGTGTTAAAAGAAGGCGGAGAAGGGTTGTCAGAGGGTCAAATCCAAAGAATTGCAATTGCAAGAGCTTTACTTAGTGATGCACCTGTTTTGTTGCTTGATGAAGCCACATCTGCCTTGGATGAAGCTACAGAATATGCGGTGTTAAAGCAAATCAGAGCATTAACAAATAAAACCTGTATTATTGTTTCACACAAAAATGCAGCTTTGCGAATTTGCGATAAGATTCTGTCTGTCGAAAACGAAACACTAACCCTGAAAGAAGGAAAAGAATGATTTATTTAAATGTTGCGGATTTTAATATAGC
>SVJP01000078.1 GCA_015068925.1 Oscillospiraceae bacterium
AAAGAGATGATAGAACGGCAGAAAAGTCGATTCGGCTGGGAGTTTTTATTTTTAGGTGCAAACATTGATGCGGTAAAAACGGCAGAAAGTTTTGGTATTACGAAGGAACGTGCGGTCACTTATCATCAGGATAGTATTGGAACCAGAATGAATTTCGATGCTGTATCTCAAACAGTATCCTGTGTTCGAAATCAATTTCCAATTCAAAATAATTGGAAAGAAAATGTTGAAAAATATGCAAAAAGGAAAAAAGACGTTTTTAAACGATAAACAGTTACAAGGTTGTTTGTCTTTTGAAATAGTATTTCGTTATTAACATATATTGTATTTCAGGTTAACCTAAAGCAGAGAATTTTAATATTCAATATTGACTTTTTTGTTTCGGTATGATACAGTGTATTTGAATTAAATATTGAAAGGAAAAAGTAATATGTTATTTACAAACAAGGAAAAAGGAAATTTTGCAAAAGATCCGGCTGTGATTAAATGGAAAGAGAAATATTATTTATATTATACGATTAAATATGAGCCTGACCGTCCCGGTGAATGGGAAAGAATCGGAATTGGAATTGCGGTTTCTGATGATTTGGAGCATTGGGAACAAAAGGGAGAGCTTCCTCTTCTGTATCCGTATGAAGAAAGAGGAATCGGTGCTCCTGGTGCTATGATTCATAATGGTCAAATTCATTTATTTTATCAGACTTATGGAAACGGTGCCAAGGATGCCATATGCCATGCTACCTCGATGGATGGAATTAATTTTGAAAGAAATCCCGAAAATCCTGTTTATCATCCTACAGCAGAATGGTCATGCGGCAGAGCCATTGATGCGGATGTGTGTTTGTTTAACGGTAAACTTTTTTTGTATGTTGCAACCCGTGATGCGGAAATGAAATGTCAAATTGTTTGCGGTGCATGGGCAGAACCGGATTCTGATTTTGGCAAAGATGCATGGCATGAAATTAAGCCGTTGATGCTGGAACCGACCCTTTCTTGGGAACAGGAATGTATTGAAGCGCCTGCTACTTTGGTGTACGACAATAAAGTGTATTTGTTTTATGGTGGTGCTTATAACTGCAAACCGCAGCAAATCGGATGTGCGGTATCTGAGGACGGTATGCAATTTACCAGAATCTTTGAAGATCCTTTTCTCACAAACGGCAAAGAAGGTGAATGGAACAGTTGTGAATCCGGTCATCCGTATGTCTTTGAAGATGACGGAACCTATTATTTGTTTTACCAAGGAAGCGCAGATATGGGGAAAACGTTTTATCTTTCAAAACGTGAATTTATCTTTGAAAATGGGATTCCAAAACTAAAATAATGGAAAAAGCGGTGATATTGTCATAATATTACTGCTTTTTTTGTTGTAATTTGAAAAAAGGGATGCAAATTGTTGACAAAACTTGTAAAAAGAGATATAATTTAAAGTGATTGTTTTTTGAAAAAAATATTATACTAAAAGGATAGAGAGTATTTTTGATTGGATGTGTGAGTGGAAAATGGATTTGAGAGAAGAATTTTTAAAACTGTATCCAAAAGAGAAAGAAATTCAGATTGCATTTTGTCCTTATCGGGTTTGTCCTATTGGTGCTCATTCAGACCATCAATACGGAATGGTATCAGGATTTGCTATTGATAAAGGGATTGAAATTGCTTATGTTCCTTCTGACAACGGTGTTGTGGAACTGCAAAGTATGAATTTTGAAGGGAAGGTACAATTTCATATTCACGATGTTCCTCCTGTCAAACAAAATGACTGGGCTGATTATTTGCGTGGTGCTACCATGTTTTTGGCAAAGCAATTTGAAATGAAAAAGGGAATTTATGCTTTGATCAAGGGTTCTTTACCGATTGGTGGTTTGTCTTCCTCTGCAGCGGTAATTTTGGCATATTTAAGCGCCCTTTGTAAAGCAAATCAATTAATGCTTTCCAAGAGTCAATTAATAGAATTTGCATTAAAGGCAGAGAATTGTTATGTGGGTGTTTCTTGCGGAAAATTGGATCAATCCTGTGAGGTATACAGTAAAAAAGACCATCTGTTGTATTTAGACACCAAGGATGACAGTTATGAGCTGATTCCGAGAAATCCCAATATGAAGCCCTTTGAGTTTGCCATCTTTTTTAGCGGCGTAGAAAGGACTCTGGCGGGTTCCGCTTTCAATATGCGTGTGGATGAAATGAAGGCTGCCTCCTATGCCTTAAAAGCTTTTGCAGGAATGGAATACGGGAAATTTGAAGACAGTAGATTAAGAGATGTTCCCCGTGAAGTATTTGAACAATATAAGGACAAGCTTCCTGGAAACTGGAAAAAAAGAGCCACTCATTTTTATACTGAATTTGACCGTGTAAATAGGGGAGCAGAAGCTTGGAGAAAGGGCGATATTGAAGCCTTGGGAAAACTTTCTTTCGAAAGCGGCCATAGCAGTATTTATGATTACGAAACCGGTTCTCCGGAATTGAAAGCTATTTATGATATTATGCTGCAAACGGATGGAATTTATGGGGGCAGATTCAGCGGTGCAGGATATAAAGGGTGTTGTATGGCATTGATTGACCCCTCTTTTGAGGAACAAATCAAGGAGACGCTTACCAAACGTTATTTGGAGCAATTCCCTCAATATCAAGGGAAATTTTCTGTTCATTTCTGTCAATCGGCAGATGGATGTGAAGTATAAAGGAGAAGAAAAAATGGATTGTATTATTCTGGCAGCAGGCTATGCCACAAGATTATATCCTTTGACTGAAAAGATGCCCAAGCCTTTGTTAAAGGTGCAGGAGAAAACCATTTTGGATTGGTTGATTGATGATATCAGTAAATCCGGTCGAGTGGACCGTTATATCGTGGTATCCAATCATAAGTTTGCCTCTCATTTTGAGCAATGGGCAAAGGAAAAAAACAGCGAAATTCCCATTGTGGTATTGGATGATAAAACAGAGAGTAATGAAACCAGACTTGGCGCAGTGGCGGATATTTTATTTGCCGTAAAAGAATTGCATATTACTGGAGAAACTATGGTAATTGCAGGGGATAATGTGCTTGATTTTTCTCTGTGCCGTATGATTGAATATTTTGATAAAAAGAAATGTTCCTGTATCATGCGGTATTTTGAACCTGATACAAAGCGGTGTCAATCCTCCGGCGTGGTAGAGATTGATGAGCAGGATCAGATTCTTTCTATGGAAGAAAAACCTGCTTACCCCAAATCAAACTGGGTGACTCCTCCTTTTTATCTTTATACAGGTGAGGATATTGCAATGCTTGAACAGGCATTGCAAGACGGATGTGGTAAGGATGCTCCGGGAAGTTTCCCTGCCTATCTCTGCATCAAAAAACCTGTTTATGCCATGGAAATGCCGGGGAAACGGTATGATATTGGAAATCTTGCAAGCTATGAAACTGTGCAAAAAACATATTGCGGGATTGTCAAATAAAAGGAGACTACAATGACTGAAAAAATTCTTGTAACGGGAGCCGCCGGGTTTATCGGATACTTTCTTTCTAAGCATTTGTTGGAAGAGGGAAAAACAGTGATTGGCCTGGATAATCTGAATGATTATTATGATGTAAATCTGAAATATGCCCGATTGAATTTATTAAAGCCCTATTCGAATTTTATCTTTATCAAAGGAGATATTGCAGAGAAAGAAACTGTAGAACAGGTATTTTCTGAACATCATCCATGTATTGTTGTCAATTTGGCAGCACAGGCAGGGGTGCGGTATTCAATTACCAATCCTGAAAGTTATATCAACAGTAATTTGGTTGGCTTTTTTAATATTTTAGAGGCATGTCGTCATTTCGGGGTGGAGCACCTGGTATATGCATCTTCTTCATCAGTTTATGGTACCAATAAAAAAATTCCATATTCCACCGAAGATAAAACAGATTCTCCGGTATCATTGTATGCGGCAACCAAGAAATCCAACGAGTTGATGGCACATTCTTATTCAAAGCTTTATGGAATTCCCACCACGGGACTTCGTTTTTTTACAGTATACGGTCCTTTGGGACGACCTGATATGGCGTATTTTGGATTTACCGATAAGCTTGTAAAGGGAGAAACCATTCAGATTTTTAATTACGGAAACTGCAAACGCGATTTTACATATGTTGATGATATTGTAACCGGAGTAATAAACGTGATGAACCAACCGCCTTGTGAAAATGAAGACGGTATTAACTATAAGATTTATAATATCGGAAACAATCAGCCGGAAAATTTGTTGGAGTTTGTGGATACGTTGCAGCAGGAATTAATCAGAGCCGGGGTATTGGCGGAGGATTATGATTTTGAAAGTCATAAGGAATTGGTTCCCATGCAACCGGGGGATGTAGAGGTAACTTACGCTGATGTCAGTGATTTGATGAAGGATTTTAAATTTAAACCTTCCACTCCGTTACGGGAAGGATTGCGTAACTTTGCTCAATGGTATAAACAATATTATAAGTAAAAAAATACTCCAAGAAGTGATCAAAGGCTTCTTGGAGTATTTTGATTCAATCTTCCATTTGTTTTCCCAAAAAAGATGCAGCGGTTTTAGCGAGCTTATCTTCTACATCGCTAAGCTTTGGAATCTGATCTGTTCCAAAAAATACGACAGAACCGATGGAATCGCCTTCTGAAATGATCGGAACAACCATTCCTGCCACATATTTGTCCATACCGTCAACAATGCTTGTTTTGTTCTGGTCATCCGGTCGGAATGAAACTGCATTCTTTTCTGACAGAATTTGTTCCAATTCCGGTGAAATACGTTTGTCGTTCAATTCTCTTTTCGGAGCTCCGCTTACTGCGATGATGGTATCTTTGTCGGTAATGCAAATAGAATGACCACTTGTTTTTGCCAATGTATCTGCATACTGTGTGGCAAACGTACTCAATTCACCAATAGGAGAATATTTTTTAAAAATAACCTCTCCGTCTTTTTCGGTAAATATTTCTAATGGGTCTCCTTCGCGGATTCTCATGGTTCTTCTGATTTCTTTTGGTATAACAACACGACCTAAGTCGTCAATTCTTCTGACAATTCCTGTTGCTCTCATATAGAAATTACTCCTTTTATTTGAATTACAATTGTATTGTTTGCAACCAAGGAATTTTTATGTAAGGAAAATGGTGGGAAAACTGAAAAGTATTTTAATTTTAAATAGTTGCCTTTCATTTTTTAAAAACAAGTTTAATAAAAAAGAGATTGATTTTTTGACAATTATATTATATAATAAGAAGAAAAGGAAAAAGGAGAATCATGATGGGTTATATAGCATTCGAAAAACGGTATGAAACAATGGGATACAGACGTTGCGGAAAAAGCGGGTTAAAGCTTCCGCTTGTTTCCCTGGGACTTTGGCATAATTTTGGTACAAATGATGATTTTGATAATATGAAAAAGCTTTGTTTTACCGCCTTTGACCGTGGAATTACTCATTTTGATTTAGCGAATAACTATGGTCCCGTTCCCGGTGCGGCAGAAGAAAATTTCGGTAAAATTATTTCAAAAGAATTACAGGCTTATCGGGATGAGCTTATTATCAGCACCAAGGCAGGTTACTTGATGTGGGATGGACCATACGGGGAATGGGGAAGCAGAAAATATTTGCTTTCCAGTCTGGACCAAAGCTTGAAACGAATGCAATTGGATTATGTTGATATTTTTTATCATCATCGTCCCGACCCCGAAACGCCTCTGGAAGAAACCATGGGTGCTTTGTCAACAGCGGTGCAAAGCGGGAAAGCGTTATATGTAGGGATTTCCAATTATGACGGAGAACGGATGAAACAAGCGGCGAAAATATTGGAAGAGCTGAAATGTCCCTTTGTCATCAATCAAAATCCTTATTCTATTTTGAATCGGGGCATTGAACAAAATGGCCTGAAACAAAGTGCGGCAGAGATTGGAAAGGGCGTTATCGCCTTCAGCCCTCTTGCACAAGGCTTGCTGGGTGGTCGGTACTTAAACGGGATTCCCTCTGACAGCAGAATCAGAACAAGCGGTAAGTTCTTATCTGAAAAGAATTTGACTGCAGATGTGTTGAACAAGATAGAAAAATTGAATCAATTGGCAAAGCAAAGGGGGCAAACCCTTGCTCAAATGTCTCTTTCCTGGGTATTGAAGGATGAGAAAGTAACCAGCGTGTTAATCGGTGCATCCAAACCCGAGCAAATCATTGAAAATACCAAAATCGTGAACCATACGGAGTTTACCCAAGAGGAATTGACTGCGATTGATGAAATCAGTATCGGATAGGAGAAAATATGGAGATTTATCAAACAAGACCAACTGACCCCCGAGAACCACAAGAAATAAGATGCTATGATTTGCTGGAACAGTTGCAAATTCCTTTTGAACGGGTTGACCATCAAGCCACGGACAGTATTGAAGAATGCGATTGGGTTTCAAAGGTATTGGGAATTGAAATTTGCAAAAATTTATTCCTTTGCAATCGTCAGAAAACGGAATTTTATCTTGTGATGATGCCCGGGAAGAAAAAATTTGAAACAAGAGTGCTTTCAAAAGCATTGGAGGTTGCCAGACTTTCTTTTGCTCCTCAGGAATTGCTTCCTGAACTGTTGGGATTGCATCCCGGTTCTGTGAGTATTTTGGGTTTGATGAATGATAAAGAAAATCATGTTCGATTGATTATGGACCGCGACGTCATTACAAAAGCATACATCGGTTGCCATCCCTGCAAAAACACATCAAGCTTGAAAATTGCAACTGCAGATGTAATGAAAAAATTATTACCTGCTATTCATCACGAACCGACGATAGTAGATTTATAAACAGGAGTGATAGTATGAAACGAATTGTTATGATGGTTTTGGCATTCCTTTTACTTTTGCCTATTCACCCGATTGCTGCTGCAGGTAATGTTTTTACTGTTGCAGTTGACGGAAGTGGAGACTACAAAACTATCCATGAAGCGGTGAATGCTGCAAGATTGTTGGGAACATCTTGTCAGATTTATGTGCGTGAAGGAACTTATTCTTTTTCCAATTCATTATCCTTTTCTGAAATTGACAGAGATATTACCATCACCGCGGCAAACGGTGAAAAGGTTGTCTTTACCGGAGGAACTTCCATTCCTTATCGCTTGTTTGAACCGGTAACTGATGAAAGTGTTCTGAGTCGTATTGTGATGGAATCGGGAAGAAAAAGCATTTTGCAACTGAAGTTATCCCGTGTTGGAATTACTGATTACGGAGAAATTAAAATCCAAGGCTTTTTGGGCGGAAATAACATGGGCTATGCACCCACTCTGACCTTTGAAGGAAAACAATTGCCTATCGCTTGTTATCCGAACGGAACAGAGAACTATCTGATGAGTACTGAGGTATTGGAAGACGGAAGTCAAAATCCTGCCGTTCTCGGAAATTTAAGAGAAATTAAAATTAAGATTAACAGTGACAGATACCGTTATTGGACACAAGCGAAGGATGTTTGGTCCTTAGCATATTTGTGTCATGACTGGGCAGACTCTACTGTGCCTGCAAGCTTTGATTTTGATACTGGCGTAGTGAGTTCTTATGTGGGAACCAATTATTATGTAAAGGTAAACCGTCGAATCAAATTTTTTAATTTGTTAGAGGAGATGGATTCGCCCGGAGAGTGGTATGTAGATAAAGAAAAAGGAATTTTGTATCTGATTCCACCGGAAGGAGCCAAAGAAGGTGACTCTCTTATTTATACTTCCTTTAATAAAGACCTCGTCAGTATTGTGAAATCACACAATATTACCTTTCAGGGAATTACTTTTACAGGCACTCGTGCACGCGGTGTGTATATGAATCAGGCAGACGGAATCTTGTTTGAAAACTGCGAATTCAGTTCTATTGGAAATGCGGCGGTGTATCTCAACGCTTGCTACAGATGCGGTGTCCGTGATTCTTATTTCCATGATTTGGGTTCCTGGGGTGTTTATATGAATCGTTGCGGTGACAGAACCAATTTGATTCCGGGTGAATGCTTTGTGGAAAATTCAGAGTTTGAACGATTTTCTCAATATAAGCGTACCTATTCTCCTGCGGTACATATGTTTGAGGATGTTGGAAATTGGGTTTCTCATTGTGAATTTCATGATGCACCTCATTTTGCCATTCGTTATGATTCTAACGATAATATCATTGAGTACAGTGAATTTTATGATTTGTGTCAGGAAACGGCTGATACAGGAGCGGTATATACCGGTCGGTATTGGAATACAAGAGGAAACGAAGTAAGATATAATTATTTTCACGATTTATATTTGGGAAGAACGCCAACAGCAGGACTTTACGGTGTATATCTGGATGATGCCCATTCTTCTACTGCCGTACATCATAATGTTTTTTATAAAGTATCTACCGTCGCGTTGATGGGAGGAGGAAGAAACAACACTTTTACGGATAATTTGATTGTGGATTGCGGTGCAAATTTGATTTTCGATGCCCGTTGCACCACATGGATGGATTGGGAAGAAGGAAGCAACATTCGTAAGAATACAGATAAAGTAGTGGGATGGCAGACATCTGAGGTTTGGAGCAAATATCCCAATCTTCAAAATTTATATGAGGATGAGGAGCAGTACCCCAAATATAATTTAATTCAGAATAACATCTCTGTGAATACACCCGATTTTAAAATTAATCAGTATGTTACACAATACGGGATAGTCAGCGACAACGTGTTGACGGACAATACCAATGTGGTAAAGGATTATCAAAACGGTGATTTTTCTCCTTCGGAACAAGCTGCATCCATTGCGGGATTATCTCGTTTTGATTCGATTCCATTAGAAGAGATCGGAGTGCAAAGAAAAGTAAAAATATCTTCTTCATCTCCTCGTGATTATGAAAAATTGAAGGTAGTTTACCTGGAAGACTTTTCGAATTATCAAAATAATGAAATAAACGGTACGGTGCAGAACGGTGTGGATTATGTGAATCTCTATGCTGCTATCCAAAATACAAACAGCAACTATCAATTGCCTCCTACCAGAC
>SVJP01000079.1 GCA_015068925.1 Oscillospiraceae bacterium
CGAAACACCGATTCGATATTGTTTTCTCTGCACGGGACAGAAATTACAAATAATCATCAATTCCTCTTCCCCGTCCGACCGACAAAATGCAATCACACTCTGATCACGGTCATCATTGGTCAGCCATTGGAAACCATCCCAATTTACATCATTTTTCCAAAGAGACGGATGCTCCAAATAAAACTGATTCAAATCCTTTACGTATTGTTGCATTTGCTTATGATTGGGATAGTCTAACAACAACCAATCCAGCTCCTGTTTATAATTCCACTCAATAAACTGTGCAAATTCATTTCCCATAAAATTCAGTTTTTTTCCGGGATGTGCCATCATGTAACCGTAAAAGGTTCTTAAATTATCAAATTTCTGTTCATATTCTCCCGGCATTTTGCCAATCATAGAACATTTTCCGTGCACTACCTCATCATGTGAAAGAGGCAAAATATAGTTTTCGGAAAATGCATAGGTTAGGGAAAAGGTTAAATGGTTATGCATTCCTTTTCGGAACAGGGGGTCTGCAGACATATAAGAAAGCATATCGTTCATCCAACCCATATTCCATTTAAAGTTAAACCCAAGTCCTCCGTCAAATCCGGGTTTGGTTACCATGGGAAATGCGGTAGATTCCTCTGCAATCATAAGAACAGAAGGATCAAAGGAAAATGCCGCGCTGTTTAACTTTCTCAAAAATTCGATGGCGCCGATATTCTGATTGCCGCCGTATTTGTTGGGATGCCACTCTCTGTCCCGCCTACCGTAATCCAGATACAGCATAGAGGCAACCGCATCCACGCGGATTCCGTCAATATGATACAAATCCAGCCAATAAAGCACATTGGAAACCAAAAAGGAGACCACTTCATTTCTCTCGTAATTAAAAATTCTGGTATTCCAGTCAGGATGCTCATTCATTACCGGATCCGAGGATTCATAACAACAACTGCCATCAAACTCATACAGTCCGTTTTCATCTTTAGGGAAATGGGCGCCTACCCAATCTAAAATCACACCGATTCCTGCCTTGTGGCATTGGTTGACAAAGCTCATAAAATCATGAGGAGTACCGTACCGCGAGGTAGGTGCATAATATCCCGTTACCTGATATCCCCAGGATGGGTCATAAGGGTATTCACTCACAGGCATTAATTCAATATGGGTATATCCCATTTTTTTTACATAGGCAATCAAGTCCTTTGCCGCCTGCTCATAAGAAAAATAATTCCCGTCCTCATATTTTTTCCAGGAACCCAGATGCACCTCATAAATGTTAATCGGCTGCTCCAAGGGGTTTTTTCCTTTTTTGCGCTTCAGGTATCCGTAATCCTCCCATTGAAATCCATCCAAATTATATATCTTGCTTGCATTTTCAGGAGGAGTACACATATGAAATCCGTATGGATCGCTTTTCATCACAAAAGTTCCGTCCTGCCGTTCTACATAATATTTATATTCATCATAAACTGCGGCATTGTCCACCTGTTGCTCCCAGATACCATAGCCGATAGGATTCATGGGAGTACATTCCTTATCCCAATCATTAAATCGACCCACCACCCGAACAGATTTTGCATTGGGTGCCCATACACGAAACACAAAGCCGCACGTTGCTTTATGGCAACCCATAAACCTATAAGCATCTGCCGAATTTCCTTGATGAAAATCATTGAGCTGTGTTGTTAAAAGTTTGTTTTTCATACTTCAGCCTCACATTCTGTTCATGTGTAACATATTCTTTCTATATTATAGCATATTTTCAATAAAAAATAAAGGGTTTTTTTTATATTTTTTAACTTTTTATATAAATTTTTACTTAAAAAACGATTTTTTTCTGTTGTTTTTTCTGTTTTTTGCATTTACGACTCTCACTTTCTGTACTAAAAAAGCTTATTCTTGAATAAGTTGTCACATTTTCAAATATTCTTCTTCCAAAAAACAGCAAAAATTTTATGAAACTTTTATTATAATAAAACCATCAAAAAAATGTAAAGAAGGAATGTACTATGTCGATGACTGTATTAAAGAAAAACGAGTCTGTCAAACGAACAAAAAAATTACCGAGCTTTTTACTTGAACTGTTGTTCTGTTTTTTTGCCGCACGAACCACCCTGTTCGGACAACCTTTGCCTGCCGGTATTGCTTTAGCATCCATCGCGGCTAAATCAAAAAAAGGACGTTGGTTTTGTATTCTTTCAACCCTTTGCGGTTATCTTACCTTGTCCTTTCACCCCAGATACCCTATTGCATTATGTCTGTTATCATTGGTGTTATGGATTGACGAAGAATTATTTTTTCGCAACTCCTTGATCACAGGAATATCGGTAGCCGGAGCAACCCTGATTTCTGATCTGTATTTTTTGATACAAAAGGGCAGTTCCATTTACGATACTCTGATTTTACTACTTTGTACAACAGGTGGGTTTTTATACGTAATCTTCTTTGAGGATGCTCTTCCCGTTTTAAAAACAAAAACCAGACGATATTTACGCCAAAAAGATTCCCTGGCGATTACTGTACTTTTTTGTACTGTCGCCAGGGGACTTCCCCTTATTTCATCCACCTACTTTTCTTTGAACGACTGCTTCTGTATCCTGCTCACCCTTCTTTTTTCCCGTTTGGAACGTACGGAAAATGCAGTCATCGTCGGATTGATATCTGCCTTTTTAACGGGCGCAGACAGCACAGGATTATTTACACGAATGGGTATGTTTGCACTGGCAGGACTGATAGGAAGCATGGTGCGTCCCCTTGGAAAATTGGGAATTTGCGGTGGTGCATTATTGGCAGGACTTCTCACCTCCCTGACAACAGGAGAACTGTCGCTTCTTCATGTAAAACCCTTGGACTTTCCTGTGGCATGCCTGATTTCCCTTTTGATTCCCGACAGACTGATTCAGTTATTGGGGCTTTATCATCTTCATCCAAACCAATCAGAAAACGAGGCACGTATCAAAGAATCCCTTTGCCAACAACTGAAAAATATCTCTGCCGCATTTTTGCAATTATCCTCCTCTGTGTTTGCCTTGGCAGGACAACCTAAAATAGAAACAGACCAATCCGTACTGTTATCCAAAATCGAAGAAAGAGCATGTAATGATTGCAAATTAAAAGAGTTGTGTTGGAAACGGGAAACAGGAGAAATGGAACGACTGATTTGTCATTGCTTTGCTATCATTGAACAAAACGGTTCTGTTTGTAATCGAGACGTTCCCATCTACTTTCAAAAACGATGCAATAACCTTTCCAAATACCTCTATGAAATCAACAATTTATACGAACTGTATAAAAACGAACTATTCTGGCAAGGACGGTTAGACCGTGCTACCGCCTTTACTATTCGCCAATTAGAGGACGTGTCTGCCGTAGTAGACAAGCTGGCAAATCAACTCAATCAAAATGTCAGTTTTAACGAAGAATTGGCGTTTGCCGTATCCTGCGAATTGGACCGACTTGGCTTTTCCCCGAAAGAAGTAGAGGTCGCCAAAAATACAGGCGGTCGATACGAGGTTCATTTAAAAATAGAAAGTTGCCAGATGACAGGAGGATGCAAAGAAATCACCTCTGTATTAAGCCAGCTTTTGGAATGTCCTATAGAAAAAACAGAGGGGGACTGCAAATTGGGACAATGTGTGTTAGGTTTTTCGGAAGCCACGCCCTATCGTTTGCTGCATGCCGTTTCTTCCACTCCCCGTGCAGGTCAAAGCCAATCGGGAGATACCACCGCTGTCCTGACCCTTCCTGACGGAAATTTGCTCCTGATTCTAAGCGACGGAAAAGGAAGCGGTGATAAGGCTCATTTGCAAAGCTCCGAAACCGTTCGTCTGATTTGCAGATTGTTGTATGCAGGCTTCACTCCCACCTCTGCAGTTCGTCTCGCAAACTCCGTGTTGGGACAACAGCCGGATGAGGAGGGCTTTGCCACCATTGATCTGATGCTGATCGATCTTTCCCATCCGCGGGCGGATTTTATCAAAAGCGGTGCCTGTGCCACTTATATCAAACGGCAAAATCTGGTCAAACGGATTGAATCCCAATCCTTACCGGCAGGCATTTTAGACGAAGCGGATATGGAATTAAAATCCGAATCCTTGCTGGATGGTGACTTGCTGGTCATGCTTAGCGACGGGGTAACAGATGCCTATTCCGATGAAAAATTTCTCATGACCGAAATCAACCGTCTGTCCCGTCACAATTCTCCCCGCCAGCTTGCCGCTGCCCTATTGGATTCCGCCAAGCAACAAAAGGGGAATACTGCCTGGGATGATATGACCGTAGTAGCAGCAAGGATTGTAGAAAAATAAAAGACTTTCATGTTTAGAATCGCTCATTCTACGATAAATGTTAAAAAACTTGACAAAAAAAGATATAATAGAATAAAAGGAATGATTCCAATGAACAGTGAAACATCATTTAATTCCCAAGACAGCATGGGATATATGCAAGAGGATTGTCAAACGGATACAGACCTTGCATGACAGAAACAATCAATAAACTTGTTCCTTTGACACAAAAGATTATTTTGGAAAAGGAGAAAAACAAAATAAAAAAATAATATCTGTTTTATTGATGATAGTATTCTCTATCGGCCTTACGATTTCGACATCAGCATTACAGCCACCAAAATATCCTGATGTTACTGCTTCTACGGTTGAAGAAATGGTTTCTTGGATTGCAACGGAAAGTGCGGACACATTTCAAGAAGGAAAATACAAAGAATTTTTGACTGACTATAGAGAGAAAGGGGAAATATTGGTTGGATATTATTTGAATGAAGATGGAACAACCGGCATTTCCAGTGTAGAGGCAACAATACCACATATCACTTTTTATAATGAAGGCGTTGGTGCAAAAGTACAAATCAGACTGGTAGAACCGCAATATGAATCATTGCTTGAAAAAAGTCTGACAGATTATTTAAATGCGATATATTCTATTCAAAAATGGGATTTTTCTGAATTGCCGATTCAAAAAGCAACCTTAGCAAACGGTGAAACTGTTGATTTTATCGTGATGGAACATGATTCCGGTGCAATTAATGCTTATTTTATTTGGGAAGGATATGAGGTTCGCATTCATCAGTACAAAAAATATGATGTAAAAAACATTGAACAGATTCAATTTATGAAACTCCCTATCAAGAAAGCATCCGAATTAAAGGGATACGGAGATGTATTAATTAGCAGAAATTATCTTGAAAACGGATTCTGGTCGGAAGATGAGGTTTCCCAGAATGGTAAAAATACAGAAAAAGAATTACAGGAATATGCGGAAACATATATTAAGCAAAATCGTGGTTCCTCCTTTGGTGCTGACTGGAAAATTATCAATACCGAATTTGTCCCTGCTGTTGCGGGAACAACAGAAAATCCCGGTGGAACCGATGGAAGCTACACCTTCCAAGTTTCTTTGAGCAAAGAAAAGGCACAAGATATTGTGACAAAGCCTTTGACTGTTGTGATAAAGGCAAGAGAATTTCGCAATATTACCAACTTTAAAAAGACGGAAAACCAAGTTACCGCCAATGTAGTACAAGGGCAGGAAACCACCAATCAGTTGATGATTGTGTCATATCAGGGTAACATGATGCTGTCGGTGAAAACGGTAAATGCTACCGGAACGGATGAAATTACTGCAGAAATTCCGGAAGAAGCAGACCGTGTAAAAGCCTTTTTATGGGAAAAGGAAGATTCCGTTGCGTTACAAAGCAGTAATCTGTTCTCTTGTTCTCTGAACCCACAATGTGCGGCTTGGGAACTTATTAAGAACGAACAGGGTGAATAGGAATAAACTAAAATTACGGAGTGCCTTTGTGGTGCTCCGTTTTTTCTTGCAATTACCATTCAATTATGATATAATAAAAGAAAAACCATTGTGAGGAATACTTGTGAAAAAAAGACTGGATAATTTAATTGCCAATGCAGGAATTGCCACCCGTTCAGAGGCCAAAAAGCTAATTCGTGGGAAACGGATTACGGCAGACGGCAAAGTCGTCACCGACCCTGCTGCAAAATTTGACCCTGAAGAAACGAAGCTGGAATTTGACGGCTCTCCTTTGCGGATTCGCGACTATGTTTATCTGATGATGAACAAGCCTGCAGGAGTGGTTTGTGCCACAGAGGACAATGTGTTCTCCACCGTGTGTGATTTATTGCCTGAGGAATACCAAAGCTTTGCCCCCTATCCCGTGGGCAGATTGGATAAAGACACGGAAGGCTTTGTGCTTCTTTCCAACGACGGAGACCTTGCCCACCGCGTGATTTCTCCTAAACATCATGTTCCCAAACGATATTATGCCAAAATCGAAGGGACTGTCACCGAGCAACACAAGGAATTATTTCAAAAAGGGGTCACATTAGAAGACGGATATGTTACCATGCCTGCCCAATTGTTTTTGTTATCGGCTGATGAAATCGAGCTGATTATTTATGAAGGAAAATTTCATCAGGTCAAACGGATGTTTGAAGCCGTGGGGTGCAAGGTAACATACTTGAAACGTTTGGAAATCGGCCCTCTTGTTTTGGACAAAACCCTTGCTTTGGGTGAAATTCGCGAACTTTCAGACCAAGAACTGGAACTGCTGAAATCGGTTCTCTAAACAGGCAAACAAAACTGGTAAAAAATGGTAAATTGTGCAACTTAGCCACAAACAGTAACAATATCAGCTCTTGTTTGCACATCCAGTTGCTTTCTTTATGCAAAGTTACTAAAATAATTTTTTAATTTTTGTGTAAAAAATGTATGTCTTTTTTCTCGATTTTATGGTATAGTATTATCATAGATTTTTTATGTCATAAATGGCATTAAGGCACAATATAGTAGGAGGTATTTTTATGTCAGAGTTAAATCTCAAAAACATCTATAAAATTTACTCAGGAGGAGTAACTGCGGTAAGTGATTTCTGCCTGGATATTGCAGACAAAGAATTTATCGTATTGGTTGGACCTTCCGGTTGCGGTAAGTCTACCACTCTGCGTATGATTGCAGGTTTGGAAGAAATTTCTTCCGGTGAATTGTACATTGACGGCAAACTGGTTAACGACATGGCTCCCAAGGATCGTGACATTGCAATGGTATTCCAGAACTATGCACTGTATCCTCACATGAGCGTATTTGATAACATGGCTTTCGGTCTGAAGCTGCGTAAGGTTGCAAAAGATGAAATCAAACGCCGTGTTACAGAAGCTGCTAAAATTTTGGGAATCGAGCATTTGCTGGACAGAAAGCCCAAAGCGTTGTCCGGTGGTCAGCGTCAGAGAGTTGCGCTGGGTCGTGCTATCGTTCGTGAACCTAAAGTATTCTTGATGGACGAACCTCTGTCCAACCTGGATGCTAAGCTGAGAGTTCAGATGAGAAGTGAAATCAGTAAGCTGCATACCAAATTGCAGACTACATTCATTTATGTAACACATGACCAGACAGAAGCTATGACCATGGGTACCCGTATCGTAGTAATGAAGGACGGTTTCATCCAACAGGTTGATTCTCCTCAGGTTCTGTATGATAAGCCCGCTAATCTGTTCGTTGCAGGTTTCATGGGCAGCCCTCAGATGAACTTCATCGATGTTGTTCTGAACGAAGAAGGCGGCAAATATACTTTAACTTTCGGAAATGCATCCATCGTTCTGCCTGAAGGTAAAGTTACTGATGAATTAAAGGGTTATGTTGGAAAGACCATGGTAATGGGTCTGCGTCCTGAAGGAATCCATGATGAAGAAAATTATCTGGCAGCATTCCCTGAAAGCATTGTAACTGCTGATGTTACCGTAACAGAAATGATGGGTTCTGAAACCTATCTGTATCTGACAGCTGAAGGCAGCAACTGCATCGCAAGAGTTAACCCCAGATCCACCTCTAAGGTTGGTGACGTTATCAAGGTTGCTTTTGATATGACTAAGGTTCATCTGTTTGATAAGGAAACAGAAAAGGCTATTATTCACTAAATCAAAAAACAGAAGGGGTATCCCGATGGCGGATACCCCTTTTTTCTGCGAATGAGAGTGTTATTATGATAATGAAATGCAAACAAATTTTTTCCTTATTTTCTCGTAATATTGACATGACCCAAGGGAGGATTATCAGGCAACTTCTTCTGTTTTCCTTCCCTCTTATTTTAACCAACCTGTTGCAGCAATTTTATAACATGGCAGATGCCGCTATCGTCGGTCGGTTTGACAGTGCAGCTTCTTTGGCTGCAGTAGGAGTGGCAGGGACGGCAACCACCGTTTTAATCTGCTTTTTAAACGGTTTTGTAAACGGCGTGAGTATCGTTGTCGCCCAAAATTACGGTTCAGGAAACGGAACATTGTTGGAAAAATCCATTCACACAGCCTATGCCCTATCACTCATAGCAGGACTTTTTCTTACCGTGACGGGTTTGCTTTGCTCGACGGCAATTCTGGGACTGTTAAATGTTCCGGAAGACATTTATGATGCTACCTTGCTTTATACCAGAATTGTCTTTTCAGGCTCTATTTTCAATTCCGTCTATTGCTTTAGTGCCGGCATTTTAAGAGCAGAGGGCGATTCCAGAAATCCCCTTATCTTTTTAGCAATTTCCGGTATGGTGAATGTGTTATTAAACATGATATTGGTCATTTGGTTTCATTTAGGTGTTGCCGGCGTCGGAATTGCCACCTTGGTCTCTCAAATTCTGTCTGCTGTTTTGGCAACAATATCCTTATTACGGGCAGATGGGGTATGCCGTTTATCCTTTCGAAAGCTGGTTCCCGATTTAGCGATTACCAAAGAAATCTTTCGGTTGGGCATTCCGGCAAGTATCCAAAGTGCCATGTTTTCTATCTCAAATACAGCGATCTTATCTTCAGTAAACCGATTTGGCTCGACCATGACTGCAGGATGTACGGCAGCCGGTAATGTGGAAGGATGCTTATTCCAGGTAACATCAGCCTTTGGTGCATCTGCCGTCACCTTCTCCAGCCAAAATTACGGTGCAGGAAACAAAAAAAGAATTAAGCAGGGCGCTTTGCAATGCTCCCTTTTGACCATGGGAACCTCCTTCATTTTAGGGATTTTGATTTTACTGTCAGGAAACCAACTGTTGCAAAGCGCCCTGCTTAATT
>SVJP01000002.1 GCA_015068925.1 Oscillospiraceae bacterium
TGCAGCTTCCAAAATGGTGCTGCCTTCGGGAACGCTGACGCTAATCCCGTTAATTGTAAGATTCACCATGATTCATTCTCCTCCTTACTGTTTGGAAATAGCGTTAAATTTACACTTGCTCATACAAACGCCGCACTTAATACATTTATCCGTATCAATGGTATAAGGATTCTTGATTTCACCGGAAATAGCATCCACAGGACAATTTCTTGCACACAGGCTACAACCCTTACATTTTTCAGGATCAATGGTGTAGGACAACAATGCTTTACAGATACCTGCAGGACATTTTTTGTCTACAACGTGAGCAACATATTCATCCCTGAAATACCGCAGAGTGCTGAGTACGGGGTTAGGTGCTGTCTGACCCAGACCGCACATTGCAGAAGTCTTAATAGCATAAGCCAATTCTTCCAGTTTGTCCAAATCTTCCAAAGTACCTTTTCCCTGGGTAATCTTTTCCAGAATTTCGTACATTCTCTTGGTACCGATACGGCAAGGAGTACACTTACCGCAGGATTCATCTACAGTAAATTCTAAGAAGAATTTTGCGATGTCAACCATACAGTTGTCTTCGTCCATAACAATCAGACCACCGCTGCCCATCATAGAGCCGATGTTAATCAGAGAATCGTAATCGATCGGAGTATCAATCAAGGATGCAGGAATACATCCACCGGAAGGACCACCGGTCTGTGCCGCCTTAAACTTCTTACCACCGGGGATACCGCCACCGATTTCTTCAACGATTTCACGCATGGTAGTTCCCATAGGAATTTCAACCAAACCGGTATTATGAATCTTACCGCCCAGAGCAAATACCTTGGTACCTTTACTCTTTTCGGTACCCATAGAGGTATACCATTCAGGACCGTTTAAGATAATCTGACAAATATTTGCATAGGTTTCTACATTATTCAGCAGAGTGGGTTTTTCCCACAGACCCTTTACAGCAGGGAACGGAGGACGGGGACGGGGTTCACCACGATGTCCTTCAATAGAGGTCATAAGTGCTGTTTCTTCACCACAAACAAATGCACCAGCACCCAGACGAATTCCCAGATGGAAGGAAAAGTCTGTTCCCATAATATTATCACCCAGAACACCGTATTCTTCTGCCTGAGCAATTGCAATTTTTAGTCTGTTAACAGCAATGGGGTATTCTGCACGGATATAAATATAACCTTCGTCAGAACCAATTGCATAAGCCGCAATTGCCATTGCTTCGATAACACTGTGAGGATCGCCTTCCAGCACGCTTCTGTCCATAAATGCACCGGGGTCACCTTCGTCAGCATTACAACATACATATTTTTTGTCATTCACAGAATTTGCAGCAAATTGCCACTTCATTCCTGTGGGGAAACCGGCACCGCCACGACCTCTCAAGCCGGAATCTTTGATGACATCAATAACCTGCTGAGGTTCATATTCCTTCAATACCTTTTCCAGCGCCTTATAACCGTCCATTGCTATGTATTCATCAATACATTCAGGATCGATAGCACCACAGTTACGCAATGCGATTCTGTTCTGCTTTGCATAGAAAGGAACCTGATTCAGAGGCTTTACAGAGCCGTCCTCCAAAACGGTTTCTTCATAAAGCAATTCTTTTACCGGTTCTCCTTGACCGATATGCTGAGCAACAATTTTTTCGATGTCTTCAACATTCACACGGCTGTAGAAAGAACCGGAAGGGTATACAACCACAATGGGACCCAGAGCACACAGACCAAAGCAACCGGTCAAAACAACAGATACGCCCTGTTCTAAATTTTGCTTTTTCAATTCTTCTTCGAATTTCTGTTTAATGTCCAAAGAACCGGAGGACTGACAGCCTGTACCGCCGCAGACCAGAATGTGCGCTTTCACATCATCCGGCTTTTTGGTTTTATCCTGCCGCAATGCAATTTCAGCATATTTTTTCGCGCGAATCGCATCAATTTCAGCTATGCTTTTCATTGGAAAATCCCTCCCCTATTACACATACTTTTTCATAATATCGTCAACATCATGCTTTGTCAGTCTGCCGTATACTTCGTCATTGACAGTCAGCACAGGCGCCAGACCGCAAGCACCGATACATCTGGTTGCTTCCAGAGAATACTTTGCATCGGAAGTACACTGACCAACATCGATGCCCAGCTTATTCTTAAATTCTTCCAGAATATCACCGGAACCCTTTACATAGCAGGCAGTTCCCAAACAAATTGCAATATGATACTGACCCTTTGGTTCCAGCTTAAACTGGGTATAAAAGGTTACAATACCATACACTTCAGACAAAGGTATCCCTAAGCCGTCAGCAATCATAGTCTGCACTTCAATCGGCAGATAACCGTAAATTTCCTGCGCTTCGTGCAAAACAGGAATCAAGGCGCCTTTTTCATCCTTGTGGCTTTGAATTACCGCCTTCAGCTGCTCCTCCTGCTGAGGAGTTCCCTGAAACGGAATCGTCTTTTTTTCGCTCATTCGCTTACAACTCCTATACTTAAAAATTGGTACGTACAAAGGGAATACTCCCCTAACTTATACTATTATATCATAATCAAATCAAAAAATCTATAGTTTTTTGATAATTTTTTAACTTTTTTACAAAAAAGAAACGAAAGCGCCTCTTTTCAACCTTTTTTCCTCGAATTTTAGCAGAATTCTTTTGAAAAGCATCTCGACAAACGGGATAAAATAGTGTATAATATATATAACAGTAACTGCTAAGGAGGAGTTTCAATGTCATCCTTTATTAACACAAAAAAAGCATTACTTCTTGTCAACCCCACTTCAGGGAAGTTAAAAGCCAAATCCAATCTGTTTGATATGGTCTCCGTTTTAAATCGGGAAAAAATTCAAACCACAGTACAAATTACCCAAGGCAAGGGGCACTCTGCCCATGCAGCAAAAGACGCCTATCACAACGGGTTTGATTTGGTCATTTGTTGTGGAGGGGACGGTACCCTTAACGAAACTATTACCGGAATGATGGAAGCTAAAGTAAAGCTGCCGCTGGGATACATTCCTGCAGGCAGTACCAATGATTTTGCAAACAGCATGGGAATTTCCGTAAATCCCATAGAAGCAACAGAACAAATTGCAAAATTGTCCCCCGTACCGGTAGACATTGGGCAATTTAATTCTAACCGTTATTTTTCTTATATTGCATCGTTTGGTATTTTTACTGCCGTTTCTTACAGCACCCCCCAAGCAACCAAAAACATTCTCGGTCATCTGGCTTATATACTGGAAGGGGTAAAGGATCTGACAAACATTCAATCTCACCATGTGGTAGTAGAAACCAAAACCCAACGATACGAGGGAGATTATATTTTCGGTGCGGTGTGCAACACTACTTCTGTTGCAGGAATTGTAAAAATTGCTTCGGATTTGGTTGCCACCAATGACGGATTATTCGAAGTTCTTTTGATAAAAATGCCGAAAAATCCGGCTGAGCTCCACAAAATCGTAATGGGATTATCTTTTTCAGATTTCAGTGATGAAATATTTGAATTTTTCAAAACAGAAGAGGTACAATTTTTTACCAATCCTGATCTTAACTGGACGTTGGATGGGGAGTTTGCCTCTGTGGAAGACGGAGCACCCGTGATTAAAAATCTTCACCAAGCCATTTCAATTTATATATAAGGAGACATTATGAAAGAGTTATTTCAATTATTTTGGGTATTTGTCAAAATCGGTGCCGTCACCTTCGGGGGTGGTTATGCCATGTTGCCTATTTTACAACGTGAAATTGTAGAAAAAAGAAATTGGGCAACCGAAGCAGAGTTGTTGGATTACTATGCCATCGGCCAATGTACTCCGGGAGTCATTGCAGTCAATGTAGCTACCTTTGTAGGATTTAAAAAGCAAGGTATCCTTGGCGGAATTTTTTCAACATTGGGGGTCATTTCCCCCTCTATTTTGATGATTACTCTGATTACTGCCTGCCTGGAAAATTTTGCAGAATATAAGGTAGTGCAACACGCTCTATCAGGAATCCGTGTCTGTGTATGTGTACTGATTTTCCAATCCGTTTCTAAAATGTGGAAAAAAGCTGTGGTGGATAAAACCGCTCTCTTATTATTTTTGATCACTTTAGCATTGGCAGTGTTTAGCCCCTTACCTGTGGCACTGTTAGTGATTGCGGCAGGATTTGCAGGCTGGAGCATTCAAAAAGCAAAGGGAGAGGAATAAGGTATGCTTTATTTGGAACTGTTTTTGGAATTTTTTAAGATTGGCTTATTCTCTGTCGGCGGCGGTTTGGCAACCATTCCCTTTTTACAGGAATTGGCAAATAAAAAGGATTGGATTTCCATTGAAGATATCTCCAATATGATTGCCGTATCGGAATCAACCCCGGGACCTTTGGGAATTAACATGGCAAGCTTTACAGGATACTTGCAATCGGGTGTTGCAGGAGCAATCGTTGCCTCGTTATCGTTGGTGCTTCCTGCCTTGTTGATTACGATTCTCATTGCAAGAATGTTAGACCGATTCAGAAATAGCAAAACAGTGAACCGTATTTTTTACGGCTTACGCCCCGCATCTGCCGCATTGATTGCCGTAGCAGGATGGGAAGTGGCACGAATCACTTTTTTTGGAACGGAAATTTCTGATTTTCTATGGAAAAATGCGTTATTGGCAATTGCAATCTGGATTTTACTGAAGAAAACAAAATGGCATCCTGTCATTTTCATTGCCGCATCTGCGGCGATAGGAATATTATTTCAATTTTAAAGGAGTTAATGAATGATGAGCGAATGTACACACAATTGCGAAACCTGCGGAGCGGATTGCTCCTCCCGTCAGGCAGAAAGCCTGATTGAAAAACCCCATGATTTATCCCAAATCAAAAAGGTCATCGGCGTTGTCAGCGGTAAGGGCGGTGTGGGAAAATCTATGGTAACCTCCCTCTTGGCTGTTGCCATGCAGCGAAAAGGCTACAAATCTGCTATTTTAGATGCAGATATTACAGGACCTTCTATCCCTAAGGCATTCGGAGTGAATACTCGTGCAAAGGGAAGCGAACAAGGATTGTATCCCAATCTGACCACCACAGGAATTGAAATCATGTCTGTCAATCTGCTACTGGAAAACGCTACCGACCCCGTTGTATGGCGCGGTCCCGTGATTGCAGGAACGGTAAAGCAGTTCTGGACCGACGTGATTTGGGAGGATGTTGATTACATGTTTGTGGATATGCCCCCCGGAACAGGGGATGTCCCTCTGACCGTATTTCAATCTCTTCCCGTTGACGGAATTATTGTGGTAACCTCTCCTCAGGAATTGGTTGGCATGATTGTGGAAAAAGCAGTAAAAATGGCAGGCTTGATGAACATTCCCGTGCTGGGTATTGTGGAAAACATGTCCTACTTCATCTGCCCCGATTGCGGAAAACAGCATTTTATTTACGGGCAAAGTCACATTGATGAAATTGCAGAAAAATATCAGATTCCCGCTATCGGACGTCTTCCCATCTACCCTGAACTGGCAAAGCTTTGCGATACCGGTGACATTGAATTTGTCCACGGAGATTTGCTCCCTGAAATTGCTTCCGCATTAGAAGAAAAATAGGAGAAATTCAGATGAACTACCGAGAGGATAAAGCACTCAGCAAGGAATATAAACAAGAATACCTGAAGGGCTTGGAGCGTCTGATTGAAAAACGCCAAACAGAAGCAGAACAAATCCGTTATGAATCCACCAAAGGAATCTTTCAAAATCAAGAGAAATTTCGCCAAAAATTTAAAGAAATGCTTGGCTGGCCTTTGGTAGACTATGAGGATTCTTCCCTGCCTGAGGTCACCTCCACCCTTCTTTCCGAAGAAGAAACTCATTTTGTTTATCGAATGAGCATTACATTTTTGGAAGAAGTCAAAATGACCGGTTTGTTTTTCAAAGCAAAAGCAGGAAAACAGCCATTAGTCATCGTGCAACATGGCGGATTGGGTACCCCTGAATTGATTTCCGGAGTTTACGGGAATACCAGTAATTACAACGAAATGCTTCAAAGAGTGATAAAGCATGGTGTTCACGCCTTTGCCCCTCAGCTTCTTTTGTGGCATGAGGAGTATCAGGTGGAATTTGACCGTATGGCAATTGATGCACAATTAAAGCGGGTGGGAAGCTCTATTACCGCTATCGAAGTATACGGAATCAAAAAAATGTTAGACTATTTTGAAACACAGGAATTTGTTTCTGATTTTGGAATGGTAGGTCTTTCCTACGGCGGATTTTACACCTTGTTTACTTCTGCCATTGATACCCGCATCAAATCTGCCATCTCCTGCTCCTTCTTTAACAAACGGGATGTGGTTCCCTGGTCAGACTGGACATGGTTCCGCTCTGCAGAACAATTTGATGATGCTGAAATTGCATGCCTGGTTTATCCCAGAAGGCTTTGCCTGCAAATGGGCAACCAAGACGAATTGTTTGACTATCAACAAACCCAAGCCTCTTTTCAAAAACTGGAAACCCTTTGTAATAATGTTGGCACCGACTGGGTTACCTTGATGGTCTTTGAAGGAAAGCATGAATTTTGCAAGGATGATGCACCCATTGAACAATTGATAAAGGATTTGAAATAAAGAAGCTCAGGGGTGGACGCCCCTACCGAAAATTATACAGGGTTTCAAATCAATTACAACACGAATGTGTTTTGATTTGGGATATCAACAAATTTGGCAACGTTCTTTTCATGATCACATTATTCACGATGCAGAGGATTATGCCAAACATTTGAAATACATCGAAGAAAATCCTATAAAATGGTATAACATAATCAATAACCGATTTTAACCATTTTGTAAATATTTACAGGATTGTTTGATATTAAATCTTGCTTTTTATTTCTTGTTGTGTTATAATAATAAGAAGTGATTCAAAATAACGGAAAGGACGATGCGATATGCCAAAAACAATGATTCCGACAGGCTACCGGCCACCGCTGAACAATTATGATATGCAAAGAGCCATTGCCTGTATTAAAACTACCTTTCAAAAGGAGTTTTCCGAAGCGTTAAATTTAAAGCGTGTTTCTGCACCTTTGTTTGTAACCGAAGAATCGGGCTTAAACGACAATCTCAATGGCTATGAACGTCCTGTTTCCTTTGATATTCCTGCGGTAGGAAGTGATGCACAGATTGTTCATTCCCTTGCAAAGTGGAAACGGCTTGCATTAAAACGATATCATTTTTCGGTTGGCGAAGGTCTTTATACCGATATGAATGCCATTCGCAGAGACGAAGAGCTTGATAATATTCATTCGGTTTACGTTGACCAGTGGGATTGGGAAAAAATCATCACCAGTGAAAAACGCACCACCGAATATTTGAAAAAGGTTGTTCGGGCGATTGTAGATGCTATTTGCGACACCAATGACCGCCTGCTCACCAATTATCCGCAACTAACCACCAATTTATGCCGTGAGGTTGCCTTTATTACCACGCAGGAATTGGAGGATTTATATCCGGAGCTCACCGCTTCCCAACGGGAAAATGCCTTTGTAAAGGAGCACAAAACCGCATTTATTATGCAGATTGGCGGTGCATTGAAATCAGGAAAACCCCATGATGGGCGTGCACCGGACTATGACGATTGGCAATTAAATGGTGATATTTTCTTTTGGAATGACACCTTAAATCGTGCCCTGGAAATTTCCTCTATGGGAATTCGGGTAGATGCGGAAGCCCTGGATAAGCAACTCACCATTTCCGGATGCAACGAAAGAAGAACTCTGACCTTCCACAAAATGCTGTTAGAGAATCAACTGCCTTTAACCATTGGCGGCGGAATTGGTCAATCCAGACTTTGTATGCTCATGTTGGGCTGTGCTCATATCGGAGAAGTCCAGTCGAGCATCTGGGACGAAACAACAATCAATGCCTGTGAACAAGCAGGAATTACATTGTTATAAATACTATTTGTAAATGGAGGAAGGATTTGTGAAAACAACAGTCAAATCTCTTTTTGCCAATCCGGAACAGTTTGCAGACAAAGAAATCTGTATTTCCGGTTGGGTAAGAACGATCCGTTCATCCAATGTGTTCGGATTTATTGAAATTAACGACGGAACTTTTTTCAAAAACATTCAGGTTGTTTTTGAAAGTGAAAACTTAGAAAATTACAAAGAAATTGCTTCTATGAATGTAGGTGCCGCTTTGAATATTACGGGTGTCTTCGTACTGACTCCCGATGCCAAGCAGCCTTTTGAACTGAAAGCAACTGCAATTGACATTGAAGGCACCTCTACTCCTGATTACCCCTTGCAGAAAAAACGTCATTCTCTGGAATTTTTAAGAAGCATTGCTTATTTGCGACCCAGAACCAACACCTTTTCTGCCGTATTCAGAGTAAGAAGTTTGGCAGCTTATGCCATACACAAATTCTTTAATGAAAGAGAATTTGTGTATGTACACACTCCCATTATCACGGGCAGTGACTGTGAAGGAGCAGGTGAAATGTTCCGTGTTACCACCATGGATATGGAAAATGTTCCTATGGTGGACGGAAAGCCTGATTTTACTCAGGACTTCTTCGGAAAGAGTGCAAACCTGACCGTAAGCGGTCAGTTAAGTGCTGAAACCTATGCAATGGCTTTCAGAAATGTTTACACCTTTGGGCCTACCTTCCGGGCAGAAAATTCCAACACCACTCGTCATGCTGCGGAATTCTGGATGATTGAACCGGAAATTGCATTTGCTGATTTGAATGACGATATGGCATTGGCTGAAGATATGCTGAAATTTGTCATCAACTATGTTATGGAAAATGCTCCCGAAGAATTAGAATTTTTCAACAACTTTATGGATAAAGGCTTGATTGAACGGTTACAGGGTGTTGTAAACTCTGATTTTGGCAGAGTCACCTATACCGAAGCCATTGAAATTCTGAAAAAAAATAATGATAATTTCGAATACCCCGTTGAATGGGGCAGCGATTTACAGACAGAACACGAACGGTATCTGACAGAGGTTGTCTTTAAAAAGCCGGTCTTCGTTACCGATTACCCCAAGGAAATCAAAGCCTTTTATATGCGTCTCAATGATGACGGAAAAACCGTTGCCGCTATGGACTGTCTGGTTCCGGGTATTGGCGAAATCATTGGCGGAAGCCAAAGAGAAGAACGGTACGATGTACTGTCTGCCCGCATGAAGGAACTGGGTCTGAATGAAGAGGATTACTGGTGGTATATGGACTTGAGAAAGTTTGGCGGCACCAAGCATGCAGGCTTTGGTCTTGGCTTTGAACGTGCGATTATGTATCTAACCGGTATGTCCAACATCCGCGACGTAATTCCTTATCCCAGAACAGTAGGAAATGCAGAATTCTAAAGAAAAGAGGTGTAGCAAAATTATTTTGTTACGCCTCCTTTTTGGTATGTTAAATAAAAAATGATCAGGAGTTTATTTTGCAATGTGGTTTGTTCAGATAATAAAATACTCTTGAACGGATGAGAAGGATGAAACAAAAAACACCAATACAGAACTGTACTTTAATTCAATAAACGGCAATGTGAAAGGCAAAAGAAACAATAACCATCCAGTAATTTTATTTGGTAACGTATGGATTTCTGAAACCCTTTTCTTGTTAATAAAACCTAATATCATATTGTTCATTTTTATCATTGAAATGATAACAACCCATATCCACAACCATATTGAAGTTTGCCACTTCGCCGCAAGGCGAAACTTCACTTACTTTAGTAAACTTCACTATCAAAGATAACTTCACTTGCCATCCTTCGTCAAAGCAAAAACCCCAAAACGATCAAAGGTTTAGTCCTTCTTCGTCTTGGGGTTGTCTTTTAAAAATTGTGAGCAAGCCTATAAGCCGAGTTCTGTATTTGACAGTCATCTATCTAGGCTGTACATTTCTGCACAGCTCAAGCCACGTCACGGAATCAAATACGCCGGGCAAGCGCGCATCAAATGATGCCTTCCGTATCAGTGTTGCACCAGGTGGGGTTTACATGGCCGGACGGTCTCCCGCCCGCCGGTGAGCTCTTACCTCGCCTTTCCATCCTTGCTTGCAATCAATTGCGTCAGCGGTTTATTTCTGTTGCACTTTCCTTAGAGTCGCCTCCACCGGGAGTTACCCGGCACCCTGCCCTATGGAGCTCGGACTTTCCTCATTCGCGCCTTACGGCACGCCCGCGACTGTCTGGCTTACTCACAGTTTTTTATTATAACATAGATTACTAAAAAAATCAAATTTATTTAAATTGATACAGCTGATAGATAATCACAGCTGCCTGTGCACGGGTTGCATTTTCCTTCGGACCAAATTGTCCGTCACCCATACCGTTAATCACACCGCCCATCTGCATAGCAGAAATCGCATCTTTTGCATAATCAGCAATGTCTGCTTCGTCTATAAAGGCAATTTTCTCTGCCGTTTCAGGAATGGTCAATCCTGCAATTCCTGCAGTACGATATGCCATTGCAGCCATTTCCTGACGGGTAATCAGAGCATCGGGACGGAAGGTGTTATCATCATAACCTGCAGTAATTCCGCATTTTTTCGCACTTGCAACAGCGGTATAATACCATTGTTCTTCCGATACATCGGAAAAATCACAAGTTGCCTCCTCATCCAACAAGCCAAATGCTCTTGTCAACATTGCAACAAACTGAGCACGGGTTACTTCCCCGTTAGGAGAAAAAACTCCTTCTGCGATACCGCTAACAACACCATCTGCTGCCAAAGCAACAATTTTTTCAGCCGCCCATGGAACAGAATCCAAATCATTAAAAGTAATGACGGGTGCTTGCGGTTGTTCCGTTCCCGGTTCCTGTGTTCCATCTGAAGCTTCCGGTTCTTGAGGTACATCATCTTTTGTATCATCCGGCTTCTGAACTACAGTATCGTCTGCCTTATCTTCTTCTGCAGAAACGGTTACTTCCAACAAGGAGAATAATCCTTGATTGTTTTGATATCCTTCTACATTCTGCAATGTTCCGCGGAACAAGTACTTTCCGGGAGTATTGCCATCGTAAGAAGACATATATCCTGTCCAGGTCATACCAAACTCTTTTACGGTTCCATCATCCAATCTGGCAGAAACGGTACTTGGTAACAGGGAAACAATCTCTTCTGTACCAAAAGGAACGGTGATAGGATCAATAGGAAGAATTTCCGTAATCAAGGCGTCTCCTTTTTCACCCACAATATAGGAAACTTTTTCATAATTCAAATCTGCCAATTCAACAGCAGAGCCTAAGAATATCTTTGCACCTGCAGGAAATGTTTCTTCATATGCAGGGGCAGTTTCTTTTTCTGCTACCTGCAAATTTATGTCACCTTGTCCAATTACTTCAAAGGAAATTGTAAACAAAGATAATTCACCCGATGCAACTTCAAAACCTTCTTCCAGATATTGTTCAGGGTCCATTCCAATAGTATAACGAACCAAACCCTTATTGTTATCTATTTTATCATAAACCTTTTTCATAATACCGCTATCTGCTAAAATTTGAGACATTTCCGGTTTTTGAACACATTGTAACACGGTAGGATTATAATAGATTTCTACATCAGATGCATAAAATTTCTTAGAGGAAATATTTTTCACGCTAACTTGCACAGAAATATTGTCTCCAACGGAAATACTTTCTTGATCTAATGTAATCACGACTTTCCCTGTATCTTCTGCTGCAAATACACACACAGTCATAGAAAATACCAGTACAATTGCAAGAAATAAACTAATTGCTTTTCTTTTCATCATTGTTACCTCCTAATCCGTTTTGAAACAAATGGCTGCCTTAAATAAGACAGCCATTTTATTGTTTACTTTATAAGATTAATCTTACAGTTCACACAATTTGTAGATGATAACTGCAGCCTGAGCTCTGTTTGCAGTAGCTTTAGGTGCAAAGTTTCCATCGCCCATACCGTTGATGATCTGAGCACATGCCAGCAGATTTACAGAATCTTTTGCATATCCGGAGATTTCATCAATGTCGGAGAAGTTTACGTTAACCAAAGTAGGCAGAACAACACCTGCAACTTCTGCAGCATGTTGAGCCATTACAGCCATCTGTTCACGAGTGATGGAGTCGTTAGGACCAAATGTTCCGTCACCGTAACCGGATACGATACCCAATGCACTTGCAGTTTTAACAGTATTGTAGTACCAGTCACCTTCGTTCACATCGGTAAAGTCAGCACCTGCTTCATTGGAAGTCAGCTTCAGAGCTCTTACCAACAGACTTGCAAATTCAGCTCTGGTTACGTTGTCAGCGGGTGCATACAGAGTTGCACTCTTACCGGAAACGATACCATCTGCAGCCAGTTCGCAAATCATACGAGTAGCCCAAGAATAATCTCCCAAGTCAGTGAAAGGAATTACCAAAGGTTCAATATCATCATCTTCTTCTCCACCCAGAGTAACAACTGTGCTGGGATTCAAAGCGATTTGTACTTTAAAGGATGCAGCAGAGGTTGCACCGTAAGCAGTAATTTCCACAACACCGGGGTTGTTAGCAACCAGCTTGCCATCCTTGGTAATCATTCCGATGCTGGAATTGCTGGATGCCCATGTTACGCTTTCAGAAGCCTTCAACTGAACAACCTGACCGGTCAGCATTGTTTTGGTAGTACCATTTACTACCTTGTTGCTCATGTAAATGTATACATCATTAGTTTCTACTATCGGAGGCTGCAGAGGATCAGCTCCTTCAACTGTTACTTTTGCAGTTACGGTTACATCTCCAACCTTACCGGTCAAAGTATATGTTCCTTTTGTTTTTGCATTGAAGTCCTTGGAAGCATCGTCCCAAACAATGGATTCTGTACCAACGGTACCATCCTGATATTCAACGTTTACAGTTGCAGGGAACAGGGAAATCAGCTTCAAAGTAGAAGATGTTTTTGTTGTCTTATCTTCCAGAACATCAGTTACTTTTGCAACTACCTTTTCAATAGCTTCTTCTACAGTTACCTTAACTTCGATAGTATCAGAGTCTAAGGTTACATTTTCAGGAGCAGTGATTGTACCAACAAAGGTATATTCACCTGCTTTTGCAGCATCATAATCTGCAGAATCCCAAGTAACAAATGCAGCTACAGTTGCATCGCCAACTTTAACGTCAACAACATTAGCCAAAGTAGCAATTACATCTTCCTTGGAAGCACCTGCTTCATAAGGAACGGTTACGTCTGCAAATGTTGTTTCAACAGTACCTTCTGTTGCTTCTTCAATCTTTGCACTAATCTTCAGAGTGAAAGCACCCTTCACTTCAGCAGTGTTCAAATACTTAGCGCCTAAATCCAAAGCACCTTCAGCAGCTACATCACCGGTAGTTACACCTGCTTCGTATGTATAGGTCCAAGTTACAGGTACTTCTACTTCTTTGTCGTTTGCCAATTTAACAGTAGCAGTAGCAGGCAGCAATGCTTCTACCTGTTCAGCAGTTGCACCAAAAGGTACATTTACAGAACCAGCAACAGCTTCAGCAATTTCAACCTTATTTACTACAACCTTAGCAGAAGCGGTTTTGTCGGTTCCTTCAACAGTACCAACAAAGGTATATTCCCCGGGAATTTCTGCATCATAAGCATCACAAGCCCATGTAACAGCTGCATCAGAAACACTGTCATCATCATACTTAACCTGAACTTTTGCAGGCAGTTCTTTTACTACATCTTCCAAAGCAGTATCAACATCTACATTAACAGGTTCAGCAGGATTGGTTACTTCGGTAATTGTTGCTACACCAATGCGGATAGCAGGGTCAACCAATGTAATGTCAGCCAATGCTTCAGCATCGCCCAGATTTACTTTGTAACCTGCAGGGAAAGTATCAAATGCTTCGGGAGCTTCGTCCTTTACAGCAACCTGCAAACCTGTTGCACCGGTTGCTTTAACATTAAAACGAACCTGAACAACAGTAAATGTACCGTCTGCACATGCAATGCTTTCTTCGGTAGAATCCTTATGCTTACCAAATGCATACATTACCAAACCTTTGGTGTTGTCAGCAGAAAAGCTTACTCTTGAACCATAACCTTCTTCTTCATCTTCGTCATAGAAGTTATCGCATTCAATCAGAGCATCCTTTGCTTTCGTAGAAGCAACTTCCAGAACTTCAGGATTGAAGTAAACTGCAACCTGAGCAGATCTGAATTCTTTTGCTGCGATATCTTCCAACTTGATAGCCAGATTAAATGTATCTCCGGCTTTTAAAGTGGTAGTATCTTTGTCAGCAACCAAAGTCAATTTCGCAGTATCTGCATCAGCAGAAACAACGAATGCGAAGCTCATTAAGGACAATGCCAGAACGAGCAAGAGTGAAATACCTTTTTTGAGTTTCATAAATTAGTCCTCTCTTCTTTAATTTTTTATGTTAACCATTACTTTCGTAATAATATTAACCAAATATTAAGTATTGAAATTATTAACAACCAAGTTGTAATCTTCGATATCTACATAGCCGTCTCCTGTTCCGTCGGCTCTTTCATCAAAGGTAGGTTTGTTAAAGTTATTAACAACCAGGTTATAGTCTTCGATGTCTACAAAACCATCACCGGTCAAGTCACCTTTCTTACCTTCACCAAAGTTAAGAATCGCACTTGATACGGATGTTACACCGGTTCCGCCTACATAAGCGGTAAATTTCTTCCCTGTGAATTTTTCCTGGTTGATTGCCAGGGAGAATGAAAAAGTACCATCTTCATTCACAGGAGCCTGATCCACATAAGCAATTTTGTCATCAGACAAGTTGCTCAAGGAAGTAGAAGATTCTACCACAACGATAGTAATCTGGGCATCAGCCGCAGGATCACTCATTTTACCGGACACTACTGCAGTTTTTGCTTCCTTATCTACATCAGGTGCGTCCAGCTGGATTGTTGCCGCAAATGCACTGCATGACAAAATCATAACAAATACAGTTGCCAAGCAAACCGCTTTCAAAATTTTTTTCATATTGTTTTCCTCCTTTTTTACTTGCAAATATGCAAAGAGTCGATATGTATTTCTATTATAACACTAAAAAACAAATTTTGCAAGTGTTTTATGTTAAAATTATGTTTCAATTTGAAGAAATTTTTTATTTTTTTAAGTCTTTGGAAAAAATCCCAAGTAAAATCCCTTGTTTGACATTGATTTTTGCCTTTTCTTCCACAATTTGATTGCTCACACCCAAACTGTCTGCCAAATAATATGTGGCATTCTCCACAGGATAAGCAACACCTTCTACCGTTACATCCTTTGCATCACCATCTAAAGGCAGTAAAGATAAATACCATCCTTCTCTTTTTGGCAGTATCACTTCAGATGATATCAAGAACACTTCGTTATTTTCGTTTCGCAAAATTCCTTTTCCGCCTCGCTGATGGATGTATCTTAATAGGTAGAAATTGGATAAGCTGTGATCCCATCGGGAACCCACACCGCCCAAAATCCAAAGTTCTGAGCATCCCTGTTCCAGGCAATAATCCACCGCCAAAAAGGAATCTGTTGCATCCTTTCGAACAGGATAGGTCATTTTGGGAATCTCAGGCAATCCCCCTTCAGATGAATCAAAATCTCCAATTAACATATGGGGAACCAACCCCAGAGCCTGCGCATGACGGTAACCTCCGTCCGCACATACGATTAATGCATCCTTTTTGATGGGAAGCTGAAAATAAAATTCCGGGTGCTCTAACTCTCCGGCACAAAAAATTACAGCTTGTCTCATGCCATTTTCTCCAAAAATTTTTCAACCGTTCCTTTAATATCAGTCTGTCCAAACACAGCAGACCCTGCCACAATCACATTTGCACCGGCATCTAATACGGTTTGCAAATTATTCAGTCCCACGCCGCCGTCAACCTCCAAATCCACCTGTCGGGAGCCAATCATTGCTTTGACTCGGCGAATCTTATCCGTTACTTCAGAAATATATTTTTGTCCTCCAAAACCGGGATTCACTGACATTAGCAACACCATATCTGCATCATTTAACACATAAGAAAGACAGCTTTCATGGGTAGCAGGATTCAGTGCAATTCCTGCTTTTTTCCCGCATTCATGAATTTGTTGAATCACACGATGAGCATGCTGTGTCGCTTCTGCATGAAATGTAATCACATCTGCTCCTGCTTCTGCAAACTGCTCTATGTACTGCTCGGGATTGGAAATCATCAGATGCACATCAAAAATCATTCCGCTTTTTTTCCGCAAATCAGAAATCACAGGAAGCCCAAAAGAAAGATTAGGCACAAAATGCCCGTCCATTACATCTAAATGCAAATATTGCGCACCGCCCTGCTCTGCCTGAGCAATTTGCTCCACCAAGGAGGAAAAATCACAAGCAAGGATAGAAGGGGATAAAATATTCATGGCCATCTCTCCTATTTCCATTTCTTAAATTCTTTTAATTGATGATACAGCTTTCTGTAGCTTTCCAAACGAAAGTTACTGATCATATTTTGCTCTGCCGCTTGTGCAACAGCGCAATCCGGTTCCCCAATATGATTACAACCGCGAAACCGGCAACCTTCTTCAAAAGACAAAAACTCAGGAAAATACTGTTTCAATTCATTTTGCTCCATGCGATCCACTTCAAAGGAACCAAAGCCGGGCGTATCCATCACATATCCGCCTTCCGGTAATTCCATTAATTCCGTATGACGAGTGGTATGACGTCCCCGTTCAATTTTACTCACAGAACCCGTTTCCAAATCTGCATCAGGCAAAATACGGTTAAGCAGACTGGATTTTCCAACACCGGAATTTCCTGCAAAAGCAGATGTTTTGTCTTTCAGCATTTGTCCCAACCGTTCCATTCCCTCGCCCGTCTCTGCACTTACGCAACACACCGGATATCCGCACTTCTGATAAGAATCAATCAAATCCCGGTCTGTTGTTAAATCTGTTTTATTAAAACAGATGACGGCAGGAATGGCACGTATTTCTGCTGCGACCAACATTTTATCCAACAGCACCGGATCCGGATCGGGAGAACACACCGCAGCCACAATCACAATCTGATCCAAATTGGCAACTGCAGGTCGAATCAATTCATTTTTTCTTGGTATAATCTTTGACAGAGCCGGATTTCCGGCTCTGTCCAATTCTAATTCCACATAATCACCAACCAAGGGAGTCACACCTAAATTCCGCAAAACTCCTCTGGCACGACACTCAATGAGCTCGTTTTCTGTTTTCACATAATAGAATCCACCGATTCCTTTTACAATCCGTCCCTGCATTATTCTGTCACTTCTTCAGGTACCGCCACGGTTTCTGCTGTTTGCGGTTCCGGCGTAATTGCTACCGGTTCCGAAGTTGTTGTAGGTTCAACAGTCGGTTCTGCAGTTGGTTCTGCAGTCGGTTCTGCAGTCGGTTCTGCGGTTGGTTCTACGGTCGGTTCTGCTGTGGGAGCTTTCGTAGGTTCTTCTTCGCCTTCACCGCTACTGATAACAATATTAACCGAACCACCTTCTCTCACAGAATCCTGATATTCCGGATCCTGACCGATTACCGTTCCCACCGGTTCATCAGATGGCTTTACCGTAACACTGCCTAACTTTAATCCCGCTTCTTTCAATGCATTTTTCGCTTGGGTTTGACTCATGCCGATCAAATAGGGAACAGAAATCTCTTCGTCCTTTTCTTCTCCTTTACTCACATATAAAATAATCTGAACATCTTTGTCCAATTTTGTTCCTGCTTTGGGAATTTGACGAATAATACCGTTTCTGCTTACCGAATCGTTGTATTCTTCTACCACTTCATACTCTAATCCCAATTTATTCAGAGCTTTTTTCGCGTCGGTTAATGTTTTTCCTGCAAAGCTGGGCATTTTTCCTGCTTCCTTTTCCCCATTGCTTACAATAACTTTAATTTTTATTTTTTTATTATCTTCAATCTTGGTTCCTGCTTTGGGAGACTGTGCTGCGATTACGCCTTCGTCATATTTATCAGAAGGAATGCGATCCTCTTCCTCGATAATTTCAACTCTGTCTTCATCCTCATATTCCTCTAATACCTTTTCCAAGTCTTTCCCAATCAGATTGGGAATTCTGGTAATACCGTCCTTAGCACCACCGCCAAAGAATCCGGGGTCAATCCAATTAATCAGAAGAACCGTCAGTACACTCACCAAAATTACTGCTGTAACAATTGCTGCAATAATTGGTTTTTTGTTTTCCTTTTTACTTTTTTTCTTGACATTTTTTCTGACTTTTTCGCGATTTTCCATATCGTCGCCTCCCTTTTCTTTTTTCGATTTGGTATATTCCGTATCCCTTTTTCTTACTTGTTCTGCATCATATTTTTTCGTAAAGGAATCCTCTTCTTCCGGTTGGGAATGTGTATGTATTCCTTGATTTTTTTGAAATTCCCGTAAGCTTCGCAACATTTCTCCCGCAGTCTGGAATCGTTGTACCTGTTCCTTGCTCATGGCCCTTAAGCAAATGTCTTCCAACGCCGCAGGAATGGATAACACGATTTCCCGAGGAGGAGTTGGCTTTTGTTGCATATGCATAATAGCAACAGAAACCGGATTTTCATGATTAAACGGCAATCGTCCCGTCATCATTTCATACAATACAACCCCTATGGAATAAATATCTGTTTTTTCGTCCACATATCCTCCTCTTGCCTGTTCGGGAGAAATATAGTGAACTGTACCGATGGCATTTTTTCCGTCTTGTGTTTGTCCATTTTTGTTCAAATTACGTGCAATACCAAAATCCATGACCTTCAGCACATTGTTTTCGCAAACCATAATATTTTGGGGCTTAATGTCTCTATGTACAATTCCTTTTCTGTGTGCACTGTCAATTGCCTGACAAATTTGTATGGTAAAATCCAAAGCCTGTTTCCAAGACAACACGCCATTTTGACAAATATATTCCTTTAACGTAACCCCTTCTACATATTCCATGACAATATAATGAACTCCTGCTTCGCAGCCCACATCGTAAACGGAAACAATGTTAGGATGTGTCAAACTGGCTGCTGCCTGGGCTTCTGTATTAAACCGAGCAATAAACTCTTTATCGTCACGAAATTCATTGCGCAACACCTTAATTGCTACATAACGATTCAGCAGTGTACAACGAGCTTTATACACTTCTGCCATACCACCGCCACCAATTCTTTTAATGACCTGATAGCGTTCTCCTAAAATTTTGCCCACCATCTTTTACCCCTCCTTCTTTTGAGTCGCGGCAATAATCGTAATATTATCATATCCGCCTCTTTCATTTGCCAATTCAATCAATTGATCCACTCTTTCTTCCAACGAAGAAGCTTCCCACATAACCGATGCAATCTCTTGGTCGCTCAACATTCCGGTTAATCCATCAGAACAAAGTAAAACCATATCCTCCGATGTTAACTCGCAATGAAATAAATCCACTTCTGTAATCCGTTCTGTACCTAAAGCACGGGTAATCACATTTCTCTGAGGGTGAAGTTCTGCTTCTTCCTCAGTGATTTCTCCCTGACGAAGCAATTCCATTACCAAAGAATGGTCTTCCGTTATCTGTTCCATTCCGTCCAATCCAAGCAAATATGCCCGACTATCTCCTACATTAGCAAAATAAGCCTCTTTATCAGAAATACAACAAAGAACTACAGTCGTTCCCATGGCCGCATAGGATGCATTCTCCTTAGAACGAATGTAAATTTGCTCGTTGGCATAATGCAATGCTTGCTCCAACAACTGAGGAATAGACTCCTCTGTATGCCGACTTATGTACTCCCTAATCTTTTCAACAGCCATAGCAGAAGCAACTTCTCCTGCCTGATGACCACCCATGCCATCCGCTACAATCAACAGATGATACGGAGTCAATTCACTGACTGCATAACTGTCTTCATTCAACTCCCGCACCATACCCTGGTGGGTTTTTGCACAAATCTCCATCAGTTCTCACTTCCTTTCTCTTCCAGTTTCCGCCTTCTCAACTGACCGCAGGAAGCATTGATATCACTTCCCAATTCCCGACGAACCGTTGCGGTTACGGGTGCCAGTTGTCGGCAAAACGCCTCTCCCCGTTCGCTTCGTTCAAAATTTGTTTCTTGAATGGGGTTGACAGGAATCACATTCACATGGCAAAGCATTCCCCGTAACAATTCGGAAAGCCGCTTTGCATCCTGAGGCGTATCATTCACTCCCTTAATCAGAGCATATTCAAAAATCATTCGTCTGCCCGTTTTTTCCGTATACCGCCTGCAAGCAGCAAGCAAGGTATGAATGGGATGTTTTTTGTTAATGGGCATCATGGCAGTTCGTTTCTCATCAAATGCCGCATGAAGAGATACACAAAGGGTAATCCCTAAATTCTCCTCCGCCAATCGGTCAATTCCGTTCACCCAACCGCAGGTAGACAAGGAAATATGCCTTTGCCCGATGTTCATCCCCTCGGGTCTGTTGACCAAACGAATAAATTTGACTACATTTTCATAATTATCCATGGGTTCTCCGATTCCCATCAGTACAATATTGCTGACTTTATGCCCCGAGTCTGCCGACACCAATGCTACCTGTGCCAGCATTTCTCCGGGGGTCAACCGCCTAACCAATCCGCCTAATGTAGAGGCACAAAAAGCACAGCCCATTGCACAGCCCACTTCTGTAGAAATACAAACTGTATATCCATGATGATAACTCATGAGTACCGTTTCAATCAGATTCCCATCATTTAATTGTATCAGATATTTGACTGTTTCGTCAATAGCTGATTCAAATTTTTCACAAATTTTTGCACCAAGGGGCGTTGCAACCCCTTTTAACTGTTTCTGCAAAGCCTTTGGGAAGTTGGTCATCTGCTCAAATTCCGTAACACCCTTAGCAATCCAGGAAAAAGCTTGCTTTGCCCGAAACTTGGGCTGACCCAGAGAAATAAAATACTCCTCCAGTTCTTCCGGAGTCAAATCCGCTAAATTATCCATTGCTTTCCTCCGACATTTTTTTCAGTCTTGCAATAAAAAATCCGCCCATGCCATCCCGATGAGGCAATAAATTTCTCATTCCTACCTCTTCCTCCAAAGAAAATTCGGGATGCTGTTCCAGAAATTTTGTTACCATGGTTTCGTTTTCTGCTTTATTTAAGGTACAGGTAGAATATAGTAACCTGCCACCCCGTTTGACATAAGCTCCTGCATTGTTTAACAATTGCTCCTGAACGGGAAGTAATTCCCTGATACGATCGGGATCCTGCCACTTGAGTTCCGGTTTTCTTCCAATCACACCCAATCCCGAGCAAGGAACATCCAACACTACTACATCAAAAGATTCCAAATATCTTTCCTCATAAACACAAGAATCCCGACAGTCTGTTTTTACTATCGTAACATCCATCCGTTCCAGATTTTTTCGTAATAACTCTGTTCTGTGAGGATGCAGCTCCCAAGCCGTAATTTCGCCTTCATGCTCCATAAGCTCCGCCAGATACATGGTTTTTCCACCGGGTGCGGCACACATATCACATACTCGCATTCCCTTCTTTACCCCTGCTTTTCGGCAAGCTTCCATAGAAGATGGCTGCATCACGGTAATCCGCCCTTCCTTCCAAGCAGACAATGCTTCTACATTGGTTCCTTTCGGAAGTAAATATCCGTCAGTAAAAGCAGATGCTTCCAATTCAGGCAGTTCTTTTTTGATTTGCTCCACAGTTGCTTTCTTTCGGTTGATTCGCACATAACCGGAGGGCGGTTCCGAAAAGCTCTTTAACAAGGGCTCTAATTCCGATTCTCCAAACTGTTTTTTCCATTTTTTTACTAACCAAAGGGGAATCGAATATTGAATACTGAGGTAACTGTCCCTATCCTCAACAGATACAGGTACCTCGCCCTGCTCTGCAATTTTTCTCAGAACACCGTTACAGCATCCTGCTCCTTTCGGCACAATTCTTTTCGCCAGCTTAACCGTTTCATTTACGGCTGCCGAAGGCGGAATCCGATCCATTCGCAACAATTGGTAAGCCCCCATCCGCAAAAGCCGAAGCAGGGGTAAGGGTGTTTTTTTCAAATCGCAGTATCTTCCGATTTGGTCATCCAAAAACAACCGTTCTCTTGTCACGCCATAAACCAAAGCAGTAATCAAGCCCTTATCTTTTGGGTCTGCCACATCAAGCAATTCTTTTAAAATCAGATTGGAAAAGCCGCTCTTTTCCTCAATCTGCGTCAACCCCTGATATACAAGCTCCCGTCCTGTCATCAATCACGTCTTCCTCTCATGGACAAAAGACGTAACAATTGTGCCAAAGCCATGGCGGCGGCCGCCACATAAGTCATTGCCGCAGCGCTCAATACTTTTTTTGCTCCGCGTACTTCTTCGTCTTCTAAAATATAATTGCCCTCTAAAATGGCAATGGCACGACGGGATGCATTAAATTCCACAGGCAACGTAATAATCTGAAACAATACCGCTGCTGAGAAAAACCAAATACCAATATCCATCATCAAGCCACTATTAAAAAACAAGCCGATAATAAACAACGGAATTGCCGCCTGACTTGCAATATTCACAACCGGTACAATGGAATTTCTTATTTTAATGGGTACATAACCTGTGGCATGCTGAATGGCATGACCTACTTCATGTGCCGCAACTCCGATTGCTGCCACAGAAGTGCTGGTACAAGTCGTATCCGATAGATTTACAATATTGGTTTTAGGATTAAAATGGTCGGTCAGGTTTCCCCTGACACGCCCTAACTGTACATGATACAGACCGTTTTTATCCAGTATCATTCTTGCTACCTGTTCTGCTGTCATTCCGCGGCGGCTGTAAATTTTCCCATACTTTGCATAGGTAGAAGATACATTAAACTGTGCCCAAAAAGTTAAAATTAAAGCAGGCAAAACAAACATAATATAACCACTGTCAATCCACCACATGATAAAATCTCCTTTTCTTTATTTCAAAATTTCTCCCGTTTGGAAGCTGTTTCCTAACATAAAATCATGAATACTCATCATTTTCTTCCCTTCCGGCTTAATTTGTTCTAAATATACAACACCGTCACCGCATCCCACAGGAAGCCCCTTTTGCTTCTCATATTCGCCGATTTCTCCCGGCTTTAGTTTTCCTGTTCCGGGAATTGCTTTTCCTACTTTTACAGTTTTTTCCTGATGCAGGAAAAAGCTTAAAGGCATGGGATATAGTCCCCGAATCTGATTACAAATCTCTCTGCCTGTTTTACTCCAATCAATGTGACAGGTTTCCTTGGTAATCATGGGAGCATAGGTAAAGCTTGCATGGTCTTGGGGGATGGGTGATAAGCGGTCAATCTGCTCCACCGTTTCTGCCAAGGCTTGCGCCCCCAACACACTTAATTTGTCGTGAATACTTCCGCCTGTATCTTCAGGTGTTATGGGAAGCTCTTTTTTTATCAGCATATCTCCCGTGTCAAGGCCTTCATCCATTTGCATGGTAGTCACCCCTGTCACAGTATCTCCCGCCATGACGCACCATTGTAAGGGTGCTGCACCTCTCCACTTCGGTAAAAGAGAAGCATGCACATTGATGCAACCGTATTTTGGATATTCCAAAAGATATGGAGGTAAAATCTGCCCATATGCCACAACCACAATCAAATCAGGTTGTAATTCCTGTAATTGAGGTAAAAACGCTTCGTTTTTCAATGTTTCAGGCTGAAAAACGGGAATATCACGTTCCATTGCAAATTCTTTTACAGGAGGAGGCATCATTTTGTGCCCTCTACCCTTTGGCTTATCAGGCTGGGTCACCACACCGCAAAGGGTGGTATGCTCTGTCAGCCATTTCAGACATGCAATCGAAAAATCGGGAGTACCCATAAATAAAACCTTCATTGTCCGTCTCCTTTAATAGTGAATTTCTCCCTGCACATGAGTGGTATACATCACCCCATCCAGATGATCAATCTCATGGCAAAAAGCACGAGCCAATAATCCTTTACCGACAATCTGAAATTCTTTTCCGTTTCTGTCTTGTGCGATAACGGTAACAGACTTGGGTCGCTCCACCGATCCTACCGCCCCGGGAAGACTTAAGCAGCCTTCGTCCGTTACTTCTGTTTCCTTGGATCGGGCAATGATTTTGGGATTGACCAGTTCTATTTTTCCTTCCCCAATATCAATTACCGCTACCCGACGTAAAATTCCCACCTGGGGTGCTGCCAGTCCCACACCGTTCTTTTCTTTCATAGTATCATACATATCATCCAATAAGGTAAAGAGCCGTTGGTCAAACTCGGTGACCTCGCGACATTTCTTTGTCAGCACTTCATCCGGTACTGTTCGAATCATTCTGATTGCCATATAACAAGTTCCTTTCTATCTGTAAATCGACAAATATGTTTTTGTTTTTTGTTGATATCTGCTGTGACGGTCATAAATCTGCCACAAAAGGTCAGTAATATCCTCGCGGCACTTCACCATAATCTGCCATCGGTAATACCGATTAATTCTTGCAACGCCGCAAGGAACGGGGTTTAATACCATTTCTACTCCGGGAGGCAAACCGCCGTCTGTAAAACTGTGATACAAATAATAGGCTTCTTTCCTTACTGCACTATCCGAAAGGCCTGTCAGCATGAGAGTAATCAAAGAAACAAAGGGAGGATATCCCAAGGTTTTTCTCATGCGGATTTCCGATTTATAAAAGGCGGGATAATCCTGTTTTGCCGCCATTTGAATACATTGATGCTCAGGCTGATACGTTTGCACAAGTGCAAGCCCTGCCTGCTCTCCTCTTCCCGCTCTGCCAAAAACCTGGGTCAGACGGCTGAAAGTTTCTTCGTATGCATCATAGCTTTCACCGTTTAGCATCATATCTGCCGCCAACACACCAACTAAGGTTACATTGGGAAAGTCAAGCCCCTTTGTGACCATTTGGGTGCCCAACAAAATATCCGCCTCGCCCTTTGCAAATTGTTCCAACATTTTTTGGTGAGCTGATTTTTTCACAGTCGTATCCTGATCCATCCGCAATAATTTTGCATCAGGAAAATGCTTTGCGATTTCTTCCTCTGCTCTTTGGGTTCCCAACCCGAAGAGCTTTACATATTGACTGCCGCACTCCGGACATTTTTGCGAAACAGGCTGCATATATCCGCAATAATGACACATGAGCCGTCCGGAATGGGAGTGATATTTTAACGAAATAGAGCAATTGGGACATTCAAAGGTATAACCGCAGCTACGGCAGGATACAAAGGTGGAATGACCCCGTCGGTTGACAAACAGAATCGTTTGCTCTCCGCGCTCCAGATTTTTCTTTATTTCCCTTGCCATGCGATTGGAAAATATGGTGGTATTTCCGTTTTTTAGTTCCTCACGCATATCTTCTATCAACACTTGAGGAAGGGCATGGTGATTGTATCGGGTTCCCATATACAACACCCGTCCCCGCAAGCGGTAAACATCCTGAACTCTTGGGGTTGCCGATGCCTGTAATAACACCCCACCCGATTGCTTAACCCGAAACAATGCCACTTCTCTGGCATCATAACGGGGTGCTTGTTCAGAAGTATAGGTATCTTCATTTTGTTCATCAATAATAATAGCACCCAATTGTTTCACCGGTGCAAACACGGCAGAACGGGCTCCAACCACAACTTTTGCCTCTCCCCGACGGATTTTTTCCCAGGAATCAAACCGTTCTCCCAAGGAAAGTCCGCTATGGAGTACTGCAACTCCATCTCCGAATCTGGCACAAAACCGACGAATGGTCTGAGGAGTCAAAGAAATTTCGGGTACCAGCATAATGGCTTGCTTGCCCTCTTCCATTACCCGTTCAATCAATTGTAAATATACTTCCGTTTTTCCGCTCCCTGTTACACCGCAAAGAAGATACTCTCCTTCGTTCCCGATTTGTTTCAATACCGATTTTTGTTCCTCGGTCAGCTCTTTTTTTGGTTCCTGCTCTGTTACCATGGGAACATTGCGGTCTACCGCACGGGTTTCCAAAGTGACAAATCCTTTTTCTACCAAAGAATTTAAAGAGCTTCTTCCTGCATCTGCACTGTCAAGCAATTGGGGAACGTCCAACTCGCCTTCTGCCTCTAATAACTCCAAAATTCTTGCCGCCACAGGTGCTTTTGCGCCGTACTCGCTCAAATAAACGGAAATCAGCTCCGATTCCGCACATAAGGATGCGAAGGTCTGGTTTTTTTCTCTGGTAGGCAATATCTTTTTTCTGCTGATGGATACCAAGTCTTTTTTCACCAAGGCATTGACCGAAGGACGGGCATTGGTTCCCAATTGCTGATTCAGTTCCGTCACCGTGGAAATGCCTTCATTTTCCAATAAAAATTGAATCACCGCCCATTGAACGGCACTTCGGCAAGTGCTTTGTTCCAACACCACCCGATTTTCCTCTTTTAGTATCACCGTTTCTTTGTATTTTAATCCTGTACCGGGCGGAAGCATCAATCGCAATGCTTCAAAATAAGTACAAAAATACCGATTCCGAACCCAAAAAGCCAGTTGGATTGCTTTTTCGTCACAAAGAGGTTCCTGGTCCAATAAGGCATGAATCGTTTTTAATTCCGACGGCGATTCGGGAATAACCACTTTTACCACAAATCCCTCCGTCATACGGTTGGCATTACCAAAAGGAACGGTGACCCGCATTCCGGGTACCACTTCCATGGATTCGGGAATCAGATAGGTAAAAAATTTATCAATGGCATGAACACCTCTGGTATTTACCGCAATCTGAGCTGCCTTCACCGAACAATCCACTCCTTTGCCATGGTCAGAATTTCATCTGCCAAAGCAGTTTTTTCCAATTTGGGGAACCGTTTCACAGAACCATCCTTGGAAAATACGGTGACCACATTGGTATCCGTTCCAAAACCGGCTCCCTCTACCTTCAGATTATTTGCCACAATCATATGAAGCCCTTTTCGTTCCATTTTTTCTTTGGCACGCTGCTCCAAGTCTTCTGTTTCCATTGCAAATCCTACCAATACGGCAGAAAGCTTCATTTGCCCCAGTTCTTGTAAGATATCAGGATTTTTTTCTAACTGTATCTCGGGAAGCTGATTCTTTTTAAGCTTTTGGTCGGCAACATGGGCAGGACGAAAATCCGCCACCGCCGCACTTTTGATGATCAAATCCATTTTTGGAGCAGATTGGATAACCGCATCTCTCATCTGGCAGGCTGATTCCACCTGTTCCACCCTTACACCATAAGGAGCAGGCAATGAAACAGGTCCTGAAACCAAGGTTACTTCGGCACCTCTTCTTGCTGCCGCCCGGGCAATGGCATATCCCATTTTTCCTGTAGAATGGTTGGTTAAAAATCTGACCGGGTCAACTGCCTCACGGGTGGGACCTGCAGTCACCAACACCGATTTTCCTGCTAAATCCTGAGGGGTGCAAAGACGGACAATATCCTCGAAAATTCGCTCCGTTTCTGCCAATCGTCCCCGACCTGTGTCACCACAGGCAAGAAACCCTTCATCGGGCATGGTAAAATGATATCCAAGCTCTGACAATTGAGCAATATTCCTTTGCGTAATGGGGTTTTCAAACATGTTGGTATTCATAGCAGGAGCAATGAGCACCGGTGCCTTTGTTGCCATCACCGTTGTGGTTACAAAATCATCCGCTATTCCTGCATTGATTTTTCCGATTACATTTGCGGTTGCAGGCACCAAAACAAGCACATCTGCCCGTTTTGCCCAGGAGATATGCTCCACTTCCCAATCCTTATTCTGCTCAAACATACCGCAAACGGTTTTTTGCCCCGTCAGGGTACTTAAGGTCAAAGGAGTAATAAACTCCTGCGCAGAGCTGGTCATCATACAAAAGCACTGCGCACCTGCTTTTTTCAGCATACGAACAAGATCGCACACCTTATAGGCTGCAATCCCGCCGCATACACCGATTACAATTTGCTTTTCCTGGAGCATTCTCTCACTCCTCCGTTGCTTCCTCCACAGCTTGTTCCGAAACCTCTGTTTCCGATTCCTCTGCATTTTCAGAAGCTTTGATTACTTTTACTTTATCATGGTATAATTCATAAACCGCTTCGGTTACTTCCTTTTTGCTGTCACACTTTACCAAAACCTCCGCTCCCTGAGACAACTCACGGGCTCTTTTTGCAACTGCAATGACAAGAGAGTAACGACTGTCTGTCCGTTTCATCAATTCTCCGATTGGGGGATACATCATCATAATAATCACTTATCCTTTCACTCTTTGTTTTTCGTAAAATAAATCAAATTCCTACAGAAATTTGCTCCTTACTTATTCCCTATTCCTTATTCTTTTATCTTCCAGATTTGTTCCAAATCTTCAATTCTTCGTGGGCGGCTCATTTTTTCTGCACGGACAATTCGTTCCAAATCATTGACCGCCTCTTCCAATTGGTCATTTTCCAAAACATAATCATAATGACTCATCAAGGGCAGTTCTTCCATAGCACGGCTCAACCGCTTTTGTACCACTTCCTCCGTTTCGGTCTGCCGACCTCTGAGACGGTCTGCCAATACATCGGGATCCGGGGGCAATACAAACACATAAGTACCGCCTGCGAATCGACTCTGCACGTTTAGTGCACCCTGCACTTCAATTTCTAAAATCACGTCTCGCCCCTCGTTCAAAGCCTGTTCTACATACTTTTTCGGGGTTCCGTAAAAATTCTCGCAATATTGCGCCCATTCCAATAATTCATTATTCTCAATCATCCCTTTAAATTCCTCTTTTGAATAAAAGAAATAATGAACACCGTCCTGTTCTCCGGGGCGGGGACTTCTGGTGGTGGCGGAAACGGACAAAAACACCTCCGGATGACGCTTACAATATTCTGCACAAATGGTTCCTTTTCCTGCACCGGAAGGACCGGAAACTACAATCAAAAGACCTTTACTCATCCTCATCTTCCTCCTCAAGCAACAATTCTTCCTTGGAGGATAAACGATTTGCAACCGTTTCAGGCTGTACAGCCGATAAAATAACATGGTCGCTGTCCATCACAATGACCGCTCTTGTTCTTCTACCGTAGGTGGCATCAATCAAAGTGCCCCGATCTCTTGCTTCCTGCACCATTCTCTTGATGGGAGCAGATTCCGGACTGACAATTGCTACCAGGCGACTTGCAGAAACCATATTTCCGAATCCGATGTTAATTAACTTCATATGTAAAACTCCTATTCAATATTCTGAATCTGTTCTCTGATTTTTTCAAATTCACTCTTCACATCAATCACAATCTTTGAAATTTCCAGATTGTTTGCCTTAGAACCGATGGTGTTGATTTCACGGTTCATTTCCTGCATAATAAAATCCAGTTTTTTTCCAACCGCACCGCCTGCATGTAAGGTATCGGAAAAGCTTTGCATATGACTATCCAAACGAACCAATTCCTCATCAATGGCAGTTTTTTCCGAAAAAATTGCAACTTCGGTTAACAGTCTCTGAGGATCCGGCTCCGCTGCTGACAATGCTTCTTCTATCTTTTGACGAAGTCGTTGTTCGTACTGCTCGGTTGCTTCCGGTTCACGACGCTTGATTTCGGAAACCAACTCTTGGACTCCCAAAAGCTTTTCTTCCAAATCGGCTTTCAGGCATTCTCCTTCTGTCTGGCGCATTTTCAAAAAGCCTGCCATCATCTGCTCCAGACAGGAAGACAGCAATTCCCATACCTTTTCTTCGTCTTCTTCCGTTTCTTCCGAAACAAACAATTCGGGATTTCGTGCTGCTATTTCCAAAGATACTTCTCCCGCAAGAGAAAAAGATTCTTTTAATTTTGTCAATGCCGCAAGATAACTTTTGGCATATCCTTCATTTAACAAAACCTGTTTTCCGTCGCCGTCTTTCCGCTCAATGCTGATATACAAATCTGCTTTTCCGCGATTTAAAGATTTTTTTATCATGTCACGCACTTTATCCTCCAAATAGGAATAAAGGCGAGGCAAACGAACCGACAAATCCAGATAGCGATGATTTACACTTTTCAGCTCTGTACGAATATAAAATCCATCCGATTCCTGCTCCCAACGGCTAAACCCCGTCATACTTTTTATCATGGCAAACTTCTCCTATTCTAATGGTATATATACTATTGTACATCAAAAGATTTCTTTTTGTCAATAAAATTTGCTTTTTTCGTTAAAATAGTGTATAATAATAAGAGAATGGAGGATAAAATTATGGCAATGGACGGAATTGCGGTGCGTTGTACCGCCTTTGAATTGAATCAAATACTGAAAAATGCCCGTGTAGATAAAGTATATCAACCTGAACTGGATGAAATTGTGATAGGATTTCGAACCGACCACGACAATGTACGATTGGTATTAAGTGCTAGCGCAAATCATGCTCGGGTTCATCTGACCACACAGAAAAAAGAAAATCCCATGCAGGCACCCCTGTTTTGTATGTTGTTACGAAAGCATCTGACTCCTGCCAGATTGATTCGCGTTACTCAACAGGATTTTGAACGGATTCTTGTGTTTGAATTTGCCTGCACCACAGAATTGGGGGATCCGGTAAAAAAATACTTAATTGCAGAACTGATGGGACGGCATAGTAATCTGATTTTTACAGAAGAAAACGGTCGAATTATTGACAGTGTCAAGCATATTGATGTGAATGTGAGCAGTGTCAGACAAATTCTGCCCGGTTTGGAATACAAAGGAGCACCTTCTCAAAACAAAAAAAATCCCCTATTGACAGAGGAATCGGAGATTGCACAATTAATTCAGGAAAATCCGGATCAAAAGCTGGAAAAATTATTGCTGCAAACCTATACGGGGCTATCTCCCCTTGCTTGCCGTGAAATTGCATACCGCGTGGCAGGAGACTGGGATGCGGATACTTCTCGTTTACCACATGATACCGTCAGCAAAATTGTAAGCTTTTTTGCTGATATCCGAGACAACCGTTTTGTTCCTTCCTTGGTTATGGAAGGGGAAAAAAGCATTGAATTTTCTGCATTTAATCCTACTCAGTACGGAGAAAAAGTAATCTACCCCGAAAGCTTCAGTCTTACCCTGGAACGGTATTTTACCAACCGGGATGTAGACAGCCGCCAGCATCAGAGAGCCGCGGCAATGGACAAGGTTATTTCCAACCTGATTGAACGGACGGCAAAAAAATGCAATATTTACCGTCAAACCATCAAGGATGCAGAGAAAAAAGAACTGCAAAAACAATACGGTGATTTGATTATGGCAAACCTGTATCGGATTCAGACGGGAGATACTGCTTTGGTGACTCAAAATTTCTATTCCGAAACGGGAGAAGAAGTAACCATCACTTTAGACCCTCAAAAAGGGGCTGCACAGAATGCACAACGGTACTACACCCGTTATACCAAGCAAAAAACCGCAGAAAAAATGGCAAAAGAACAATTACAATCTGCCATAGAGGAACTGGAATACTTGGAATCGGTGAAGCAGTTTTTGGAAACGGCAAAAACTCCCTCCGAGCTTTCCGATATTCGAGATGAGCTTCATGCCCAGGGTTACTTATCTCACGGCTCCAAAGGAAAAAAGAAAAAAAGTCAAAAAGTACAACCCCGCGTTTTTGTTTCCTCAGACGGATTTACCATTTATGTAGGAAAAAATAATATTCAGAATGACGCCATCACCTTTCAACTGTCCCGAAGCTGTGACATCTGGCTTCATACCAAAAACATCCCCGGTTCTCATACCCTGATTGTACGGGGAGGGGCAGAAGAAATCCCCGACCGCACTTTAGAAGAAGCGGCAATGCTTTGCGCTTATCACTCCAAAGCAAAAAACGGAGTCAAGGTGCCTGTGGATTACACAGAATGTAAATTCGTAAAAAAAATTTCAGGTGCAAAACCGGGAATGGTGATTTATGATAATTTCAGTACTGCTTATGTGACTCCTGACCCAAAATTAGCAGAGCAATTAGAACAAAAATAAAACCGGCTCCCATCTGACCGAAACAACATTGAAAAAGAAAAGCTGTTTCGGACATCGGGGAGCCTGTTGTTTGTCATAATAATGCTTTTATCCCCTTCATTGCCTGCTCCATTTCCTGCTCAGAAGTAAAATCACTAACAGAAATTCTGACCAAACCTCCCCGTAAGGTGCCTAATGTTTTGTGAGCCAAAGGGGCACAATGAAGTCCTCCCCGTGCTGCAATCCCGAACTTCTCATCCAACAAGGTACAAAAGCTTGCGCTGTCATAATTTTCCGCACGAAATGCCGCCACGCCTCCGTATTCTGCTTCCACTTGCGGATATAACCTTACTCCGTTACATTTCCTTACTTCTTTTCTGAACATCAAAATCAATTCCTGTTCATGCTTTAAAATAGCAGAAATTCCTCGGGACAACACATAAGAAATCCCATGATACAATCCCCAGATTTGGGGGGCGGCAAGAGTACCGCTTTCCAATCGGTCAGGAAGGATTTCAGGCTGGTCAAATTCTGCCGATAAGCTTCCCGTTCCGCCTTCTGTTAAGGGTTGCAAACAGATTTCTTCTCCAATGCAAAGCCCGCCCGTCCCTTGAGGACCATACAAACCCTTATGCCCTGCAAAGGCAATCATGGAACAAGGAGTTAACGAAAGAGGCAATACTCCACCGCTTTGTGCTCCATCTATCAAGCAAAAAATCCCTGATGCTTTTGCCAACTCCTGAATTTCCTCAATCGGACTGATACTGCCGCATACATTGGACATATGGTTGATTACAATTAATTTTGTTTTGGGTGTCATGGCTCGCTTTACGGCCTGTGCCGTAACCACACCTGTTGCATCCGCTCCGGCAACAGAATACGTAATCAACCCCTGTTTTGTTAAGCGGTGAACCGGTCGCAACACAGAATTGTGCTCCATAGAACCAATCACTACATGATCCCCCGACGATAAGCATCCTTTGATTGCCAAATTCAATGCTTCCGTGGTGTTTTTTGTAAAAATCACCTGTTCCGGTGTGGGAACGGAAAACAATTTTGCTACCAATTCCCGACACAAAAAAACCCGTTCCGCTGCCTCGGATGCCAAACGGTATCCTCCTCTTCCGGGATTTCCTCCATACAACTTCATGCTCTCCGTCACAGCATTGTAAACAGATTCCGGTTTTTTTAAAGTAGTAGCACTGTTATCTAAATAAATCATTTGATCATCTCCTTCATCCAAATATATTCTTTTCGGCTTGTCTGTATTCGATGTCATAACCGGGACAACCGATTCATAAAATAGGACAAAAGGGGGAATGTATTATGAAACGCTCTATTGTTTTGTTTTTACTCTGTGTCTGCTTAATCATCGCAGCCATGCTGTTACCGGCAGATTGGTTTTTATGGAACAACACACCACAACATTGGGCAGATGAGGAGATGAAACAACTTCAACAAATGGGCGTAACACTCCCCTTTTCCAGAGGACAATGGGACGACCCTGTTACAAGAGGGGAATTTTGCGCTTTCCTTGTTAATGCCTTTTCGTCCGATACAGGAGAGGAAATTCAACTGTTTTCAGATGTTCCTGCCGAGGATCCCTATTTTTCCGTTGTGAATGCCGCCTGCCGAAGCGGTTGGGTGTCACAGGCAGAGTTCTTTCGACCCAATGATTTCCTGACCCGACAAGAATTATTGCTTGTTTGCAACAATCTCATACCGTTAGAAACAGATTCCTCTTTACAATCGGTGGCAACTGACGTAGAAGAAGAAATGAAAGCTCTGGTTTCTGCCGCTGTTCAATCAGGAATTTTCACATTATACGAAGATAACACCTTCCGTCCCACAGATTCTGTCACAAAAGCATCTGCCGCATCTGTCATCTGCCGCATTTTAACCGCAAAAAAAAATAACGATGGAATTCGCCGTGCATTACTTCTGGATTATCTTCACGCCTTTGCAGACGGAAAAGATGCATCCCACCTTTGTACAGACCAAGAAAAGGAACGGCAGCAGTATCGTTCCAAAACCGTTCTTCCGTTTTTCAAAGACAAAAAAATCAGCAAAACCATCAAAGAACTGGTTCTTACTCTGACAACAGAAGGTGGTAACGCTGATTTTATTCTTTGTTACCCTGACCGCGAAATCAAAAGTACACTTTCTTTTACCACAAAACAAACAGAACAGGGATTTCTGATTTCCGATACCAAATTTCGTCTGCTTGCCTCAGAACCCATCCGATTGGTATGGGAATATGCTTCTCGTCCCGATATGGAATACAGTAATGAAAACAAAGCCAACGTGGTATCCCCCACTTGGTTCAAACTGATCAACGAAAAGGATATAGAAGTATTTCCCCGTGATATGGAAATCACGGAAAATTTATATTTATCCGATTATTACAGCCATGATTTTTTTCAAAAAGCAAAAAAAGGAAAGCAACAAGTCTGGGCACTTTGCTCTAACGGCTTTGAACCCGAACAAACCAGACAGGTGCTGGCCGACCAAGCCCTACGAAAGAAATTAATCGAAACCTTATTGACCAAAGCAATCGACTACCATTTAGACGGTATCAATCTGGATTTTGAAAATATGTACCGTGAAGATAAAGACATTTTTTCTCAATTTGTACAAGAATGTAGCTTATATGCCAAAGAGGGTGGATTGATTCTCTCTGCCGACATTACCAAAATAGAAGAAAGCAGTAGCTTTTATTCCATGTGCTATGACAGAGAGGCATTAAGCCGATGCACCGATTATCTCATGCTTATGGCATACGATCAACACCCAAAGGGGAGCAATATTGCAGGTCCTGTTGCAGCTCTTGACTGGACAGAAGATGCTTTAATCGGTGTATTGGAACAAGTTCCTGCTTCTCAAATGCTTCTTGGCGTGCCTTTCTATACCCGAATCTGGGAAACCAATGAAGGCGTCGTGGTCAATGCCCCTGCCGCTTCCATGTCGCAGGTACAGGAGTTAATGAAAGAAAAAAGTCTGACCACCGTATGGAACGAAACCGAAAAACTCCACTATGCAGAATATCAGGAGGGAAACAGCTTATATAAAATCTGGATAGAGGATACTGACTCCTGTTCTGCCCGTATGGATCTCATCGAACAATACGGTCTGAGTGGCATTGCCTGCTGGAGTGGAGGATATGAAACCCCTGAAATTTGGAATTTAATAGAGAAAAGGTTAAAATAGCCCCATGACAACCGCAAAATTGCCCCCTTTACAAATCATCTAATTTATTATACAATTAAAGTAACAAAAAATAAAAGGAGGACTACTGATGAGTAATTCTTATGAAATTGCAAAAGAACGGTATGCCGCTCTTGGCGTGGATACCGAAGCAGTCTTGGAAAAACTGCAAATATTGCCCGTTTCCCTTCATTGCTGGCAGGGAGATGATGTGGGAGGATTTGACAGAGTAGGAGATTTGACCGGAGGAATTCAGGTAACAGGAAATTATCCCGGAAAAGCCAACACGCCGGCTCAACTTCGCCAGGACCTGGAGGAAGCACTTCGTTTGCTTCCCGGTACCTACAAGGTAAATCTTCATGCAAGCTACTGTGAATTAAACAGAGAAGCCGTAGACCGTGACAAACTGGAACCCAAACATTTTCAAAATTGGGTAAACTGGGCGAAAGAGCAAAACATTGGTCTGGACTTTAATCCCACCTATTTTTCACATCCCAAAAGTGATGACGGCTTTACCTTAAGCCACAAGGACGAATCCATCCGTAAATTCTGGGTGGAACACGGAAAAGCTTGCCGTAATATCGGGGAATATTTCGGAAAAGAACTGGATCAGACCTGTGTGATTAACTTCTGGATTCCCGACGGTTATAAGGATGTTCCTGCTGACCGCGTGGCACCTCGTGCAAGATTAAAGAAGTCCCTGGACGAAATTTTTGAACGTCAGATTGACCCCAAATATGTACAGGATGCGGTAGAAAGTAAGGTATTTGGAATCGGTTCTGAAAGCTATGTAGTCGGTTCTCATGAATTTTATTTGGGATATGCTGTTGCCAACAACAAGGTTCTTACCTTAGACAACGGTCACTTCCATCCTACAGAAGGAATTGCAGACAAGATTTCTTCCGTTCTGCAGTTTACCGACAAGCTATTGCTTCATGTAAGCCGTCCTGTTCGTTGGGACAGTGACCATGTGGTTCTCTTTAATGATGATACCATGGCAATTGCTCAGGAATTGATTCGTAACAACCTGATTGACCGCACTTATGTTGCTTTGGACTTCTTTGACGGAAGCATCAACAGAATCGCTGCATGGGTCATCGGTGCAAGAAATACACAAAAGGCATTACTGTATGCAATGCTGGAACCCTATGCAACTCTGCAGCAGGCAGAAGAAGACGGAGATTACACCACCCGCCTGGCAATTCAGGAAGAAATGAAGTTCATGCCTTACCAGGCTGTCTGGGATGAATACTGCAGAAGAAACAACACTCCCGTAGGCTTAAATTGGCTGACCGAAGTGAAGAATTACGAAAAGAATATTCTGGCAAACAGATAATCCCCTTCCGAGAGATGGCAAAAAGCTCGGAATACAAAAAGAGGTTATAAAACAACGAAAAATCCCATTTCTGATATGCACCCCAAAAGTTAGACACTTTTGGAGGTGCATATCAGTATGTAGTTGTTCCGGACAGCTTTTCTTTGCTTTGATTGTTAAATGAAAAATTCATCATCCATCTCTGCATTTTTTATTTGCGACAGACCGGCTTTTTCAACGGTCTGGGAGTAGCAAAACAATTTTTTCTTTGTAATAGTAACTAAAATTGGTACATTTCGTTTGTGTAATATGACAGGATAAGATTGCCTGTCTATTTTTTTAAAAGAGAGAAACCCTAATATTGAGGTGAATGAACATGGCAATGATTAGCGGATTATTTCATCAGGAGCAGGATTTGGAACGAGCGGTGGATTTACTGGAACAATCAGGATTTTCTCATCTTTTTATTTCCGAAAACAATCCTCAGGCTTTGCCTGTTCCGGGTAGTTTTTTGGTGACCAATTTACAAAGAGAACCCAATACGGAAAGTAATTTCGGCGTAAATCCCGGTTTGCCCCTTCCCTTTTTTCGTCCTGTTCCGGAAAACGCGAAGCGATTAACCGTTCAGGTAAAGCAGGAAGAAAAAACACATGCCTTAACCTTGCTTAAAAGAACAAAAGCAAAGGAAATCCGAACCCATTAAAACACCAACCGTCGAAAAAGTCGACGGTTGGTATTTTAATGGCAAAAAGAACATTCTTCACAGAATCGCACTTTTTTTCCAAATACATTGATCATGGTATTCAGCAATTCTTTATTTGTAATCTCCTGCTTCCGATGAACAATAATTTCATGGGGAGAAAGGGTTATCAAACGACTGAGAAGCAAATCCTCCCGACTCAACGAATCAAAAGAAACCGCAACCTCTTCCGATACCACAAGACGATATTCCCCGTCAAAAATACCGTAATCTCCCGACTCGGTCAATTTCACATGAACCTGTTCTATCAGACAAGGCTGAATTTCTGTCAGACAAGTGAGCATTCCGATAAATTCCCGATATTCTCGGTCAATCAAATAATCCTCAGCTGCTTTATCTACCGTATGCTCCAATTCCCGAAGGTACTCTTCCATGCGAAACCGAACAAATCCATCCAGATGAATCACGTTGTTTTTCTTTAAAAATTCATTCAGCCGTTGTTCCAAAAGCTCCTGCCAGGATCTTCTTTTTTGATAGCTTTCTGCAATCATATCAATCTCTTTTTGCTCTGCCTCGGTAAAATAAAAATATCGTTTTTTTACTAATCTTTGTATCAAATAAGGTTGATAAACGGTTACAATTTTTTCAGCAAGAGTCCTGCTCAACTGTTCCCGTTCCGATTCTTGTATGGTAACGTCTGCAAACTGCAGGTCCCCCCTTCGATACAACTTTGCAGACGGAAAACTCCATTTACCCGTCTTTACAGACGGTATTCCAATGGATACAACCAATCCTTCACTTCCCTTCCGGGGAAATACTTCCTCCAAAATCATATAATTGTCCCGATACACTTAATAGGGTTGCCCCATGCTTTTCAAAAAATGCAAGGAAAGAATTAGGCAATTGAGAGCCTGATACCGCAAACAAATTCGGACGGATTTTTGATACACAGCCTCCGATGAACCCATGGTCAAAGCCCGGTAATAAAATCTCCTCGGGGGAAAGATACAGACAATCAAAACCGCCGCTTTCTGCCGCTTTTGCAATGCTTTTGTCCGAAGTAATCAAAGCATTTTCGCTCACTCCCACCACCGAACAGGCAGCATACCCTTGAGAAACGTTGCAGATAGAAACATTTCTCTTTTCAAGCTCTTCCCTGATTCTTCCGTCCAGAGCTTTTTCCAGACAAAAAGCAGTATTTCCTACCTTCGCTACATTATATGCAATCCTCGACGGGTAGTGCCCGTCCGATTGGGTTTTTCCCGAAAGAACCGTAACATCCGTCTCCTTTAAGCATGCTTGATAATATTCATAAAGGTCAGGTGTCACAATCACCGTTTTTTCATCCGGTGCAAAGCATTGCAAATCCGCATGATATCGCTCGGGAAGAGGAAAATTTTTCTGTTCTTTTGTAAAAATCGGTTGACACTCCTCACTCTCCAACAATGCCAAAAACGGTTTTGGAGCAAGAGGGGAAATGATCACATACTTCATAATATCCTCCAAAAAGGGCACCAAAAAGGTGCCCTAAGCGTGTTTATTCTACCGCGAAGGTATCAGCCTCGGTCAAAGGCATCATATCTTGCCAAAGGAAGGTTTTTATCACATCGCCCGATTGGATTGTACAAGAAAGAGCAATGTCTACCCCTGTATCATTTTGTGCCTCTATGGTTGCTTTTTTCATTCCGGTTCCTTTTAGCTTGCCCTCTTTGTCATAAACAGAAGAATAAATGATGCAAGCCACATCCTCGCCCGTATGATTTCCTGCAACAGAATTGACAATCCATTTTCCGTCTACCTGACTGTAATTCAAAATTTTGCTATAATAGTCTGCCTCTCCGCTTAAACTGGTAATATAGGCATAGCCGTCGTTGTTTCCCAATGAAATTTCCGTTTGGTCACAGCTTGCCGTTACGTACAGCTGTTTGGTATTTTCCAGGAAAAGCATATCCTTTCGTTCAACGGTAAAAGAAACCTGCTCTGTCTGTCCTGCAGACAAATGCAACACCCTTTCTTCCAATACCTGTTGTCCGTCCTTTAATTGAACGGTAACATCAGAAGCGGTCTGATAGCCTATGTTGGAAATATCCGCTGTAATCACAGAATCGTTGGCAGAAACATGTTCTACTGCCACGTCCGCATTCCCTACAAACAAGGAAACTTGGTTGTTTTTGGTATCATATTCTTCGCCCTCTTGTTGAGAAACTGTTACTTTGATGTTCTGCGGGGTAAAGTTGGAGGGCTTTTTATACACAATGGTAAACTCTGCTGATTGTCCGGGAAGAAGAGGTTCGGTTATTTTCTGCTCGGTATTTCCTTCAATTTTTACCGTATAGGCATTCACCGTCAATTCACCGCTGTTTTTCACCGAGCCGTACACGGTCATGGTTTCCTCATCTACCGTCACATCAGAAAGAGCCAAATCATAAGAAGGAATCACAGAAATCATGTATAAATCCGTCTTTGTAATTTCGCCGTCTTTGACAATTCCGTTGTTAAAGACCACATCCATAGAGCCGTTTTCATTCAGTAAGCCGGAAGGGTATTTTGCCTGATTTTCAAGCTCCGTTACCTGAATTTCGTCACTCCAAACACCGTCCTGCAATAAACAGGTGTAAATTTCGGTGCCCTTCTCTACCGTCTTTTCCCACCAGATAGCAGTATCTCCCTGATTGTTGCTGTCCATAACAAATCGGTCATGAAGTCCCGGTTTTGCCTCTGAGAATACAGATTGCAGCTTAGAACCGTCAGCAGCACAAGATTGAATATTCCCTTCGCTGTAATAATAAAGCAAATTATTTTCAAAAACAGGATTGCTGTCTAACACCTCATTATTCGTCAATTGCCTTTCGGAAAAACCGGAAATTAAGCGGATATCACGGTCATCCACCGTTCCCAAATCATTGTCGTCATCTGTCACATAAGCAACCGTAAACTGACCGTCCAAAATACCTGCATTTAAGTTTGTAACCGCAGTTAAATCTGATTTGATTGCTTTGGGAGTTGTCCATGCACTTCCGTTAAAATCAGCCTGCATCAAAGTGTTTTCGCCTGTTACTCCCATAATGTCGCTTTCGCTGTTAACAGACCACACCGCACTTGCTCCCGTCTTGGTGGCACAAATAACGGGTTGGGTGTCAAGCACCGTGTTATTGGTCAAAGTTTTGGGAGCATCAAAGCCGTTGCCGTTCCATTTTGCAACGCAGATTTCTCCCAATGCCCCGATTTTCTCTAAGGTCATGGTGTCAGATAATTTACTTGTTTCGTTTTGCCAAACCAGATAACCGTCACGGAAACAGGGATAAAAGTCTGCCGTTCCGTCATCATCCACCGCTTTTACCTCAGACCATTGTTTGGTGGAATCATTGTACACGGAATACACAAGCATGGTTCTGTCAATGTCGGCTCGTTTCGGGTTATCCCATTGGAGCACCATCACCTTTTTTCCCTCAATTTCACAAATTTGAGGTGCCGCCTCCGTGTAAATATTATCTGCAATTTTTGCAAGATTTTTGTTGGTATATTCTGCCGCACCGTATCCTTGAATGGGATAGGTGGTAAGCCATAAAGTGGGTTGTTCTAAATAGTCACGGCTTTCGTTTTCATACACCTTTTCGCTGTCAATAGAGCTCATGAGGCTGTGCTGTTCTATGGATTGCAAAGAAATAGCATCATCCTTAATCAACCCCTTGTTACTTCCTGTTTCGTAAATGAGAAAATCTCCCTGGGCGATTTTCTTCTGAGCTACCGTTTTGCCGAATACCTTTACTTTAAAGCTTGCTTCTCCTTCTCCCCATGCTTTCAGATAATCCTTTCCGATTCCAGATTTAATATTGAGACTTCCTTCTCCGCTTGCCCCTAAGGTTGCTACCTTAGCAACACCAATTCCGCCTCCTATTTCCGCCATGATTTTTGCCGTTAAATAGGCTTCAAATTCAGGAGTAAAGGTTTCGGGATTAATATTAATCATTTTTCCTTCCAATTCTGCACCAACACCACCGCCAAATTCATAATAGCAAGGAACAACCCAAATAAACACCTGTCCCTGATAGGTATATTTGAACTCTGCATTAAAGGTTAAGCACCCTTCGGAAAATCTCCAACCGGAATCTGTTTTTATCATTTCGGCATATCCGGAAACATCTAAAGAGGTATCCATTCCCTTTGAAACATTAAACTTTACTTTTTCCGCTTTAAAATTCGGATATTTTGCCTTCATTCGTTGATTGATTGTTTTATTATGCTTTGCACCCTGATATTCCTGCAATGATTTCTTTGAAGATTCTTTGATTTCTGCTTTCCAGTCAGCAAAGGAAAATCCTTTGAACCGACCGGTGGTTTTATCAATATTACTGTCGCTGATACCAAACGCAATATTAATCTTGTTGTCATGTTCATACTCAAATGTGACAGGAATAAAATCCATATCAAAACCAAATTCCTTGTTTTCAAAAATCGGAACACCGTCAGGAATTGTAAAACTGAATTTCTTGCCTAATTTGAAAGACAGATTCTTTTCATCAGGAAACAAATCGCCGTCCGCAAAAGAAGAAATTTTCAACTTGGTCTTTTTCGCAGTGGATTTTCCTGTTTTGCTGTCCGTTGCAAGCAAATAAATTGTATCGCTAGCGTCAAAAATCTTTCCCGGTTGTACTTTTGTGGTACCATTTACCGTTAGCTCTTTTACCTTTCCTCTTCCTTGTGTCAGGTACAATTTTACATTTTCGTTTCCGTTGAAATCTACTTCTGCCTTAATACTGACTTCAACATTGCTATCCTTTGCAATGGTAATTGCCTTGGAAAACAAATCATAATTGCTGCCGTCATGGGTAATGGTGGCTGAGGTGATAATGGGGGCATCATCAGAGGTGGAATTGGTGCTTCCTTGTGTGCCTGTAATGGCAAAATGAATGGTTGCATTTTTTAAACCGCTATTGTAATCACCAATTGAAATCTGTTCCCACTGACTTTTGGAACCGGTATAATACACATCGGTTAAGCTGTTACAACGAGAAAACGCAAAAGCCCCAATGGTTGTTACACTGTTGGGGATGGTAATGCTTGTTAAGCTGTAACAAGCATCAAACGCATAATCCCCAATGCTTGTCACACTGTTGGGGATGGTAATGCTTGTTAAGCTGGAACAATAATAAAACGCATATTCCCCAATGCTTGTCACACTGTTGGGAATGGTGATGTTCGTTAAGCTGTTACAAGAATAAAACGCATATTCCCCAATGCTTGTCACACTGTTGGGGATGGTAATACTTGTTAAGCTGTCACAATCAAAAAACGCCCGCTCCCCAATACTTGTCACACTGTTGGGGATGGTAATGCTTGTTAATCTGTCACAATCACCAAACGCACTATACCCAATGGTTGTCACACTGTTGGGAATGGTGATGTTCGTTAAGCTGTCACAACGATAAAACGCATATTCCCCAATGGTTGTCACCGGATAACCGCCCAAAGTTGACGGAATGGTAATAGCACCGCTTGCAGAAGTGTTACAATCTGTAATGGTTGCTTGTCCTCCGGAAACAGTATAAGTATAAATCCCTTCTTTGTAGTATGCTACACCATGAACCACGGTTACGGGGAGCATGGCAAAGACCAACACCATACAAAGTAGTAAACTCACTGATTTTTTCATAAAAATTCCTCCTCAAAATAAAAAATGCGCCAGTCGGAACTGACGCATGAAAAACGCAAGCTCCGGCTTTCTGTTGCGACACAGCTCACACCAATACAGGGATATGACAAGCTAAGCATACGTTTTTACCACGTACACCCTGTATGGGAATAATATTAAGCTATGTCGCACTTCTATTGTACCATAGTTTGGAAGATTTGTAAACAATTTTTTTCGCCGCTGAAACGGTTTTAAATTCCTCTATCCTTGCATACATTACAAAGAGGTGAAAGGCATGAAAAAGGCATATTTAGGATTGGTGTTACTGGTTATTTCCGCAATCGGGGTCTTCTTTTGGTATCAAAAAGCGGATCGGGCGGTGGCAAGCGATACCATTAACTGGGTGGATTTTACCGTGACGGCAGAGGCGATGCAATGCGCCGCTGACTGGGAAATCAAGCACCGTGAGTTGGACTGGATTGCGTTACTTTCTCGGGCGGCAGTGCTTTACGGAGGAGATTTCAAAAAATATGAACAGGAGGATTTGGATGAGATTGCTCAAAAAGCCTTGGAAGGAACCGCCCCGAGAGACCAGACGGGAAAGGAACTGACCAAATATTATGATTACTATTACGAAGCCTATTCTGCGGTACTTGGGGAATTTTTGGGAGAGTACACCGTAAACGGAGAAGAACATTTTGGCATCAAAGCCTTTTGCCCCATTGCCAAGGGATACGATTTTTCCCACTACGACGATTTCGGAACAGGCAGAAATTACGGCTTTGACCGAAAACATTTAGGCCATGACCTGTTGGGCAGCATCGGCACTCCCATTGTGGCGGTGGAAAGCGGTGTGGTAGAAGCATTGGGCTGGAATCAATACGGCGGATGGCGAGTCGGCATCCGAAGCTTTGACCAAAAGCGATATTATTATTACGCCCACATGAGAAAAAATCATCCCTATCATTATCAGTTAAAAGAAGGAGATGTTGTGGTGGCAGGAGAGGTGATAGGCTATCTCGGCATGACAGGATACAGCACCAAGGAAAACGTGAATAACATTAACGTCCCCCATCTTCATTGGGGAATGCAGCTGATTTTTGACGAATCACAAAAAGATGCCATCAGTGAAATCTGGATTGACTGTTATCAGATTACAAAATTTTTAAAGCAAAACCGTTCGAACGTATATCAGGACCCTGCATCTTTGGACTATTTTCCCTCCGACCCTTTTTATGAACAAAACTTAGAAGGAAAGGAACTGAAAAACAAAAAAGAGGTTTTGATTATCAACGATAAATAGGGGGTGAGAAGTTGTTTTTAACCATAAAACTAAAATCAGCCATTGCCATTCTTTTGGTGGGTATGCTCATGATAACGGGAGGAATTTTTCTGTACCGTCCAAGCCGTTCCGCCTTTTCTGAGCAACAGGAAATAGAATTGCCGATTTTGATGTATCATCATATTTTAAAGGATTCTTCCCGTTGGGGCAACTATGTAATCGGTCCCTCAGAGCTGGAACAGGATTTGATTTACCTGAAAGAAAACGGCTATGAAACGGTCACGGCAGAGGATGTAATTCAGTTTGTATATCAGGGAACGCCGCTCCCCGAAAAACCCGTTATGCTGACCTTTGACGATGGTTATTACAGTAATTTTGTCTATGCCCAACCTTTGTTGAAGCAATACGGAATGAAGGGAGTGTTGTTCATTATCGGTCAATATACCGATGATTACAGTCAAACAGGAGAGGAAAATCCAAACTACTCCCACGTTACCTGGGAGCATTGCCGCGAAATGATAAAAGACGGAACCTTAGAGTTGCAAAACCACACCTATAATATGCACAGCTTTACCGCAAAACGACAGGGAAGCGGAAAGCAAAAGGGAGAAACCCTGTGGCAATATCACAATGCGTTATCAAAAGATTTAAAAAAATTACAAGATAAATTTCGGCAAGAAACAGGAAAAACTCCTCGTGCTTTTGCTTACCCGTTTGGGATTGTCAGCCCCGAATCGGTGGAAGTATTAAAGGAACTGGGGTTTTTGGCTGCCTTTACCAGTAACGAAGGAATCAATCAGATTTCTCAAGGGAACACCGAGGATTTATACCATTTAAAACGAATCCTGCGACCCTCGGGCACATCAGCACAGAATCTTTTAGAACAATAAAAAGCTCCCCTGCAATCGGGGAGCCTGAAAAGTTATTTATTTGGTTACCAATGCCAATAAGTCATTCACATGAGCAGTTGCCATACATTCAAAGGTATCCGATGCACCGTAGTACATCTTCACTTCTCCGTCAGGCTCTAACACCATTCCTCCGGGGAACAGTACATTCTGGCGGAAGCCTTCCTTGGTTTCCCAATGATTTTCAGGATAAATCAAGGGTTTGTCATACATTCCCAATACCTTGGAGGGGTCATTCAAATCCAACAGCATAATGCCTGTGGAATAAATTTTCTGCCATTTTTCTTCCCAACCGTTTTTGCCTAATGTAGGGTCAACATCCACGGCATGGAATAAGGTCAGCCATCCCTTTTCCGTTTTGATGGGAGGTGCTGCAGGACCGATTTTACTGTTGGCAAAGGGAACATGCTCCACACCCAATACCATTTTGGATTTGCCCCAGAACACCAAATCAGGAGATTCAGACATCCATACATCCATCCCCGGTGTCAGCCATCCTCTGCCGTCAACAGGCATGGGACGCTCCAGTCTCACATAATTTCCGTTGATTTTTTCGGGGAACAACACCATGTTACGGTTGTCAGGTACAGACAGGCTCAACACTTCAAAATGTTTAAAATCCTCTGTTACCGCAATACCGCCCCGAACACCATGCTGACTGTCTACCGCAAAGCAAACATAAGCTTTGTCGTCAATCACCGTGATTCTGGGGTCATAGGCACGGATAATGTCTTCATTCTTCAGCTCTTCCATCACAGGCTCAGGCTGAGGCTCCCAATGGATTCCGTCATCGCTGTAAGCCACTCTTAAATCGGTAACACCGGGACGAATAATTTCATTTTCATAATCGCCGTAATCGTTACGGAACATCATCACATAACGACCCTTCCATTTTGCAACCCCTGCATTAAAGGTCAATGCAACCCCGGGAGCAGAGGTAGTATGAGGGGTCATAACCGGAGTTTCCAGTTTGGTAATACATTCATGTGTTTGGTAATTCATTCCTATCATCCTTTCAGAAATTTCCTTTTCTCCCAGTATACCACAGACAACAGGAAAAGTCAACGATTTACAAAAAAGAAGACCTTTGCACAAGGCAAAAATCTTCTTTTCTTCCTGTTTTACTCGTGCCTCATCCTGCTCGGGGAATAGGCTTTTGATTATAAATCATCCGCGTCCTGAACAGGGACCTCATTTTTATTCACAGGCTTTCCCGTATAACTTCCCTGAGGGTCGGAACGTTTCATTTTGGGAGAAACATAAGAATCAATCACCGATTGAGTTTTGGGATCGGGTCGTAATATTTTTTTCATTTTGCTCACCTCACCATTAGTATGAGGTGAACTTTTTACTTTTATGCAAACCATAAATTTGCTTCAAAGCATTTTTTTCCTTCATTTTTTTGACCGCAAACATACCACATGGTTCCTTCTCGTCCTGTAAACAAAGAAATGGCTTCCTGATATTTGCACTCTCTGTGATACCGAATCAACAATGACGAAAGAGGTGTTTCCATGGGTGTGCAATTGCAGGCAATATCAGCATACTCCGCATTGTTCAGATGTTTATTCTGGTCAATCATGGAATAGGCTGCCAAAACTGCACCTGCAGGAGCTACCGTCATTTTCTGAATCCGATGCTTTGGCGGTACGGTTTCATCCGCCTCAAACAAGGTGGCAAAACGGGGATCGTAATCTCGTAAAATTTTATTTTCCTTGGTATCCACCAAAATCCAATTGGTATCAATCACTCCCTGCAATTCCCCATTTTTCCAAAATTCTGTGGTTCGATAAAAGCAGGCACGATGAGGAGCAAAGGGCTGAGTTCTTATGGTCACCACATCATAAGGATGAAGCTGATGATACATGGTCGCCTTCACATCATTGATTAAAAACGCGGTATTGGTTTGATGATGCAGGTCTAAGGTGATTCCCATTTCATCGCTGTGTTCACGGCTGATTTGCTGTGCCTGACGAAGGAGGGCACTATATTTCATGCAACCTCTGAAATCGCACTCTACACCGGACACCGTAATTTCTTTTTCATAAATTTTCATCTTGTTCTCCTTAGAAAAAGCTCATTTGACTGGATTCATCCATACCATCCAGACATCCTTGGTTTCGCAAGGTTTCGATCACTGTTTTATTGAGCTTTGCTCTGGTTTGCAAATCTTCAATGGAGAAGAAGGGTTCTTCTTCCCGAGCTGCGACAATGGCTTTTGCCGCATTATCACCCAAACCGCTTAATGCGTTCAGAGAGGGTCGGATTTTTCCTTCTCCCATAGGCTTGAACCGAACACCGTCTGATTCCTCTAAGCTAATGGGCAAGAAGGTCAGACCTCTTGCATACATTTCAATGCACAACTCCAAAATGGTAATCATTTCTTTTTCTTTTTGTGTAGGATTGGGAAGCTGCTCCAACTCCTGTTTTTTCGCTTTTGCCACTTCAGGACCTTTGCACATAAATTCAGCATCAAAGTTATCCGCACGAATGGAAAAATAAGTGGAATAATATTCTTCCGGATAATTTACTTTAAAGTATGCCACACGGAATCCCATAGTAACATACGCCGCCGCATGGGCTTTGGGGAACATATACTGAATTTTTTTACAAGAATCAATATACCAATCCTCAACGCCATGTTCCCGCATCATGGCTTCCTGTTCTCCTGTCAAGCCTTTTCCTTTTCTGACACTTTCCATAATCTTAAAAGAAGCAAGATTGGGAAGACCTTTTCGAATCAAGAATCCCATAATATCGTCACGGGTACAAATAACATCCATCAGAGTTAACCCGTCGTTAACAATCAAATCCTGGGCATTTCCTACCCATACATCAGTTCCGTGAGACAATCCTGAAATTCGGACTAATTCTGCAAAAGTGGTAGGTTTTGTATCAACCAACATTTGACGAACAAATTTGGTACCAAATTCAGGAACACCATAAGTTCCGACCGTAGAGCCGATTTGCTCGGGAGTAACACCCAGCGCCTCCGTTCCCGTAAATAAACTCATAGTCTTTTTATCATCTAACTGAATGGTAGTGGCATCCACACCTGTCAAATCCTCCAGCATTCTGATTACGGTAGGATCGTCGTGCCCTAAAATGTCCAGCTTCAACAGGTTCTGGTCAATGGAATGATATTCAAAATGGGTAGTAATAATATCCGATTCACGGTCGTCTGCAGGATGCTGAACGGGGCAAAAATAATGAATATCCGAATCCTTGGGAACAACAATAATTCCTCCCGGATGCTGACCGGTAGTACGCTTTACCCCCGTACACCCCAACGCAAGACGTTCTTTTTCGGCATTGTTCAGATTTCTGCCTGTTTTTTCAATATATTTTAATACATAACCAAAAGCGGTTTTTTCCGCTACTGTACCAATGGTTCCTGCACGGAACACAAATCCTTCTCCAAACAGTTCCTCGGTATATTTATGAGCAACAGGCTGATAATCTCCTGAAAAATTCAAGTCAATATCAGGTTCCTTATCCGCATTAAAGCCTAAGAAGGTTTCAAAGGGTATGTCATGCCCGTCTTTGGTCATAACCGGTGCTCCGCATTTGGGACACGCCTTATCAGGCATATCACAACCCGAACCGTAAGAACCGTCTGTGATAAATTCCGCATGTTTACAATCGGGGCAAACATAGTGAGGTACCAGAGAGTTTACCTCGGTAATCCCTGCCATAAATGCAACCAGGGAAGATCCAACAGACCCTCTGGATCCTACCAAGTAACCGTCTGAATTGGATTTTGCCACCAACTTTTGAGCAATCATATACATAACTGCATATCCGTTGTTGACAATTGGGGTCAGTTCCCTTTCCATACGTGTTGCCACAATTTCAGGAAGAGGATCTCCGTAAATCCGCTTTGCCTTTTCGTAACACATTTCTGTTAACTCTTCCGGTGCACGATCCATTTTTGGCGGAAAAGTTTCCTTTGGAGTAGGGCGGATTTTTTCAATCATATCCGCAATCTTGTTTGGATTGGTAATGACAATTTCTTTTGCGGTTTCTTCGGGCAGATACGAAAATTCTGCCAACATTTCTTCGGTGGTTCTGAAGTAAAGGGGTGCCTGATTGCAGGCATCGTCAAAACCCTGCGCTGTCATCAGCACCTCACGGAATACCGCATCCTCGGGATTTAAGAAATGGACGTCACCCGTTGCTACAACAAGCTTATGATATTTTTCGCCAAGACGTATAATTTCGCGATTTAATTCCTTCAACGCTTCTTCATTGGGGACTGTCCCGTTTCGTACCATAAACTGATTATTTCCAAGAGGCTGTACTTCATAATAGTCATAAAAATCTGCCAAAGCTTCTATTTCCTGAGCAGGTCTTTTCTGCAACAATGCCTGATATAATTCACCTGCTTCGCAGGCAGATCCGATGATCAGCCCCTCTTTATGCTGCAAATATATGCTCTTGGGAATTCTGGGTGTTCTGTAAAAATAGTTCAAATGTGCTTCTGACACCAATTCGTATAAATTTTTCAACCCTATCAAATTCTGCACTAAAATAATGGCATGATAGGCTTTGGATTTCCGCACATCCGCCTTTGCAGTCAACACGGTGTTTAATTCCTTAATACCGGAAACAGAATATTCTTTTTCAATGATTTCAAAGCACTTGATTAAAATTCCGGCGGCAGCACCTGCATCGTCACAAGCACGATGATGATTTTCTAAGGATACGCCTAAATGCTTTGCTACAATATTTAATTTATGCTTACTAAGCTCAGGGAACATGGCACGGGATAATTCCAGAGTATCCAACACCGTATTTTCAATCGGAATATTTTGCTTTCTGCATGCTTCTCTGATAAAGGACATATCAAAAGACGCGTTATGAGCAACAAATACGCCATCCCCTGCAAATTGCATAAATCGAGGAAGAATTTGGGTAATATCAGGGGCATCCTCCACCATGGCATCAGTAATCCCTGTTAATTCAATAATATTGGCAGGAATCGGTTTTCCGGGGTTGACAAACTCCGAGAATGTATCCACAATCTTTCCGTTTTGAACTTTAACGGCACCAATTTCCATAATTTCCTCGGTGACAGGGGAAAGACCTGTTGTTTCCAGGTCAAATACAATAAATGTATCGGAAAGGGTTGCATCCTTCACACCTGAAACAATATCTAAGGTATCATTTACCAGATAAGCTTCTACACCGTAAATAATTTTAATGTCACTGTCTCCTGCTGCTTTAAATGCCAGAGGAAAACTTTGAAGTACACCATGGTCAGTAATGGCAATGGCTTTGTGCCCCCATTTTATGGCAGTCTTTACCAAATCCTTCGCAGGAGCCAATGCATCCATGGCACTCATTTGCGTATGTACATGAAGTTCCACGCGTTTTTCGGGCGCTTCATCCTTCTTGCTTGTCTTTTCTCCAAGCATAATATTTTTTATCATAATCACGGTCTCGTGATCATATTTATCTTCACTCAACTCCCCTTTGACTATAATTCGTTCGCCCGGCTTTAATCCGTCATCCAGGGATTTTTCAAAGTTTTTGTCACAAATCAGCTTACAGGTAATAGAAAACGTTAAATCCGTAATGGCAACAGAATAAATGAGCATACCACGCTTGGTTTCACGCTTGTCAACTTTAAAAATATCACCCTCCGCAATAACATTGCCATATTCCTGACCCAACTCAATCAATGGCATAGGTTTCCCTTTAAAGGGTTTTCCATAAATAGCTTCTCCCGCTTTTTTTCCTTTTGCCACAGCCGCTTTCGCTTCGGCTACATATTCTTGCAATTTATCCGCTTGCTCCTGCTCAAATTCTGCTATTTTTTCTTTTTCGTCTACTTCTTCAGGTACTTGAAATTGCTCAGCTTCCGTTAATATCGCGCCCCATTGCACATCCGGAACAGGAGCTTCCTGTACATGGTTTGACTCCGAAACAGAAGGAGACGGCAACTGATCTGCCTCATCAAGATACGCATCCCATGCCGGATCGGAAGGTTCTTCTGCTTTTGGAAAATGTACCGTCAATTTCATGCCGTTAAGCTTCAACAGAGTGGTAATTTGCATTTCCAAGGTTTTAATCGTAGCCAAATCCACCGGTTGGGAACAATCCACAACCAGCTCCATACATCTGTTATTTAAATCAATTTTACTTTCGGGCAATAACCTTCCTTCAGCCAATGCATCCGGAAAAGGAATTCCAGAAAACCACTGTAGTATTTCTTTCATGTTAATCTCCTAATTGTTCTATTTCCGCTAACAAGGCACTGACTGCCTCTGTTTCCGGTACTTTTCGTAAAATCTCTCCTTTTTTAAACAGCAGGACACAGCCCTTTCCGCCTGCCAGACCGATATCTGCCTCTTTCGCTTCACCGGGGCCGTTTACCGCACAGCCCATCACCGCAACCTTAATGGTTTTTTCGCAGGTTTCCAATGCTTTAGTGACTTGTTCCGCAATAGGAATCAAATTGACATTACATCTTGCACAGGTAGGACAAGAAACAACAGTAACCCCTGACTTCCGCAATCCTGCGGCTTTTAACAGTTCCTTCGCACAACGCACCTCCTCCACAGGGTCTGCAGTCAAGGAAACCCGAATGGTATCTCCGATTCCATCCAATAAAAGTGCACCGATTCCCATGGCAGATTTAATGATACCACCATAAGAGGTTCCTGCCTCTGTGACTCCCAAATGAAGAGGATAATCACACATTTTGCTCATCAGACGATAGGCAGCTACCGTATCGGCAACAGTAGAAGACTTTAAGGAAATCACAATATCCGAAAAATCACATTGTTCCAATAATTTGACATGCCCCATTGCACTCTCCACCATTGCCTCAGGGCAAGGGTGTCCGTATTTTTCCAACAATACAGCCTCCAACGAGCCGCCATTTACGCCGATGCGAATGGGGATATTTTTCGTTTTTGCCATGTCTGCAACTGCCTTTACCCGTTCTATGGCACCAATATTCCCCGGATTAATCCGAACCTTATCAATTCCTCGTTCCATACAAGTAAGCGCAAGTCGATAATCAAAATGAATATCTGCCACCAATGGTACGGTCGTTTGTTCTTTGATTTTGTCAATACATTCCGCCGATTCCATATCCGGCACCGCCAAACGGACGATTTCGCATCCTGCTTGTTCCAAGGCACGAATCTGTGCTACAGTTGCGGTAATATCCTTTGTTTTTGTATTGGTCATTGACTGAATGGTGACAGGTGCACCTCCACCCAATTTTAACGTTCCTACTGTTACTTGCTTTGTCATAAAGTATCTCCCCATTTATGAAAATAGTTTTACAATATCCTGATATGTGACGACTATCATCAAAAGCAGTAATAGTCCCATGCCGATTGCATGAACAAAACCTTCTTTTTCAGGCGGAATGGGCTTTCTGCGAATCAACTCAATTAACAGAAAGAATACCCGTCCTCCATCCAATGCTGGGAAAGGAAGCAGATTAAACACTCCCAGATTGACCGCAATCAATGCCGCCAGGGAGAGCAAACTTAAGATGCCTGCCTGAGCCGATTTTCCAATTTCATTTACAATGCCCACAGGCCCCGACATATCAGAAAGTGCCACCTGTCCGCGGAAGATGCTGATAAAGGAATAAAGAACCATTCGGACCGTCAAAAAACAATTGAAAAAGGCGCGTTTCAATATCGTAAAAAATGTATTTTTTTCTTGTTGCATGGTATAACCGAATAAATACCGTTCTGTGGTTACAGGATTTCCCTCATCATCTATTCCTTCCACCGTTTCCAATCGGGGAGCAATGGTTTTGGTTAATTTTTTACCATCTCGTTTTAAGGTTACTTCCATTTCACCGTAATTGGCTTTCATCATTTCAAATTGCAAATCTGCAGGAATGTGAACTCGGTTTCCGTTAATGGCAACAATTTCGTCACCCACTAAAAATCCTGCCTCTTCTGCTGCGGAGTTTGGTAACACCTCTGCCACCGTGTTGGTGGTAACTACATCTCCCGTGTTTGCACACAGGATGATGTATAAAATAAATCCCAATAAAATATTCATAAAGGCACCGCCTACCATTACCAGCAGTCTTGCCCCAACGCTTTTATTACATAACGCTCCCTCGTTTTCCGATTCTTCGTCCTCGCCTTCCATACTGCAATATCCGCCAATGGGCAGCAGTCTGAGAGAATATCGGGTTCCTCCCTTGGTGAAGGAAAAGAGCTTTGGCCCCATACCAATGGCAAATTCATGAACCGTCACGCCCACCGCCTTTGCCGCCATCAGGTGACCTGCTTCGTGAACTGCAATCAGGATGCCAAACACCAAAATTGCCGCAATTATTGTTACAATCATAATCTTTCGCCTTTCCGATTTAAATAAAATTTCGGGCGGTTTCTCTTGCCCATTTGTCCGCTTTAAAAATCTCCTCTAAGGAAGGAACTGCTATGAGATGATTCTGCTTCATAACCGCTTCCACCAATTCTGCAATTTCCAAAAATGCAATGTTACCTTTTAAAAATGCATCTACTGCAATCTCATTTGCACCGTTCATCACGCAAGGCATGGTACCGCCCGCATTTCCTGCTTCAAAAGCCAATGCCAGACAACGGAAGGTGTCCACATCTGGTTTTGCAAAGGTCAGTTGGTTCCACTTTGTAAAATCCACCGCTTCCGAGCAAGAGGGAAGCCGTTTGGGATAGGTCAATGCCAGCTGAATGGGCAGTTTCATATCCGCCGTTCCAAGCTGAGCCAAAATGGAATTGTCGGTAAACTGTACCATAGAATGAATAATACTTTGACGGTGCACCAAAACCTCAATTTGCTCCAGCTCCGCACCAAACAACCATTTCGCCTCTAACACTTCCAGTCCTTTATTCATAAGAGTGGCAGAATCAATGGTAATTTTACTACCCATACTCCAGTTAGGGTGCTTTAAGGCATCTTTTGCCGTCACCGAGGTCAGCTCTTCTTTTGTTTTGCCGAAAAAAGGACCCCCTGATGCGGTCAGTAATATTTTCTGCAAGTACTCTTTATTGCCTTCTAAGCATTGAAAGATAGCAGAATGTTCACTGTCTACAGGCAAAATCGCAACACCGTATTTTTTTGCTTCTTCCATGACAAGCTGCCCTGCCGTAACCAAAGTTTCTTTGTTGGCAAGAGCAATGGTTTTTCCTGCACGAATTGCCGCAAGAGTGGGACGTAAACCCACGCTGCCCATCATAGAAGTCACTACCGTATCTGTATCGGGAAAAATTGCCGCCTCCAACAATCCGTCCATTCCACATACCAAACGGGTATCGGTATCAGCCACCCGTGTTTTTAAATCACGATAAGCTGATTCGTCGTAAACTGCACACAAAGCAGGACGCAGCTGACGGATTTGCTGTTCTAATAAATTCACATTTTTATTAGCAGCCAAAACAGACACCGACAAATTTTCTATTTGATTGACCACTTCTATGGTTTGCGTTCCGATAGAACCGGTCGAGCCTAAAATTGCAATGTTCTTTTGTTCCAAAAAGAATTCCTCATTTCGTAAAAATAGTAAAATAAGTGATAAAAAGGCTTACCATAGGAGCAGTAAATAAAATACTGTCAAAACGGTCTATCACACCGCCGTGACCCGGCATCAAATGACCAAAATCCTTGATGCCGCGTTCCCGTTTGATTTTAGAGGCTGTCAAATCACCAAACTGCGCCACAATTCCCAAACAAATTCCCAAAAACGCCAACGGAATCAGAGAAACCGTAAAATAACGATTTAAAACAAATCCATATATCAAAGCCGAAAGAGCTGTACCCGTCATTCCGCCAACAGCCCCTGCAATCGTCTTATTCGGACTGATGACAGGGCAAAGTTTTCGTTTTCCAAAGGCACAACCCACAAAGTATGCAAAGGTATCAGTCAGCCAAGCACCTCCTAAAATCAGCCAAATTGCATAGGCACCAAACTCTGTTTCTCTGACAGAAACCAAACAAGAAAGAGCACAGGGCACATAAATCTGGAAAACCAGAAAATTAGTCACATCAGAAAAAGACAACTGTTGAGGACGGAACACCATAACCGCAATCCCGAACAGGGCATAGAAAAACAATACCGTAACAATAGAATTCACAGAAGGCAAAAAGGGAATCAAAAATCCTAACAACATTCCCACCCATGTCAATTCCTTATGCACTTGATATTCAAATGCACGATACAATTCAAACAGTCCGATAGCACCGATGATTCCTACCGCTATTTTTAAAATCCACATATTACCGCATAATAACACCGCAAACAACAGCACCAACGCCACCGCGGCAGATAAAATTCTTGTTTTCATAACATCCTCCGTTATTTATGACCGCCGAACCGACGGTCTCTTTTCTGATAATCTGCAATCATGCGGTCAATATCCCTCGGTGAAAAATCAGGCCAGTTCACATCAGAATACCAAAATTCCGAATAAGCCGCCTGCCACAACATAAAATTACTTAACCGAAGCTCTCCGCTGGGACGGATAATAATATCAGGATCGGGAACATGAGCAGTATACATCAATTTGGACAAAGATTCTTCCGTAATTTCTTCGGGATGCAATTCTCCTGCCTGCACCTTCTTTGCCAAAACCTTTGTTGCATTGGTAATTTCCTCCCGACCGCCGTAATTGACTGCCAGATTTAAAATTAAGCCCGTTTTATCTTTGGAAATGGCTTCGGCATATCCTACCTTCTCACGGATTCGTTCAGGAAGTCCTGCAATGTTCCCCACTACCCGAATCACGGAATTTCTGCCTGCGAGATTTTTATCCGCATTGGCAAGATAATCATAAAGCAAATCCATCAACGCATCGACTTCCTCTTTGGGACGGGACCAGTTTTCAGTTGAAAAAGCATAAGCGGTAATGGACTCCACCCCAATGGATTCGCAATACTCTACAATCTTTTTTAAGGTTTCTGCGCCTGCCTTATGACCGGCAGAACGAGGCAACCCCCTTCTCTTTGCCCAACGGCCGTTTCCGTCCATAATAATACCAATATGCCGAGGAATCCGTTCTTTGTCAAAAGAAACCTCTTCCTTGCTTTTTTTTCGGAAAAACATATGTAAATTCCTCCCCGTAATCCTATGTATGGCGGACTCTGCTCCTTTATGACAGCAGAATCCCTTCTTTTGTAAAAAAGCTTACCTTATAATCATACCACAAAAAGACTTTTTTGTCTATCCATTTTTACGAAATATCCGACTGATTTTTTGTCTGTTGCTCCTTTTGTTCAAAATAAGCACATTGTTCTTTCATACTTAACGTATTGACCATAATTTGTTCTAAATTGCATTTTCCGTTGACCTGATGAATACAGTTGCTGACGCAGTTGATGTTTGTCATGGTTTCCCTCCCTTTTGGTTAATTATTTGTAAAAATCAAAAAAATATGCAGACAGACCGTTTTCTCCCGTCTGTCTGCAGTTATCATAACAACCGTCTGGTTGGAAAAGAGGAATGCCCCGATGTTCGGGTACAGCTTTATAGTATGAAACAAAAAGAGAAATGTGAAAGAGAAAAGAAAAAATTGTTTACAAATCCTGTAAAGTATGGTACAATAAAGTTGCGACATAGTTTGAATATTTAGATTTATAAAAGTTTGCGGTTTGGTAAAAACGCACGCTTTACTTTGTCATACCTTTTATAAATCTAAAATGGAATGAACTATGTCGCAGTAGTAGGTCAAAGCTGCGTTTTTCATGCGCAGCACTCGCTGCGCATTTTTTATTTCACAAAAAGGAGGGTCAGGGAAATTTTCCATAAAAATGCCGGCAGAAAACAAATAACAGAAAGAAGGAAATTAAATTGAAAAAATTAAGTTGTATGTTGCTTTGTCTGGTGCTTAGTGTCACCATGCTTTCAACCGTAGCAATCACCGCAGGAGCAGAAGAATTTACCGAAGGAATTTATACCTATACCGTAGAAAACGGAGAAGCAACCATTATCAAATGTGACGAATCAGTAAGTGGTGAACTTGTCATTCCCTCAACCTTGGGTGGATATCCGGTGACTACCATTGGCAATTATGCATTTTCTAATTGTTCAAGTTTAACAAGCATTACCATCCCTGACAGTGTTACTACCATTTTCGCTTTTGCATTTCTCGGTTGTTCAAGTTTGACAAGCATCACTATCCCTGACAGCGTGACAAGCATTGGGGCTTATTCATTTCCCAATTGTTCAAGTTTGACAAGCATCACCATCCCTGACAGTGTTACTTACATTGGCGAACATGCATTTCACGGTTGTTCAAGTTTGACAAGCATCACCATCCCTGACAGTGTTACTTACATTGGTGCTGGCGCATTTCAAAATACGGCTTATTATAACGATTCAAGCAATTGGGAAAACGAGCTTTTATATATTGGAAATCATCTGATTGAGGCAAAAAAAATGATTACATCTGCAACATTAAAAAATGGAACTAAAACCATAGCAGCCTTTGCATTTTACAATTGTTCAAGTTTGACAAACATCATCATCCCTGACAGCGTGACAAGCATTGGGGGTTATTCATTTTCTGATTGTTCAAGTTTAACAAGCATTACCATCCCTGACAGTGTGACAAGCATTGGAGAGTATATGTTTTTTAATTGTCAGAATTTGAAAGATATCTATTTTGCAGGTTCACAAGAACAATGGGAAAACGCTGTCGGTCAAGCGAATCTTGAGTTAAATGAAAATGCAACAATTCATTTTAACAGCACCGGAAATCATACACCTGAAATTTCCGTCCTGGTGAACAATCAAGCAATTTCCTTTGACCAACCGCCTGTGATTGAAAATGACAGAACTTTGGTTCCCCTTCGTGCCATCTTCGAAGCACTGGGGGCAGAAGTGCTGTGGGATGGAGAAACCTCCACCGTCACCGCAACACGGGGAGATATTACCATTTCTCTCCAGATCGGAAGCAATCAGCTTTATAAAAACGGGGAAGCCATCACCATTGATGTTCCTGCTCAAATTATCAATGACAGAACCATGGTGCCCGTCAGAGCCATTGCAGAAAGCTTTAACTGCCGAGTTGGTTGGGACAGTGACACAAAAACCGTTACCATCACCGAATAATAAAGAACAAAATCGTAGAGCGTAACGACTCGGCACGCTGAAAATAAAACCGGGGATGTAAAAATTCATTTTACATCCCCAAACCAATTTGAACGGAGGTTTTTTATGAAAAAAATAATCTGTCTCATCTTATGCATGGGAATGCTGTTTTCCATGCTGACAGCAACCGTAAGCGCACAAGAATTTACCGAAGGAATTTATACTTATACTGTGAAAAACGGGGAAGCCATTTTTACCGGTTATAGCGGAAGCGATAATACCTATCTTGTAATTGATGAAACCACAATACCATCCCGTTTAGGAGGATATCCGGTAACAACTATTGATAATTATGCCTTCTCGTTTATTTATATAACAGAAATTACAATTCCTGACAGTGTAACAACCATTAACGACAATGCATTTGCTCATTGTAGTGAATTAGAAAAAATAATAATACCAAACAGTGTAACCTCTATCGGTGATAATGTCTTTGCTGGATGTCTCAGTTTAACAGAAATTATAGTAGATCCAAATAATCCAACTTACTGTTCTATAGATGGTAACTTATTTACTAAAGACAAAACATTCATATTAAAATATGCTAATGGAAAACCTGCTTCTTCCTATACTATTCCAAATGGTATAGGTATTATTGACACAGAGGCATTTTCTGATTCTCACTCTTTAAAAGAAATTATACTTCCAGATAGTATTTTTTTTATTCAATTTATGGCATTTCCATATTCTTTTCAATTCACAGATATATACTATTCCGGTACAGAAGAACAATGGGAAGAAATTGAAATTGGTAACTTTAATGATAATTTAACTACTGCAACCATCCATTTTAATTCTTCCGACGGACAGGAGCAATCAATCACTCCCGCAGTACCCGAACAAGCACAACCCAATTATTTACCGATCAAGGGTACTTTCGGTTCTTCCTCCGAACAATTTGTGGGACAGGGTGAATTCGACTATAACGACAATGACTTTTCTCAAAGCGCCTATACCTACAATCACCATCTTTCAAAAATGTCTCTCCGGCTTGCCATGTCCGCCTTTGCGGTAAAAGATACCGGATATGAAACGCAGTATTACAATGCAAAAACCTTATTGGAGGGCTTAAATTTTAAAGAGGTAAGCTGGAATGAAAACTACACCGAAAAGCCTTCCATCAATTCCATCGGTGTCATTGCAGGGAATAAAAAAGTAACCTTCGGAAATGAAGATTACACCCTGATTGCTGTTACCATCCGCGGAGGCGGCTACGAAGCGGAATGGGGCGGTAATTTTAATGTAGGAGACGGGGAACATCACGAAGGATTCCGCATAGCACGAGATCATGTTCTCACCTTTTTAACCGACTATATTTCTGAAAAAAACATTCAAGGAAATGTAAAGATTTGGATCACGGGATATAGCAGAGCAGCAGCAACCGCCAATTTAACCGCGGCATATTTGGATACACACCAATATATTTTCGGTGCAAAAACCAGCGTATTACCAAAAGATATTTATGCCTACTGTTTTGAAACACCGGCAGGAGTGAAAAATCCTCCCGAAGACCAAACCTACCACAACATTTTCAGCATTGTAAACCGCAACGATTTTGTTCCGATGGTGGCAATGGAAAAATGGGGTTACGGACGATACGGTCTTACCTACTATTTGCCTTCCCCCGAAACCAACACCAATTACAATGAACTGGAAGGAAAAATGCACAACTATTATAACAAATATGTCACAAATGAATACCAAACCCATAGAGCAAGAACAATCGGACAATATTCTGATTTTAAACTTTCATGGTCAGCCGAGGAAGTCTATCCTTATTTTGGCTTTTATTTAAAAGAAGTCGGTACAGAAAATAATGAAAATATGGGTGTTTTCCTGCAAAAATTGATTGACACACTGGCTGATACCTTTGAAAATCCTTCTAAATATACCAAAGATCAGCAGGAAGCAATGATCTATATCGGAGAAAAGCTAATCGGTGAGAAAAAATTTGAAGAATTTTTGACCGTGTTAACAAGCCAACTGACATCCAGATTAAGTGTGGGATCACTTTCCAATGAAGTTCTCAGTTCTGCTCTTGATAAATTAGGACTGGAAGAAAATCATAATATTTTATATGATGCAACAAAAGCTGCCTTCAAGGATGTAGGTGTTACCATTAACGAAAACACTTTAAGCAAGGTGGTTACCCTGTTGCTCTCCTTAGTTCCTGACCATAATCTGGAAACACTAATTGGAAATATTGATATTATTCCCGTGGGACACTTCCCCGAATTGTGTTTGGCGTGGCTGGATGCAACAGACGAAACAATGTACACAGATAAAAACAAAAATTTCATTAAACCGCAAGAAAAGTCTATTTCCGTCCTGGTCAACAACCAAGCACTTTCTTTTGATCAACCTCCTGTGATTGAAAATGACAGAACTTTGGTTCCCCTTCGTGCCATCTTCGAAGCACTGGGGGCAGAAGTGCTGTGGGATGGAGAAACCTCCACCGTCACCGCAACACGGGGAGATATTACCATTTCTC
>SVJP01000080.1 GCA_015068925.1 Oscillospiraceae bacterium
TTTAAGGGCTTCTCTTGACACCATTTCCGCACCGCCTTCCGATGAAAAACAATAACCAAAAGCCACGAAGGGAAGTGGTAAGGTGGAGCGGTATTATTTGTGTATTGATTTAAAAAGCTTTTATGCCTCCGTTGAGTGCATTGAACGGGGGTTAGATCCCCTGAACACCAATTTGGTGGTGGCAGATGATTCCCGAACGGAAAAAACCATTTGTCTTGCGGTGACCCCTTCTTTAAAATCCTTTGGCATACCCGGAAGACCGAGATTGTTTGAAGTGGAACAAAGGGTAAAAGAAGTGAACAAGGAGCGAAAGCGAATCATTTCAGGACGGGAGTTTACGGGCTTTTCCTGTTTCGCGGATGATTTACAAAGCAATCCCTGTAAGGAGCTGTCTTATCTGGTAGCACCGCCCAGAATGGGAGTTTATATGAAATGGAGTACCTTGATTTATAATGTGTATTTGAAGTTTATTGCACCGGAGGATATTCATGTCTATTCCATTGATGAGGTGTTTATGGAGATTACCAAGTATCTGAAGACGTACCGTTGTACCCCTCGTGAACTGGCTGAAAGAATCATCGGAGAGGTGCTGAATGAGACGGGCATTACCGCAACGGCAGGAATCGGTACCAATTTGTATCTTGCCAAAATCGCCATGGATATTATGGCAAAACGAATGCCTGCGGATGAACGAGGTGTGCGGATTGCCCAATTGGATGAAATGACCTACCGTAAAGAGCTTTGGAGCCATCAACCCTTGACGGATTTTTGGCGTGTGGGAAAAGGCTATGAAAGAAAACTGATTGCCAATCGACTGTATACCATGGGGGACGTTGCCAGATGTTCTCTGACCGAATACGGTGAGGACAAGCTTTACAAGCTCTTTGGCGTGAATGCAGAGCTTTTGATTGACCATGCATGGGGCTGGGAGCCTTGCACCATTGAGGAAATCAAAGCCTATCAGCCCGAAAACAGAAGCATGGGGTCGGGGCAGGTGTTGCATTGCCCTTATGAATATGAAAAAGCCAAAATGATTGTACGGGAAATGACAGAGCTTTTGGTACTTGATTTGGTAGAAAAGGATTTGGTGACAGACCAGATGGTGCTGACCGTTGGCTATGATGTTGATAATTTGAAAAATCCTGAAATCTATGAGAGTTACCGCGGTGAGGTAACGGTGGATGCTTACGGAAGACCCGTACCAAAAGCTGCTCATGGGTCGGAGCAGTTAGGCGGTATGACCTCTTCCACCAAGCGGATTATGAAGGGTGTTATGGCGTTGTTTGAACGGATTGTGGATGAAAGCTTATTGGTCAGACGGGTGAATTTGGTTGCCAATCATGTGATTCCCCGAAGCCAGATGCCGACATCCGTGAATGAACAGCTTAGTTTGTTTACCGATTATGAAGAACAGGATCAGCAAAAGCAGCAGGAAACGCTGTCTTTGGAAAAAGAACGAAAAATTCAAAAAACCGCTATTGCTTTGAAGAAAAAATTCGGAAAAAATGCCATTTTAAAGGGTACGAATTTACAGGAGGGTGCGACCTCCATGGAACGGAACGGTCAGATTGGCGGTCACAAAGCGTAAGGAGGCGTTAAGATGGAATATGATGATATGATTCATTTGCCCCATCACCAATCGAAAAAAAGAATGAGAATGTCTCTTTCCGACCGAGCGGCTCAGTTTGCTCCCTTTGCGGCATTGACAGGGCATGAACAGGCGGTGGAGGAAACGGCAAGGCTGACCGAGGAACGGTTGGAATTATCCGATTCTGCCAGAGAGGAATTGGATCGGATGTTGCAATTCTTAGCAGAGCATCCGAAAACCGTTCGGGTGACGTATTTTATACCCGATGCCAAAAAGGCAGGGGGTGCTTATGTGACCGTTACAGGGATGGTGAAAAAAATCAGCCGCTATCACGGTGTACTCACCTTGACGGACGGAACGGAGATTTTGGTCAAGGATATTTGGGAATGTGTTCCGATTCAGGAAACATAAAAGAGGGGTAGCAAAACAAATTGCTGCACCCTCTTTCTTTTTAAAACAACACAGAATTCTCAATTTCATAATTTTTTTAATTTCCGGTTGAATTATAGCAAAATTTGTGCTATACTATAAGGAAAGGAGAGCGGAATGGAGAAGGTTATGAAAGAGTGGCACGATCGACAATATGATAAAAGACGGGCGAAAGAGTTTGCCCGGGAAGAGAGAATTGATGAGGTGTTTGCCGCATTGCTGATGCAACGCGGCTTGGATGAACATGATGCGGTAAAAGAATTTGTCCGTCCGAATCTGACCCATTTGCATGATCCCTTTTTATTGCCTGATATGAGAGAGGCGGTAGACAGAATCCTGTTGGCGAAGCAAAGAGGGGAACGGGTCACCATATTCGGAGATTATGATGCAGACGGATTAACCTCGACAGCGGTGGTGTACACTTGCTTGCAATCCATGGGACTAAAGGTGGATTGCTATGTTCCCCATCGGATGAATGAGGGCTACGGCTTGAATCGCGATGCCCTGGAGGAAATCAAAGAACGGGGCACCACTTTGGTGATTACCGTGGATTTGGGTGTTACGGCATTGGAAGAAACCCAAATAGAAGGCATGGATTTTGTGATTACCGACCATCATCAGCCTTTGGAACAATTGCCCCAAGCTTGTGCGGTGGTGGACCCAAAACAGGAGGATTGTCAGTCTCCCTTTCGGGAATTGGCAGGGGTTGGTGTTGCCTTTAAGCTTGTTTGGGCATTGCAATACGAAAGACCCTTGGAAGAGATTTTACGGGAATGGATTGATTTGGTGTGTCTTGGCACCATTGCAGATATTGTTCCCTTGCGGAAGGAAAACAGATTTTTTGCCAAATGCGGTTTACAATATATTACCCATACCAAACGCCCCGGTCTTCGTGCACTGGTGGCAAAAAGCGGCTATAAAACAGTAGATTCCACCGCGGTGGGATTTGGTTTGGCTCCCCGAATCAACGCAGCAGGGCGGATGGGAAATGCCCGTCTTGCATTGGAATTATTGCTGACGGATGATGAACAAAAAGGAGAACAATTGGCAGAAGAGCTTTGTAAGCTCAATCTTCTTCGCCAGCAAACGGAACAGGAAATTTATGAGCAGGCAGTCAAAAAGATTTCAGCCTCTGCAACAGACCCTTATGTTTTGGTGGTTTCGGGAGAAGGCTGGCATCAGGGCGTGATTGGGATTGTTGCCTCTAAATTGATGAATCAATATGATAAGCCTGTGGTATTACTAAGCATTGAGGATGGGATTGCCCACGGTTCTGCCAGAAGTGTGGAGGGATTTCCCATTTTTGACGCTCTTTATGAGTGTGAGCATTGTCTCATCCGTTTTGGCGGTCACGATAAGGCAGCAGGGATGACGTTGAGAGCAGAGGATATTCCTGCCTTTACAGAGGGATTGAATCAGGTTGCCCAAGCGGTTACCGTGGGCGATATCGGAGAAGGCTTGACGGTTGATTTGCGGTTGCCGCCTTCTAAGGTGACGTTGGAACTTGCCCAAAAAATGACTTTTTTTGAGCCCTTCGGGGAAGGAAATCCCCAACCCGTTTTTGTGTTAGAGGATATGGAAATTGCAGAAGCGACTCCCACTCGTGACGGGAAGCATCTTCGCTTAAAAGCCAAAAAAGAGGGGCATCAATTTTCCTGCATCGGTTTCGGAATGGGACAATACCAAACCGGAGCACGGGCAGATTTGGCATTTTGCGTTTCGGTGAACGCATACAGAGGGCAAACCTCGTTGAATTTAATACTCAAAGATATTCATTAGAAGGGGGTAGACAGATGGAACAAATGTATCAAAAATTAGCAGACATCATCACAGGCTATAATCAGTCGGCGGATTTGTCACGAGTGCGAAAAGCATACGAATTTGCGGAAAATTTGCACCATAATCAGATGCGTCTTTCAGGCGAGCCTTATATTTTTCATCCTCTGTCGGTTGCCACCATTTTAGCACAGATGGAAATGGATACGGATACCATCATTGCAGGTCTTCTTCACGACACGGTGGAGGATACGGATTGCACCTCGGACGATTTGATTCGCGAATTTGGAGAACAGGTTGCAGAATTGGTAGACGGGGTCACGAAATTGGGACGAATCCCTTATTCCTCTCAGGAAGAACAGCAGGTAGAAAACCTTCGTAAAATGTTTATGGCAATGGCGAGGGATATTCGTGTTATTTTGATTAAACTGGCAGACCGTCTTCATAATATGCGAACCTTAAAAAGCATGACGGAAGAAAAGCAACGTCAAAAAGCGTTGGAAACCATGGAAGTATTTGCCCCCCTTGCTCACCGTTTGGGGATTTCAAAGATTAAGTGGGAATTGGAGGATTTGTCGTTACGGTACTTAGACCCCATTGCCTATCAGGAAATCATCCTGTCGATTAATCAGAAACGGCAGGAACGGGAAGAATATTTGGAGGAAATCAAAAACACCATTGGAAAAACACTGTCCGAATCAGGTGTGAAGTTCCATATTGAAGGAAGAGTAAAGCATTTTTACAGTATTTATAAAAAAATGTATTCCCAAAACAAGACCATTGACCAGATTTATGACTTGTTTGCGGTCCGCGTGATTGTGGACACGGTGGGAGATTGTTATAACGTGCTGGGTATGGTCCATGAACTGTATAAGCCCATGCCCGGCCGGTTTAAGGATTATATTGCTATGCCCAAGCCCAATCTGTATCAATCCTTACATTCTACGGTCATCGGAACGAAGGGAACACCCTTTGAAGTCCAGATTCGCACCTGGGAAATGCATCGCACCTCGGAATACGGGGTTGCTGCCCATTGGAAATACAAAGAGGGCAAAACCTCTATGAATCATTTTGATGAAAAAATGAGTTGGATTCGTCAATTGATGGAAATGCAAAAGGAAACTCCTGATGCAGAAGAATTTATGCATTCCTTAAAGATTGATTTGTTCTCGGATGAGGTGTTTGTGTTTACACCAAAGGGGGATGTGTATAATTTGCCCTTGGGCTCCACGCCCATTGACTTTGCCTTTGCCATTCACTCGGCTGTGGGCAGTAAAATGCTGGGAGCAAAGGTCAGCGGTAAGATTGTGCCTCTTGATTATAACCTGCAAAACGGCGATATTGTGGAAATTATTACCTCGTCAGGGGTACACGGTCCCAGTCGGGATTGGCTAAAAATTGTCAAAACCTCTCAGGCAAAAACAAAAATCAATCAATGGTTTAAAAAACAAAACCGTGACGAAGATGTTGCCAAAGGAAAGGAAGCGGTGGAAAAAGAACTCCGTCGCTTGGAATTGCCTGAATCTAAGGTGTTTGTGGAAGAGATTATCAGCTCGATTTTACGGAAATTCAGCTACAAAACTTTAGATGATATTTATGCAAGCATTGGTTACGGCGGGATTCCCCTGTCCCGTGTCATTAACCGAATCCGTGATGAATACGGAAAACGATATGTGGAAGAAGTGCCTGTTATTTCCATTCCGGAAAAGGCGGAGGAACAGAAAAAATCCGTTCCCTCCGGCGGTGTTGTGGTCAAGGGTGTTGATAACTGTCTGATTCGGTTTGCCCAATGCTGTAACCCCATTCCCGGAGACGATATTATGGGATATATTACCCGCGGACGTGGGTTATCCATTCACCGCAAGGATTGTGTGAACATTCAGAATGCCTTAACAAATGCCAATGAAGCAGGCAGACTGTTGGAAGCATGCTGGGCAGATGTTCAGGAGGATTCTTACAGCGCAGGGATTGTATATACTGCTTACGACAGGGATGGCATTTTATTGGAGATTGCAGCAATGATGACCCAGCAAAAGGTATCGGTCAAGGCGTTAAACGCCAAGAGCAATACGGATGATACTGCCACCCTGGAAATGACGGTAGAGATTGGTTCCCGTGCTGAGCTGGATCAGATTATGAAAAAACTTCGCAGTATGCCCGGAACCATTGATGTCAAGCGTGCGCAGGTGAAGAAGAAATAGTCAGGAGGATTTCATGAAGGAAAACAATCGAATCGAATTCAAAGCACAATGAAATGATAAGCTGGAACGAGAGGTTGTAGCCTTTTTGAATTATCGTGAAGGTGGTATTATTTACATTGGAATTGATGACCGGGGTACGGTTTTGGGCGTAGAGGATATTGATAGTGTGCAGTTAAAAATCAGCGACAGAATTAAGAATAATATCCAACCGTCTACTTTGGGCTTGTATGATGTTGTAATGGAACAAAGTCAAGGGAAGAACATCATCAAAATTGTGATTTCCAGCGGAAATGAAAAACCTTATTATCTTCGCTCGAAAGGAATGAGTGAAAGTGGCTGCTTTTTGCATACGGGAAGTGGTGTCCAGCCAATGTCAGACGAGATGATAAAAGAATTGTTTGCAAAGAGAACACGTAATTCTTTGAGTAAAATTGAATCTCCCAGAACGGATTTGACATTTGAACAATTGAAAATTTATTACGAAGAACGAAAGTTAACATTAAATATGCGATTTAAGCAAAGCTTGGAATTGTTAACCAAGGATGGACAGTTGAATTACGTATCTTATCTTTTGGCAGATGAAAATGCAACATCGATTAAGGTTGCAAAATATTCCGGAACAAACAAAGTGGATTTGATTGAAAATGAAGAATATGGTTATTGTTCCCTAATCAAGGCAACTAAGAGAGTGTTAAATAAATTTGAAATTGAAAACAGAACCAAAACAAAAATTACCACGAAGGAACGAGTGGAACAAAAGTTGGTTGATCCGGTTGCTTTGCGGGAGGCGATTATCAACGCAATGGTGCATAATGATTATTCTTCTGAGGTTCCTCCTTTGTTTGAAATTTTTTCAGACAAAATAGTGATTACCTCTTACGGAGGACTCATCGAAGGATTATCAAAGGAAGAATTTTTTGGCTGCTGTTCCAAACCCCGAAACCGCGAGTTAATGCGAGTGTTTAAGGATGTGGGCTTAGTAGAACAGCTTGGCTCCGGCATGGAACGAATTTTATCTGTTTATGATCAATCTGTCTTTGAATTCAGCAAGAATTTTTTAAAGGTGATTTTTCGGTATCCGGAGCAAATGATGATAAAAACCGCCGATAAAACCGCCGATAAAACCGCCGATAAAACCGAAATGATTGTAGAATACTTGGTTCAAAACGGAACAGCAAAAACCAGGGAAATCAAGGAGCTTCTTGGTTTGTCTGAGAGAAGAACAAGAGAGATATTAAAAAAAATGGTAGATGAAAATGTGTTGATTGCCCAAGGCGGAAATCGAAACAGAACTTATTTATTACAATAGATTTGGAGTGATACCATGTTTGTAACACAATTGACGGTAGGAGCTTTTGGCACCAATTGCTATCTGGTATTTGATGAGGAAAGTCGGCAAGGGTATGTGATAGACCCGGCTGCCGACGGAGACAGAATTAACAACGAAATCAAACGTCTTTCCATGAAGGTGAAAGGAATTTTGTTAACCCATGGTCATCTGGACCATTTTGAAGCGGTGGATAGGGTAGCATCCGAGACGGGAGCCCCTGTGATGATGCACCGTGACGACCATTTTCAATACGAGAAGATTCCCGCATTTTTCGGTCCGGTGCCGGCTCCAAAAACCAAAATTTCCCGTTTTTTGGAGCACGGGGATGTGCTTTGTGCAGGGAAACTGGCGTTACAAGTGCTTCACACTCCCGGTCATACCCCAGGCGGATTGAGCTTTTATGACGGAGAGGGTACGGTGTTTTGCGGTGATACGTTGTTTTGGAGAAGTATCGGCAGATGTGATTTGCCGGGTGGAAGCTTTAAAGTACTGTCCCAATCGATTCAAGAGATGTTATACACCCTGCCTGAAGAAACGAAAGTGTTCAGCGGCCACGGTTCGGCTACCACAATCGGTGAAGAAAGGAAGAATAACCCTTACGTATGATACAGGAAGATAATAGAAAGCTGCCATGGGGCAGACTAACGGGGATTCGTCCCGTGAAACGGGCAAATGTATTTTTGTCTCAGGGCTACTCCCCCCAACAAGCAGAAGAACTGTTTCACCGTGAATTCGGAGCAGATGAAGCACGCTCCAAGCGTGCGGTGGAAATTGCAGTTCGGGAAAATGAATTGCTCCGTCTGGCATATCCTGACGGAATCGGACTTTATATCGGGATTCCTTTTTGTCCTTCCCGTTGTGTTTATTGTTCTTTCATTTCTTTTTCGGTGGAAAAATCCGCCCAATTGATGAAGCCGTATCTGGCGGCTTTGGAAAAGGAAATCAGGGCAGGTGCGGAAATTGTAAAAAACTTGGGAAAACGGATTGAAACGGTATATATCGGCGGCGGAACTCCCACCACTTTAACGGCAGATGAATTGAATCGTCTGTTTGAGGTGTTGCACCAAGCCTTTGATTTGTCTCACATGAAGGAATTTACTGTGGAGGCAGGACGACCCGACACCATCGGGGCGGACAAGCTTTGGGTGATGAAGCAATGGGGGGTTACTCGCATCAGTCTGAATCCCCAAAGTATGAATCAGGAAATCCTGGATAAAATAGGAAGAAGACACAGCCCCCAAGACATTATTTCTGCCTTCCATTTGGCACGGGAACGAGGCTTTACGCATATTAATATGGATGTGATTGCAGGCTTGCCGGACGAGACTTATCCTCAGTTTTGTCACACCTTGGAGGAACTCTTTCAGCTCAATCCCGAAGGAATCACGGTCCATACCATGTCCTTAAAACGAGCGGCGGTGCTCACGCAAAATGTGGGAGAATATGACCTGACTGCACAGGAAACCGTTGGAAAAATGCTGGATTTTGCATGGGAACAATTGGGGTTACGGGAGTACCATCCCTATTATCTGTATCGCCAGAAAAATATTT
>SVJP01000081.1 GCA_015068925.1 Oscillospiraceae bacterium
ACACACATTGCGAAATAAAACGTTTTGAAGATGCAAAACAAAAAACAATTGAACAATTAGAAAAAATATATCAAAAAGCATTAATAGAAGTAGGAGAAACAAATGCACAAATTTTTGAAATTCATATAATGATGTTAGAAGACGAGGATTACAATCAATCAGTCTATAGCATTATAGAAAACCAAAAAGTCAATGCCGAATATGCAGTTGCTGTAACATCCGATAATTTTTCGGCAATGTTTTCTGTAATGGATAACGGATATATGCAAGCAAGGGCGATTGACGTGAAAGATATTTCAGATAGAATCTTATCCAATTTATGCGGAAAAGAAAATACAATTACAAAAAAGAATGATATTATTTTATGTGCGGAAGACTTAACACCCAGCGAAACAGTTTCTATGGAAAAAGATGATATAAAAGCTTTTATTACCGCCTTTGGTTCGTCCAACTCACACACAGCTATTTTAGCACGAAATATGAATATTCCTGCAATCATTGGGGTCGGTACGGAATTTTTAAATCAAATTAACGAAGGTGACGAGGTAATAGTGGATGGATTTACAGGTATCATCTATCTTTCACCTGACGAAAAAACAAAAGCTGATTTATCGAATAAACAACAAGAGGAAAAGGAAAAAAGACGACTGTTGGAAGAACTAAGAGGGAAAGAAAATATATCAATAGACGGTACAAAAATTAATCTCTATGCAAATATCGGAAGTGTCGATAACATTGGTGCAGTATTGCTTCACGATGCCGGTGGAATCGGTTTGTTCAGAAGTGAATTTATCTATTTGGAAAATAATAATTATCCTTCTGAAGAACAACAGTTTTCTATCTATAAAAAAGTTTTGGAAAGCTTACCTGATAAAAAAGTGATTATAAGAACATTGGATATTGGTGCCGATAAACAAGTAGATTATTTTAACTTAAAGAAAGAAGAAAATCCTGCATTGGGATTTCGTGCAATCAGAATTTGCTTAGCCAGACCTGAAATTTTCAAAACACAGTTAAGAGCTTTATACCGTGCTTCTGCATTTGGGCATTTGGGGATTATGTTTCCAATGATTACCGATGTTCAAGAATTAAAGAAAATCCAAGCGATATGTAATCAAGTACAAGATGAATTAAAAGCAGAAGGAATCCATTTTTCTTCAGATGTTGAATTAGGTATCATGATTGAAACTCCTGCTGCCGCCATTATTAGTGATAAATTGGCTCCTATGGTTGATTTTTTCAGTGTAGGAACCAACGATTTAACACAGTATACACTTGCATGTGACAGACAAAATCCCGATATCGAACCTTTTTGTAATACTCACCACGAAGCATTGCTTCGTTTGATTGAATTTTCTGCTCAAAATGCTCACAAACACGGAAAATGGATTGGTATCTGCGGAGAATTAGCTGCCGATACCTCTCTGACAGAAACATTTTTAAGAATGGGAATAGATGAATTATCCGTCTCTCCCTCTTTCATTCTCAATCTACGTGATGTAATCAGAAAAATTGATTTAAGAAAAAACAACCCCATGACATAGGGTTGTTTTTGTCTTCCTAAGTAAATTATATACTTAATCGCTAATCACAGCCATATTGGTTTCTTCATCCCATTCCACTGTGTAGCCTAAGTTTTCGGACAGGAAACGGATGGGAATCATGGTTTTGCCGTTGATGAGGCGGGCAGGGACATCCATAGTTTGTGCTTGGCTGTTGACCGTAGCGGAACGGTTATTAATCTGGAATGCAACAGCATCATTTTCTTGCAGGACGGTTGCAGTCTGAGTGGCTTGATCCCATTCCACTTCTGCGCCCATCTGTTCAAACACAAACCGCATGGGTACCAGCATCCGGTCGTCCTCCAGCACAGGCGGTACATCAAATACCAGAACTTTATCATTCAGTACAATATAAGGACTCTTTGATACTTTTTCTATCTCATCATAAAGGGCTTGTTTCGGAGTGGACAACCTTACATTTCCGTCCTGAATATATAAGGTATCTCCCTCTTCCCAAAACAAGAATCTTCCGGGTTCATAAAATTCTCTTAATCGGAAAGGAATATTCAAACCGATACTGTAAATTCCATCCACAAGCAAACGGTTGGTGTTGGTATTTTTATCATATATCAAATCCCACATTCCGATTTTGGTTAATTGGGTAGCATTTTCCTGAGCGGCAGTTTCATACACTTTTTCATAATCATAAACCGTAACCGGCATTTGGGTACTCCAATTTTCAAAATCAGCAGAATAGCAAACAGTTTTTCCTTCCGATTCATTCAACTCAACTTGATAACTTCCGTTTTCCGTTTCAAGGAAAGAAGAGACTTCTGACTCAAACTCTTTTACCTTAAATAAATTCAAATTGGCATCATATAAATGTAGCTGTTGAAGATTTTCCTTTGGACGTACCATAAAACCATTTCTTATTGCTGTTTTTGAATAATCAAATCCATTTTCACCATAAATTTGTGTAAAAAAATCAGATGCAAATGTTGGTCTTATATACGGATTTAAAGCAGAGTATTTTTCACGTTCTCCAACAATATAGTCAATTCCGTTTAGTTCCGTTGTAAATCCTTCTTTTCTATCATAAGAAATATCTTTTGAAGGAACAGATAAATAGTCATCGAAATATGAAATTTCCGGCAATACATACTCCTCGCCATTTTCTGCTATAATAATATTATAATACTTTTTTAACGCAACTCCTCCTTTGGTATCAATTTCTTTTATACGGTAATTTTCGCTTGGTAAATAAACTGTCTCCACATACGCATAATCTTTACAAATCGCAAAAGCATCGTAACCAGTTAACGGAACCTCACCTGTACGAAATGCCAAATCGCCGTTTTCTAATACATAACAAATCTCTCCTCCGGCAAAAGTTGATTCATTCTTTTCGACTTTATACCATTGATCTCCATCAAGAGATTCATACACTGAATTTATTTGCTTATAAGAACCATTATCGGGATGGATATATTCACTTGCAAATGCAATAAATTTCTCGCCAATCCAAAACACATGATTAAAGCGTTTCGTATATTCTTTTAAATTACAATATTCCCAGTTAACAAAATCTCTCGATGTCAATATTTGTCCGTTATATCCCACAACAACACATACTTCTCCATTATAGGCTACATCCAAATATGAATCATATCCTACCCGTTCAATTGTAAAATCCACATCTGCATAAGTCGTTGTTCCACTTATCAAAATGATCAGGCTTAAAATCATTAATAGTTTTTTCATTATTTACACCTTCCAATTTCATTATATCATGTTTTATTATTCTGTTGCAATTAAATGATTGAAAACATTTTTATTCTTGAACCAATTGTCTTAATTGTTTTTTATATTCAGTAGGAGTACAACCTTTATACCGTTTAAACCATCTGGTAAAATAGGATAATTCGCAAAACTCAAATTGGTTGGAAATTTCAGTCACAGATAAATCTGAATAAATAAGCAGTTGTTCGATTTGTGACATCAGCTTATCGTGAATATATTGTTTCACGGTGATTTTATTATCCTGTGCAAATCTTTTTGTGAAAAAACCGATGGAATAATTGGTTTGTTCTGCAATTTCCTTTAACCTTAAATTCATGGAAAGATGTTCTGTAATATATTGAAATACCTTTTCATATTTTTTCACCAGACCGATATGATTGTTCAAGTCAATATGGCTCATTTTCAAAAATTTTTCCGTATAATCCATACAAATATTTTTCATTTCAAATACAGATAAATAACCTTCATTTTCGAACAAAGCCTGCATTTTCAAAACATCTTCCAAGCAATTTTTCAACACAAGAGGTTTTGATAGCTTGGTAAATAAATCGTCCAGATTCCCAAGATACAGATTAAACAGCAGTGTGATTTCAACAGATTCCTGAGAATATTCCCAACTGCATTTTACATGATTCCCAATCATAAAAATGTCGCCTGCATTTAATTGAATTTTGTGCCCTTCAAAAGTTAACACAGCACTTCCTTGAATTAAAAAATGAAGAGAATTGATGGTATGCTGAAAATCCTGATCGACCAATGATTTGCTGACAAAGCCAGGATTGATCCTCGAATAGTTATGGTCCTTTAATTCAAAGGATAAATGGTTGTAGATAAACTGCAGTTCTTCATTTCTTAAACTGATAAATTCAAATTGGTTTTGTTCAGGAATGTACTTTCCATGGGATTTTATCATAACTTTTTCACCTCGTGGAATAAAAAGTCAAATCATGTCCTTATTTTTTCATTGCAAATTAACTATATCACATTTATAATAAAAATGCAAGAAAAATTTGAAAGGATTGATAAAGAATGAATTGTAAAATTGTAAATCAAAATCAAGATATTTCTTTTTTGCAACCTGTTGTAAAGGAAGATACCGAAAAAATTGTAGTTTCCATTGATAACAGTCTAATTCCTGATGATTGTCATCACATTGATTTTTGTCCTGAATTTTTGACAAGCGGTGTGGATGAAAACGGTTACGCAATCGTACCGAGAGGAACCAAAGAAGGCGGCACAATGCTTTGTAAATTTACCGACAAAGAAGATTGTGAATATATTTCTGACAGTAATTACATGCCTATTTTTGGCTTTAAAACCTCTAATAAAACCCTGTTTGCCGTTGTAACGGGTATGACATTTGAATATAAAATCGTTATTGGTGTAAAAAATCAACAATATTATGTATTTCCTCGTTTCTTTGTATCTAAAAAAACAAAATACGAACCGATTTCCGTTACATATTATAAATTGTCTGTCGGCAGCGACTATAATGACATGGCTGCTTTTTATCGAGAACTGAAACACCCTGTTCCCTTAAAAGAAAGAGTGAAGAATAATCCTGAATTGTTATATGGTACACAATCATTAGAATTGAGAATCCGTATGGCTTGGAAGCCGGTTCCCTCCCCTGTTCAATGTCAGACACCTGAAAATGAACCAGAGGTCATTGTAGGATGTACCTGTGAACGTGCAAAAGAAATTTTAAAACGATTAAAAGAAAAAAATGTTGAAAAGGTAGAAGTTTGTCTTGTTGGTGTTGAAATCAAAGGTCATGATGGAAGATGGCCTCAATTACTTCCCATTGAAGAAACCATTGGCGGCGAAGCAGGAATGAAAGATTTATGTCAATATGGTCAATCTCTGGGATATCAGATGGTGGTTCATACCAACAGCACAGAAATGTATCAGATTTCTTCGGATTGGGACGAAAATGATTTGATTGTAACAGAAGATGGCGGATATTCAAAGGATGAAATTTTCTGGGGTGGCGGACAACCCTTCCATATTTGTCCTCAGAAAACGGTAGCTTATACAGAACGAAATTTAACAGAACTTCAAAAAGCAGGATTTCGCGGATTACATTATATTGATGTATTCTCTAACTTCCCACCCAGAAATTGTTACAGCGAAGACCATCCTATGACGGCAAAACAATCTGCAGAAGTCATTTGTAGCATTGCAGAAAGAACCCGTGAATTATTTGGCGGATTTGCCTCCGAAGGTGGATTTGATTATTTGTCTGACGGATTGGACTATGTTCTGTACACCAGTTACAACCTTTATGGTGAACAGCATCCTATTTGTGATGAAACCATCCCCTTCTGGCAATTAGTATTCCACGGAAGCATTCTTTACAATCCCTCCACAGAAACTGTTAATTTTGGAGTTAAAGATGAAAAAAGCCATTTAAAATACATTGAATATGGCGGCAGACCTTTGGGATACTTTAATTCCAAATATGTGACTGACAACAGCGAGGATGAAGAAGGCGGTTGCGGTAACTGGATGGGGCAAGAAGACCTACTTTGCGAAACTGATGAACAATTGGAAAAAGCAGTTTCTGCTCTTTCGGATATGTACGAAGAATATCAGAAGCTTTGGAAGCTTCAGTTTGAAACCATGGTACGCCATGAAAAACGTTCAGAGGGTATTTATCAAACCACTTATTCTGACGGTACGGTTGTTACAGTCGACTATAATCAAAATACATATACGGTGAAATAAGAATGAATCAAAAAAAATTAACCTATACTTTTATTGCTTTATATTTATTACCTTGGGGAATGCAATGTCTTGTAGATAATTTTATTCCTGTTTTTGTCAATTCTCTTTCCTTTACCACCGAAAAAACGGTGGGACAGGTTACAGCAATCGGTGCAATCGTAACAATGATAACACAATTGTTATGGACCTCATCTGCAGATAAAGCCAAAAATAAGGGAACAGTTTTAGCTTTTTCTCTTGTTTTATTAGCAATAAGTTCGACATTATTTGTATTTGTAAAACAGAATATGACGACATTGTTTGCAATTACAATTTTGTTTTATTCCTGTTATTTGGTTCATCAGCCCTTGATTGACAGTATTGTTGGAGAAAGTTATGAGAAAACCGGAAAATCCTTTGGTTTTCTTCGTTCTTTTGCATCCCTCGGATATGCATTGACAGGCTTACTTTTCGGTTTTGTAAATCATCAATCGTCAAAAAGTTTTTTCTATTATGTCATTGCACTTTCTCTTCTGTCCATCATTGCGGCAAAATTAGTTCCTGATTCTACAGTAAAGAAAATGACAAAAGAAAAATCAGAAAAAGGTTTTAAAAATAAAAATTTTATTTTATTTCTCGTATTTACCTTATTTTTGTTTATACAGACATCAATGGTTACCACATTTTTCCCTGTTTATTATTCAGAAATCAATAACAATATCGGTCTATTAAGCATTGCAATTGGAGCAGGAACCTTTATGGAATGGGGTCTGATGAGTTTCCTTGGAAAAAAACTGGAACAAACTTCCCCAAAAACCGTATTTTTATTAGTTGTGGTTGCAACATTACTGAGAAGTTTATCCATTTATCTGATTCAAAATGAATATTGGATTTTAATTTCCGTATTTTTAAACGGTATAGTATTTGGTATTTTATGGTCCGTTGCAACTCCGTATCTGACAAAAATACTGCCGGCAAATCAATTGACCGGTGCACAAGGAGTATGGACAGTTGTTGCATTTGGTATTGCAAAATTCATTGGTTCTTACTTAGGAGGAATCCTTGCCGAAACATTTGGTTTGAGAAATTTATTCGGGATTATCTCTGTAACGTTGACCGTCTTTGCATTGGTGACTCCCCTATTATTTCCAAGAAAAAAAACCCTTTAATTCTGTATACAACAATAAAAATACTCCTCTGTATGATGATTCCGGAGGAGTATTTTTCTATTTACTTATCTTTTCTTATAAAGAATGAGTTCAGGATGAGAACCATTTTCTCCATATTCAGCTACAAGTATAAAATCCATTCCTGTCACTAAACCAAAGCATCGTGTTAGCTCGCCGTCATTAAATTCACATTCAACCTGATTACACAGATAAATCTGTTTATCACGAAGGAGTTTGACTTCGCATCCGATTGGCATAGGGTAAGCGATGTTGACATAAGAACCGTTTATTGCATATAATTCATCAATAACAGGCATACCCGGAATTCTCAAGGAATTAAACTCATCATTTAATTGCTTTTTAAATTACTTATAGTTTTCCGCTCCACCCGTTTTAATATATTGATAAATAAAGCATTGTTCCCCGAATGGACATCCTTTTGACTCCACACAACCTCTGCAATGATTGTTCGTTCTCCAAATCCGCAATTAGTACAATCTGCACCACAAATTGATTGATTCATTTCATTCCGCCTTTCTTCTTCGGTTTAGCAAGTAATAAATTTGTCTGATATCAATGTTGAATACTTTTTCGTTACAATAATACATTTTGATAAATTGAATTTTATCTAAATTTTTCCAAACGATAAACCTGTTCATCATCCAATTCTGCAATATCATTCTTATAATCATATTCCATTTTACGATAGAAATCCACAGCAGTAATTGAAGGAGGTATCTCAATTCTTTTCGCTCTTAAAAAGTATTCATCTTGTTCGAGAGTGTGTATAATTTGTGTACCTATTCCTTTACATTGATATTCAGGCAAAACAAAGATGGTCAAGAGAATACTTTCTGTTGTGCTTCCCCAATATCCCGCAATCGCATCGCATCCAACAAGCAATTTTTTCATCTATATACTCAGCAGAATAGTCTTTGCTATTGCACTCTTTCAAAGTTTTGGCAACGAGTTGCGCCACTTCTGTAGCATCTTCTTGTTGAAATAATCTGATTATCATATTGTCATCACCTACAAATTCTTATTTATCATCTGCATTATGAAACGCCCGAAAGATTCACAACCGTTCGGGCGTTTTTTTGTATTTTACATTTTATTTCAAAACAGTATTCACAACATTTGTTTGGAATTTATTTAATTTTTCTGTTGCCTCTTCTTCCTCTTTTCCAATTACTGCAAAATACAGCTTAATTTTAGGTTCCGTTCCGGAAGGACGAACAACAAAGCTGGAACCATCCTCAAGTTCAAATCTGAGAACATCGGATTTAGGCAAATCAATTTGTGATGTACCATTTTGATCAATGCGAACGCTTTCTAAATAATCTTCTTTTGCAACAACGGACACACCGTTGATTTCAGTCGGAGATGTTTCACGAAGGTTGCGGGTGATTTCTTTGATTTTTGCAAGTCCTTCCATTCCTTCCATGGTGACAGATTGCAGTCCTTCCTGATAAGCACCGTATTTTTGATATAAGGTTTTTAGTGCATCAAGCAAGGATTGGCCCTTGGAACGATAAAATGCTGCCGCCTCTGCAATCAGAAGAGAGGCTACAACTGCATCCTTATCACGAGTATATGTGCCA
>SVJP01000082.1 GCA_015068925.1 Oscillospiraceae bacterium
AAGGAAAAAAGATTGAATTATGGATGTTTCATCTATAATAAAACCGTAAAAAACCGCCTGGAAAATATTGAATTTCCCAGACGGTTACTTGCTTTTTGCCAAAATGAACACTTGCGGATAGCCGTACTGTCTGCGATTCATTTTGACAAAATATCCCTTCCTTTTTCTTAGCCTGCCAGCCTGTCGATAGGTTTATCGACAGGCTGAGGGTCGATAGGACATCGACCCTGTCTTTCTAAAAACAAAGTAAGGAGGAAACTGTTTGAAATCCCAATTAAAAGAAAAAATTAAAGAATCCTTATCCTCCGTGCTACCTATTACTGTTATTGTATTGTTGCTCAGCTTTACCATCACCCCTCTCTCCAGCGGTACCATGGTGTTATTTTTACTGGGTGCCATCCTTCTGATTGTGGGAATGGGATTGTTTTCTCTGGGTGCTGACCTGGCAATGATGCCTATGGGAAACGAAGCAGGCAGAAGCTTATCTACCCGAAGCAATTCGGGATTTATGCTGTTTCTCTGCTTTTGTATTGGTGCTGCCATTACCATTGCAGAACCGGATTTACAAGTTCTTGCCAAGCAAGTTCCTGCAGTACCGGATCAGGTCATTATTTTCACAGTTGCGGCAGGGGTAGGGTTATTTTTGGTCATTTCCATGCTACGGGAAATGTTCGGACTCTCGTTGCAAAAACTCCTTTTTCTCTGCTATCCCCTGATGTTTCTGATTTCCTTTTTCGTACCAAAGGAATTTTTGGCAGTTGCCTTTGATTCGGGCGGTGTTACTACAGGACCCATTACCGTTCCCTTTATTATGGCATTGGGAATCGGTATCGCGTCCACTCAAAAAGAAAGCTCGGAAGAAAGCAATTTCGGTTTGATTGCCCTGTGCAGCATCGGACCTATTCTTGCCATTATGATTATGGGAATCATCATGAGCACCACGGAAATTGTCTATGAACCCTTCTCCATTCCTGTTGTATCGGATTCCAAAGAAGCAGGATATCAATTTATCGAAGGATTTCCCGAATATATTAAAGATGTAGCTGTGGGTCTGTTACCTATCATGGCATTTTTCGGTTTGATTCGCTTTATGTCTACAGAACATATGAGCCGTCGGAGTGCCATCAAAATTTTGGTCGGAACGGTATATACCTATCTTGGTCTGGTCTTATTTTTAACAGGTGTCAATGTTGGCTTTATGCCTGCAGGCCATGCACTGGGAGCACAGATTGGCGCTATGGAACAACGGTGGTTGTTAATTCCTCTTGGAATCATCATGGGGTATTTTATCGTTGTAGCGGAACCGGCAGTTCATGTTTTAAATAAGCAGGTTGAAGATTTGACCACAGGTGCGATTCCTCAAAAAGCAATGCTGACCAGTTTATCTTTGGGCGTGGGATTGTCTTTGGGTCTTGCCATGATTCGTGTTGTATCCGGCATTTCTATTTACTGGTTCCTGATTCCCGGTTATGCTCTTGCTTTGGGATTAAGCTTTTTTGTTCCAAAAGTATTCACTGCCATTGCCTTTGACTCGGGCGGTGTTGCCAGCGGTCCCATGACCGCAACCTTTATTCTTCCCTTTGCCATGGGAGCCTGCAAAAGCGTTCCGGGTGGCAATGTGTTGACTGATGCATTCGGTGTTATTGCAATGGTTGCCATGACACCTTTGATTACCATTCAGCTTTTGGGAGTGGTGTATAACCGCAAATTAAAAACCGCGACCGATATTACACCTGCCGAAAAATTGATCATTACCGATGAAATTATTGATTATGACGAGGAGGAATTGCTATGACAAACTATCCCTTGGATCGGATCAAGCTGATTGTCAGCATTTTGAAGCGTGACGAAGGCGGTAAGCTGGTCAACCTGTTCCGTTCTCACAATTTGTATTATGACTATATTACCTTGGGACAGGGAACAGCCTCTTCCGAGGTGCTTGATTATCTGGGGTTGGAAAACAACGAAAAGGATGTTGTAATCTCCATGGCGCCCCTTTCCAAAATCCCCATGTTATTAACCCAAGCAAATCAAAAATTCCAATTGGAAAAACCGGGCCACGGCATTATGTTTACCATTCCTCTTTCCTCTGTCAGTGCCCAAATTCCGCAGGTTCTCTGCAAACCTGAAAACATGAAAGAAATCGAGGCGATTACTTTGGATCACAAAACCCAATATAAACTGATTTTAACTGTCTGCAACCGTGATAACTATGATATCGTTATGAAAGCTGCCAAATCAGCAGGTGCCAGGGGCGGAACATTGTTCCATGCAAGACGGGCAGGCTTTGAAGATGGTGAAAATTTCTTTGGGTTTACCATTCAGCCTGAAAAGGATGTGGTAGCTATTTTGGCAGAACGTTCCCAATGCAAGGAAATTATGGAAGCCATTACCAAAGCCGCAGGCATCGAAACCGAATGTCACGCCATTGTACTCTCCGTTCCTGTGGATGAGATAATGGGAATTTAATTGATAAAAACAAGAGGGACTGTAAATTTATAATAACACTTTTTTGTAGGGGATAGGAAAAAATGTTCAGAACGGAAAAACCGAGCAAAAGCAAAGCTTTTGGTTACCAGAAGGCGTACGGTTGTACGTCGAGAGGCGAGGTTTTTTCGTAATAAAAAGGCTTTAAAACATAGAAAAATCCCACCTTTATGGGATTTTTCTATGTTCAGTTTGTTATTTGCAGCTTGTAGCTATTTTGAAATAAAGATTTTTCAGTCTTTTTGTATTCTGGACTTTTTTTACATCCCCTCTTATTGCTATCTGATATAATGATTAATCATATTATTTCCGTTGGAAAAGGTATTATAATTTCTTCCGGGGCGTTGTCCCGGACGATAAAAATAAACAAATTTGACAGAAAACACATCACAAGTAATAAAATTATCATATTCATCATCGTACAAGGTCACCGCACCTGTTCCGACGGAATACAACACCCCTTGTTTTCTCACAATTTGAGAAGTACCGATGAGAAACTCTATTACCACATATTCCCCAATATTATCCGCTAAATAATTTTGCATGGTACCTCGCAAGGCATCTGTATTAAAATCTTGCTGCGGCGGTGTGGTAAATCCGTTTTGCGGCGGCATTTCCTGTTGACATACTTTGCTGCTGACATCTTTCGTCGAATTTGACTTTTCATAATAATTTCGATTCATAGTAATGCTCCTTTCCATATTAAGTATCCGCATAAGCATCGGTAGGATTATAAAAGCAATGTTCTCCTACACGAATCACAAACTCTCCCACCTGCGAAGGAAAAAATGTTCGACAAGTAGGTTGAAAGGGATTAAAATACCATAATGCAAATCCCAAGCTGCTCAGCCTGTTTCCTGCAATTGCCCAATTTGCAATATCATAATGAATCTGCTCCGGACGCATATTATAAATATTCTGCGAATTATAATTCCCTCTGATTGTTTCCCGTACACAATCAAACTGTCCCGGCTGATATATCACGTCCCGAATGGTATGAAGGGAACCGTACTCTCCGTAGCTCACATTGACACGGTTCATTACCACGCAAGCCACCGCCTTCATTCCATTATCTCCCTCTCCTCCTGCTTCGCATTGAATAATCCGTGCAAGAATATCAATATCGGATAATGCCATTGTTGTTCCTCCTTCCGATTCCATTATATTCAGACAAATCGGGAAATATGAAAAAAGGAGGTGAAGCAAACTAAGTTTCCTTCATCACGGACCGTCGAAAAAAGTCGGTCTACCGCAAGAAAAAAATACAGAGATTGATGATGAATTTCTAATCCAATATAAAACAAAAAAACCATCAGGAAACGATCGAAATTTCCTGACGGTTACTTTTTTCCCGGTCTGCAAAGTCCATTGCCGAAAATCATTCTTCAATGGTCCATGCATAAACCTCCCGTTTGGGAAGCTTTCGTTCCTCCGCTACCTGACGGATGGCATCTTTTTTCGACACACCGGAGGCAATCAATTCTGCCAACCGTTCTTGGGGTGTTGTTTCAAAGCTTTCTTCCACCTCTCCGCAGCCTTCCAAGATCAAGACAAATTCTCCTTTGGGTGGAGTCTCCCGATACTTTTCTTCTGCTTCCTCCAAGGTTGTCAGCACAATTTCTTCATGAAGCTTGGTCATTTCCCGTGCCAGGGCAATTCTTCTGTTTCCTAAAATTTGAAGCATATCGGAAAGAGTAGCACATAATTTATGGGGTGCTTCATAAAAAATCATCGTTCTTTGTTCCTTCAACAATCCTTGCAGATGCTCTCGTCTGCCCTTTTTATTGACCGTCAGAAAGCCTTCAAAGCAAAACCGCCCCGTTGGCAATCCGCTTGCCGCCAATGCTGCAATTGCCGCGCAGGGACCCGGAACGGGAGATACTTCAATCCCGTTCTGATGACAAAGAAGCACCAAATCTTCTCCCGGGTCTGAAATGGCAGGCATTCCTGCATCGGTAATTAGCGCAGCCGACTCTCCGTCTAATAATCGCTTGATTATTTGCTCGCCCCGTTCCCGTTTATTATGCTCAAAATAACTGACCATAGGTTTTGAAATTCCAAAATGCTGTAACAATTTTAAGCTATGACGGGTATCCTCTGCCGCAATAAAATCAACACTTTGCAGAATTTCTACCCCTCTGGGAGAAAAATCAGATAAATTTCCTATGGGTGTTCCGCACAAATATAACATTCCGCTCATTCTTTCACTCTCCCGTAAATTTCATCAATTTCCCGAGTATAACATCCGGACTCATCATAAATATACAATGGCGGCAGAACATCCATCCCCGGATTTCCGCCTCGAAGAGCCTCCACCAAAATCATAGATGCTTTTTTCCCCGGTTTGGGATAGACAGCACGAAACCGCTTTGGCTCCAGCTTTCGTTGCCTCATCCCTACCAATAAATCTTCCATACGGTGAGGACGATGAATCATGCACACTCTTCCTCCCGATTTCACCGACCAGGCAGCCGCATCCAAAACATCAGACAAGGTGCACATGACCTCATGCCGTGCCCAGGTTACTTCATCCTCCGCATTTAACAGACCACTCCCTGCCTCCATATAAGGTGGGTTACAAGACACTACATCAAATTCCGCACCGGAAACTACCGTTTTGATGTCTTTAATATCACCACAGCACACCGACAGTTTTTCTGACAATTGATTTCGTTCCACACTCTTTCGAAACAATTCGCAATTCCGCTCAGAAAGCTCCAATCCCATAATGTGCTTCGCTTTGGTTTTTCCTGCAAGCAAAATGGGAATTATGCCATTCCCCGCACACAAATCCAAAACCCGTTCCTTTGGTCGAATCCGACAAAAATCCGCCAACAAAACCGCATCCACACCAAAGCAAAACTGACGTTTATCCTGATAAATTCCAAGACCGCCCAATTGCAAATCATCCCAACGCATCTCTTGATTCATCGCTCTTTCTCCTGATTGTATAGAAAAGTCCATGGTATTCCGAATGTCCGTTAGAACACTTAGCAAGTGTGTTCCAGCGTTTTACCATTATATCAGCCTTTGCTTCTGTCAAATATTTCTGCATCTGCAAGAGGGCCTGTGGAAATTTTTCTTGGCTCTTCCTGCCATACGTTGTCGTTCATCATGTAATTTTCAGCTTCTCTAATAAGGTCAAGGGAGCCATCATGGAACATTCCGTCATACTCTGTGTTAAGAAATGTTTCAAGAATGTCAATTGCTTCCCATTCTCCGATGGTTCTTCCACCAAGGCAAAGAATATTTGCATCATTATGACGTCTTGTCATTCTTGCAAGGTATGTGCTGTTAACAAGTGCCGCTCTTATTCCCTTGAACTTATTAGCCGCCATGCTGATGCCAATACCTGTTCCGCAGATAAGCACGCCACATCTTGCCTCGCCGCTTGCCACTGCCTTTGCAACCTTTGCTGCAAAGAACGGATAACGTGTAGCTTCAATATCCGGATCATCCTCTGAGCCACAGTCTACATAAGGAATACCCTTACCTTCAAGATATTCTATACATTTTTGCTTTAAGTAGTAGCCTGCTGTGTCATTTCCCAAATAAATTTTCTTTTCCATATTTATCTCTCCTTTTAAAAATTTAATTTTTCGAAGATTATATTTTCACCTGTAAGTCCTACATAAGTGCCTTTTTGTGCTTCAGGTGCATCCTTATGCGCCATAATCCACTTGTTTGAACCACCGCACATTTTGTCTTCGTGTGTATATGTCTTAAATTCAGGTTTTGTGCCGTTTGTGCCAAACGGCAGAACGCATGCAACACGGTAGCCGTCAGCACCTACATTCATTGGTGCATAATGGAGTGTAGTTCCATATAGCTCTACTCCCGTTCCTGCAGGCAATAAAAACGCCTTGCAAAGAGAAGTATCAAACATTCCGTCTTGTATCTCACTTTGAATTCCAAGCACAAGCACAACATCGTCAAGTGCAATATTAAACTCACTGCTCTTGTGGTATTCCAGACAATTTAATATTTTGTTATTTCCACCTACATATCCAATCTGTATAGGCATTCCACCAAAGCCTTTGTTTTCCATAAGCTTCTTTTCGTTGCACGACTCAAGACCAGGAACAGATGCTTCATATGTAATACCTTCATCGGGGATGTCAAGCTTTTTCAAATTTTCAAAAAGCTCGGAAAAATCATATCCTTTCAGTACCTGACCGTATTTTTTGAATTCCGGGGCGGTTACTTTGTAAACCTTCACTCCTTTTACCTCCTATTCTCCGTTATATTTTTATTATAGCACACTAATATGATATATGTCTATATCATTTTTTTATATTTGTAGTATAATTTTTGATATATATTGACTTTTTATATCATCTCTGATATACTCTTTTTAATAGCAAAGGAGGGGTATTATGAATAATCTTTACATAGCAAAGTTAAACCGACTTAAAGATTCCAAACAACCTACAAAAAGCAAGCTTGCAAACTTTTTTATTGATAATATTTTAAGAATTTCATCCTTTACCATTTCTTCCGTTGCGGAAGAAACACAAACAAGCTACGCAACAGTATGCCGTTTTCTTCAGGAAATTGGTTTTTCTGGATTTAAGGAATTTAAAAAAGCTGTCTCAGAAGACAGCCGTGAACAAAATCTAAGTAATCTTGTTTTTTCGGAAAATTTTCTTGATTTTACACACCATGATTCCTTTGAAACCATATCAAAACGCATTTCCGACTTTGCCATAAATGTTACCCGAAACAGCTTTAAGGCAATTTCGGAAAAGGATGCACATTTCTTGCATGATGCCTTTAAAAATGCAAAGCATATTCATTTTTTTGGACTTGGAACATCCTCTGTTTCTGCAAATTATGCTTATATAAAATTTTTTAGATTAAAATCCTGCTGCTCATACAGCAGCGACATTGTAATTTCAAAAATGTCATCCTCTCTTCTTGAAAAAGGGGATTTGCTTTTCCTTTTCTCATCATCAGGAAGAACAAAAGCAGTAATCGAAGCGGCAAAAATTGCAAAGTCTAAAAAAATTACAGTTGTTGCCATAAGCGACTATATTAACACTCCCCTTTGCCGGTGGGCAGATATCACTATCTGCACTACGGTGCGTGATGCAAACAAATTTCTTGATACAGATTTCCCTCTTATTCAGGGGCAAATTACAATTATTGATATTCTTTACAAATACCTTTTCTTCCGCTGGGAAAAGTCCTCGGCAGAGAATAAGAATACTACTCTTACAGCCATAAAAGGTGATAAGGAATAAAAAATACAGAGACGTGCAAAAACTGGCATGTCCCTAATGACACTGATAAATTGCCAAACCGCCTAATTGTAAATCATCCCAACGTACCCATTGATTCATCATTTTTATCTCCTGATAGTATAAAAAAAGCCCATGGTTTCCCACGAGCTTTTTTCTTTTTTGATTAGTCCTCATTAGGAGCATCAACAGGACAAACTCCTGCACATGCACCGCAGCTTACGCATGCGTCTGCATCGATAACGTATTTGCCATCCCCTTCAGAAATAGCAGAAGTAGGACATTCAGCAGCGCAAGCACCGCAGCTGATGCAATCATCATTAATACTATATGCCATTGGAAAACACCTCCTCAACGGAATTCCTGTAAAGACAGGTTTCTTTCTTTCATTATAACATAGGTTTTGATAAATTTCAACCCTATTTTAATCTTTTTCTAATTCTTTCAAGATTTTTTCTGCATTTTTTTCTTCTTCTGTCATTTTTTTATTTTCTTTTCCCTGGGGACTTGCCTTCAAAATCTTTAACTGTTTCACCGGGAAAACCTGCATACTTTCATCCCGATCCAATTTCACCTTAATCTGACCCCGAAGAAGATTGACCGAAATCACCTCGCCTTTTCCTTCAGGCGTTTTGACAATTGCCCCCACCTTCGGTGTGGTTCTGTGCAAATCCTCATAAGCATCCTGCTCATATTTCAAGCAGCACATCAATCTGCCGCACACACCTGAAATCTTAGTGGGATTTAAGGACAAGCTTTGCTCCTTTGCCATTTTAATGGAAACAGGGTCAAATTCACCCAAAAAGCTGGAGCAGCATAAGCTTCTGCCGCAAATACCCAGACCACCCAGCATTTTCGCTTCATCACGAACACCAATCTGACGCAATTCAATTCTGGTACGGAACAGCGCAGCCAAATCCTTTACCAAATCTCTGAAATCCACACGACCGTCTGCTGTAAAG
>SVJP01000083.1 GCA_015068925.1 Oscillospiraceae bacterium
TGATATTTCTTTATTAGTTAAATGCAACGATAACTAATACTTACATACTTTTTTCTCAAGGGGTATTAAATACCTTTTTTTGTTATGTCTTGAAATCCCTGTTAATTTTCACTCTTAAACCTCCTCATGTATCAGTTTATTCTTTTTTCACTATAACAATTCCAATTCTTTCATAATTAATTGATACATCACATCATATCCCTGATCGGTAGGATGAAGACCGTCTGCCAACAAGGAATCTACCGTTACATTATTTTGCTCACAATATTCAGAAAACAGACGATACATTTCAATCAGGGGGAATCCGCAAACTTCGGATGCCTTCTGATACAAATGATACACATCTTCCATGTGAAACAGTCTCCAATAATTCTCTCCGTCCTGTTCATTTTCCGAGGATGCAGGAATGTTTGCCATAAAAACGGCACTTTTGTTTGCCTTTTGGAACCGTTCATGCAACGCCAGAATGTTCTGATAAAATTCTTCCATGTGTTCTTCCCGGGTATGCTTCGGCTTTTGATCATGATACTGATGACGGTTGTTGGTACCAATGGTGCAAAGAATTAAATCATCTTCTTCATCCACCAAAGTGTCAAAATGCTCAAGGATAAATTGAATGGTCGTTCCTGTGCAAGCATTGTTTACCACCTCGCAAGCATAATGGGCTTCCAAATATTCCTTCCATTGCTTTGCCCAACAATATCCATCAGGATTTCTGAAAAAATTTGTTACAATAGGTTCTCCGTTTTGTTCAAAGCCGGTTCCGCCTACACCATGGGTAATAGAATCGCCCAGCAATTTGATACGGCTTTTCTTTTTCAGTACAGTATGAAATAATGTTGCTGCTTGGTTCATCGTTTTTTCTCCTTCTGATTTTCTATTTCGGGTAATTGACGGATGGCACTGTTTAAATCCAAAAGCCGATTTGCCTTCTTCACCGCTTTTGCAATCTTTTTTTCTTCAGGGAAATTGAGCAATGCATATTGCCACACTTCCTTCAGCTTGTGAAGGGTAAAGGCATCTGATTGTAAAAGTGCCATGTAGCGTTCCTCCAACAAGTCGGAAAATGCAATCAATTCCTCTGTCCGAAGAGGTTCTCCGCCTTTTATTTCTCTAAAAATAGCAGGATTTGTCACTGCTCCTCTGCCAATCATCACATGATGCAATTCATTATATCGAGCTGTGATTGCTTGATAGTCCAAAACGGTTGTAATATCCCCGTTATAACAAAGGGTTTCTTTGGAACGGAGATAGGCGTTTTCGAATGTTTCCCGATTGGCAATTCCCCGATAAAACTCCTCCCGCACTCTGGGATGCACAATCAACAAGGAAATGGGATGCTTTTGGTACACCGCCAGCAGTTGTTCAAATTCTTCGTGATGATAAAAACCTACTCTGGTTTTTACGGAAACAGAAATCCTTGTACGGGAAAAAATTTGTTCCATAAATTGATCCAGGCTTTCTGTATTCAACAAGGCGCCTGCCCCTCTTTTTTTCTTCACAACCGTAGTTGCGGGGCAACCCAGATTCAGATTCAATTCTTCATATCCAAGATAAAATACCTTTTCTGCAAAGTTTTGAAAGGCTTCGGGACAGTTGCATAACACCTGAGGTACAATTTCAGCCTGATTACGGTCGGGCAGGATATCCCGTAAGGTTTTTAGGGTAATTCTCTCATCTGCAGAGGGAACAATGAAAGGGGCATAATATTTGTCGCACATACCGAACATTTGGTTATGGGCATTTCTGTAGGTATAAGTGGTAATCCCTTCCATAGGGGCAAAATAAAGCTTCATGAATCCTCCAAAAACTTCTTACTTCTTCGATTTCTGCTCGTGCATTGCCAGGGCACTGAGTCCGTTTGCAAAACGGTCGCCCATGTCATAGCCGAGTAAAGGCCCGGTGATTTGTTCTAATTTTTCTGCAAACATATTGGCTTTTTCGGAGGCGGAAATATCCCCCCTGACTGCCTCAAGGGATTTGTAATACAAATACCACAGAGTGTAAACGCCGTATTCCAGTTGTTCCAAATCCTCGGTCAAAGCATGGGTTTCTCTGTCCTTTACAAATTCCTTAAACCCATCAAAGCATGCCTGATAACGCTCTGCCGTTTCCAGAAGAGAGGGACCTGCCTGAACATCATCCTCGCGGTAATCAAGGTTACAATGCTTTAACGGGAAAAATACCGTATCCTCTTTATTCAGACTTCTGCAAAGACTTCTTGTTTTCCCGTCTAACCATTGGTAGTGCTTAATATATTTACAGTTAGAGCCTGCATCCTCAAGCTCTTGATACACCGCTTTCATTTGTTCGGAATATTCCCCGTATCTCACGTTAAAATATTCCTCAACAAGCTTGTCGGAATCATCATTGACATCCCACATCAATTTTCCGTAAAGGTAATTATTGATTGCCTGAACACCCCAGTTTCTGCCTAAGATATGCATATACACAAAATGTCTGACACCAATATTATAATAAAATACCATATCATTTTTGATTTTATCAGTAAGAACAAAAGGCATTCCTGCAAAGGAGCTGACATTGAAATATTCTGTTATCATAATTTCGCCCTGATAATAGCCATTGGTCCATGCAAGGAGATTGTCGCAAAGAGGCTTGTTGGTTTCCAAACATTTTGGGTCATTGATGGTATGGACATAACAACGCTCAATCACACAGAAGGTCACATAAATGTTGGAATAATCAAAATCCTCAGGCAATGCTCTGTCGGGAGGCGGAAGGGTTTCGTGATAAGCAGGAATTTCCACCCTGATTCTTCTTTTGATTTTTCCTTCTTCAGTTGCTTGCTTGATTGCTTTATCAAGCTTGTAGGCAAGCATTAGAAGTTTATATGAATAGGTACCGTCTTGTCGGCATTTTTCACATTGACACCAGGTGCCGTTATCCAATCCTTCCAGCTTAAAGTTTGTCACACTTCGATTTTCCCCGTCAATCAGGGTTTGAAGCATGAGCTTGATAAATTCATTCGTTCCTTCTTCGTTTGTAGTACAAATAAAATCGCCTGTGGCATAGGAAAGTCTTTCAAACAAATCATAATCTCGGTTCAGAGTACGAACACCGTCCACTTCGGCAAACCATTCGGGATGGGCTTCTCCATAAGAAAGAATGCCATCACCATTCACATCCCCTTTGAAAAGAGGACTGACCTCATAGGGGTCTTCGGGTTTTCCCTCTCCGCCAAAAATGGCATGTTTGTATGGGTATTCCTGATTGACATCCATATACTTATACCAGATGGTATGACCGCCACCTACAATATTCAGACAAAGCTTGTGAAAAAGCTCCCTTTTATTGACATTCATCAAGAAAAAATGATTGATTCTTGCATGATATGCCCACATGATGATGTCCTCTTTTTCATCCATCAAAAATTCGCTTTTGGCTTCACGAACTTGATAAGAGGGTGTTTTGGTAATCTCAAATTCCTCTTTTTCGGAATGGTCATATTCCTTACTGTAAATGATATTTTCCTCTCCGGGAGCAATAAAACGAATCCCGTGATATTCTAAATATTCAATCATTCCGTAAGCACTGCCGCTTCTGGCACCGCCATAAATCAGAGCCACATTGAATCCGTCCCGTTTCGTGCCATACATACGGAAGGAATCTTCCTCTTCTATCCTTTCATAAGGAAGACCGTATTGTTCTGCAGCAAATTTTGCACAGTCCTCTCCCAGAAAAATGACGGTTCCTTCTTCCGACGGAAGGCAGTTAAGATCACAAAGTTCCACCTTCAAGTTTTTCTTTTCTTCTAAAATAGCTTTCGCATCCACCGCTGCAAAACATTCGGTACATGCACGGCAATCCTCATTGGAAAAATCCGCCCAGGAAATCAACTTTTCTCCGCATGCTGCCTCTTCTACAGAATGAAAACTTCCTTTTGATACTACAATTTTGTAAGTCATGGTTATCCCTCTCTTGTTCAGGAAATTTTTACTTTCCATACAGATTTCGTTTCTGAATGGGAAATCTTACTATCAATCCTTGTTTTTCATAAACGTTATATGCTGAAAGAATCTATGATAAAGAAGCAAAAACGTTTTTGTTTCATGTCCATGGTGATATTTGTCGTTCACTTCAATCAAATATGAAGATACCATATTGTCATAATGGCAAAATCTGCAAACATATGAATGATCCATGAGTAATAAATCGTTCTGCCTTTTTCATCCACATAATTAAAGATTGCTCCGCCAACCGCCAAGCCGACCAATGCAAGCAAAAGCAACGGCACGGGAAAAGAACTGCCAATCATCGCTATATGGTACAAAGCAAACAGACAGGAGCTAAAGAAGTATACCGCTTTCTTTGTTGTATATTTCGACAGATGGAGAAATGCAACAAATCGGAATAAAAATTCCTCCAACAGAGAATTGCCGAAAGAAATATACAATGCAACCCAAATAAAATGAGTATGAGAAACCTTTTGGTCAGTCGAAAGGGAATTTACCAAGGTGGAATAGTCGAATATCTCCTTGGTTAAGAAAAATGCACCCATGATAATTCCGTAAATCGCCAAGCCAAGTCCCAATAATTGCAGGATACTTTTTTTATGTAACGAAAAAGAGTCAGCAAACACCTTTTCTTTTTGTAATTTGATTACAAGAATGGGTACAAACAAAAAGAATAGCATCTTCAGGACGGATTTTAAAAAATAAGTCGGTTCAATGATTGTTTCGATAAACGCCATGACAACACAACTGATGATTACCGTAATAATCAACCATAATCGTTTTTTACAACATTGATTCATAAAACCACCTCACTCCGTTAGTTTGCAAATTGATTCCGTTATCTCTATTTTATCATAAAATTTCTCTCTTTTCAACAGTAATTTCCTTCTTTTCAATTCTGCTTGACAAACAGGTATAAAAATGCTATAATAGGTACATGATATTGGAGACGTGTCAAAAACCTGAGCCGATAGTTTTTGGTGCGTTTTTGTTTTTAGGAAAAGGGGTGCAAACAATGGAACACCAATTGGCAAGAATCGAGCTTTTGCTGGGACAAAAGGGAATGGAACGGTTGAAACAATCCCATGTGGCGGTGTTCGGTATTGGAGGTGTAGGCGGCTATGCGGCAGAGGCTTTGGCACGAAGCGGTGTAGGAGCTTTGGATTTGATTGACCATGACAAGGTCAGCATCAGCAACTTAAACCGCCAGGTTTATGCCCTTCATTCCACGGTGGGTCGGCTTAAAACAGAGGTTGCCAAGGAACGGATTTACGACATCAATCCTCATTGCACCGTTACCTGCCATTCCTTGTTTTATTCCCCCGAAACCGCACATCTTTTTGATTTTAGCGAATACGATTATATTATTGACGCCATTGATACGGTTACGGGTAAAATTGAATTGGTTGTGCAGGCAAAAAGAGCGGGTACAAAAATCATTTGCTCCATGGGAGCAGGAAATAAGTTGGATCCTTCATTGTTTCAGGTGGCAGACATTTCCAAAACCTCCGTTTGTCCCCTTGCAAGGGTTATACGGCGGGAATTAAAGCAACGGAACATTAAGGATGTAAAAGTGGTATTTTCCACAGAAGAAGCCATAAAAACCTCTACCTCATATCCGGGAAGTGTTGCCTGGGTTCCTTCGGTGGCAGGGCTTATGCTGGCCGGGCAGGTCATCCGTGAATTAAGCGAGGAGGAAACCGTATGAATCCGCTTGTACAACAGCTTTATGAACAAAGAACTTTGCCTAAGGAACAATTGCTTTTGCTCATCTGTGAAGAACAATATGAAAACGACTTACGTCTTCTTGCTGATCAGGTGCGTCAAAAGCACTATGGTAAGGATGTTTATATCCGTGGCTTAATTGAAATTTCAAATTACTGCAAAAACAATTGTTATTACTGCGGAATCCGTCGGGATAACAAAGAAATTGAACGATATCGGTTAAGTCGGGAGGATATTTTGGAATGTTGTGAAACGGGTTATCACCTTGGCTTTCGCACCTTTGTTTTGCAGGGTGGTGAGGATGGTACTCACGCAGACGATTGGCTTTGCACTTTAATTTCCCAAATGAAGAAGCAGTATCCCGATTGTGCTGTGACTCTTTCCTTGGGAGAACGGTCACGGGAAAGCTATCAACGGCTTTTTGATGCAGGAGCAGACCGTTATTTGTTGCGACACGAAACGGCGGTAGATTGTCATTACCGTTACTTGCATCCGTCTGAATTAACCCTGAAAAACCGTATGGAGTGTTTGTTTACCTTAAAAGAAATCGGTTATCAGGTGGGAAGCGGTTTTATGGTTGGCTCTCCGGGGCAAAGACCGGAATATTTAGCAGAGGATTTGCTTTTTTTACAAGAGCTGCAGCCTGACATGATAGGAATCGGCCCCTTTTTGCATCACGGGCAAACCCCTTTTAAGGATGAACCAAACGGTGATTTACACATGACCTTGCGACTGATTTCCATTTTACGGCTCATGTTCCCTTATGCATTGCTTCCTTCCACCACTGCACTTGGAACCTTACATCCTCAGGGCAGGGAATTGGGTTTGCAGGCAGGAGCAAATGTGGTCATGCCAAATCTTTCTCCCACACGCCTGAGAAAACTGTATTCTCTGTATGACAACAAAATCAGTACGGGAGAAGAAGCGGCAGAAGGAAAAGAAAAATTGATAAAAAAAGTAGAAAAGGCGGGGTATCGGGTCGTAACTGCCCGGGGAGACGTCAAAAAAGAAGGAGTATAACAATGGATTTAGGAATGAATTTAGAAATGATATTTCGTATTCTGCTTGCAGCAATCTGCGGAATCTTTATCGGAAAAGAACGGAGAAACCGTTCCAAAGAAGCAGGGCTTCGTACTCATTGCGTGGTGGCTTGCGGAGCGGCATTGATGATGGTTATTTCCAAATACGGTTTTTTTGATATGCTGGATTTTCTGGAATTAACAGACACCAAATTAGACCCTTCCCGTATTGCATCGCAAATTGTCAGCGGTGTGGGTTTTTTGGGCGCGGGCATTATTTTTATTCAGAAAAAGACGGTAACGGGTCTTACCACCGCGGCAGGTATCTGGGCAACTTCCGGAATTGGTATGGCGATTGGTGCAGGGCTTTATGTGGTTGGTATTGCCTCTACTTTGATTTTATTAACCGCTCAGATTTTACTGCATAAAAATCCTAAATGGGTATCCTTGCCAAAATCCAAAACTCTGTCTGTTTATAACGTCACAGAATCGAATTTCCAACAATATGCCGCAGAGTTATTAAGTACAAAAGGCATTATCGTTCAGGATACATACATTTCCAAAAATCAGGAAGGAAGAACCTATAAATTTTCTTTGGAAGTCCCCACCAATGTGTGCGAAGAAGAAATTATTGAACTGTTTACACAAAACTGCAGCTTAACATTAGATGCATAATTTTTTCCAATCTGCCCATAATAGAAACAGCCGTAACAGCGGCCGCGACTTATCTGCCCACGGTAAGCGCCAAAATATGATTGTGGGCAGAAAGGCAGATTACCATGAAAAAATGGAAAGTAGTATTGATTACGGTATTGGTGTTAGGCTTGCTGACCGCCTGTGGAGGAAGAAACAAGAATGATAACGTCACCAACACTCCCGCTCAAACCGTTTCTCCCGCACCTGACCTTCCCGACAGTATTGAAGATGCAGGTGAGGATGTGGAAAAGGAAACAGAAAATATAGGCGAGGATATGAAGGAAGGGTTACAAAATACCGAAGAGAAAATCAAGGATGCAGGAGAAGAGATCAAAGAAGATATGACAGGAGAAAATAAATAGCAAAAAACCTGCTAAGAGACACTTTAATCATTTTGAAAACAGTAAACAGACCGGCACTTTCCGATGTCGGTCTGTTTTTTAAAAATATTTTAATCGTATGGCTCAATTTTTTACTCTTTTTACGATAAAAAAGCGCAAGCAATCAACGATATAACTCGTTCATTGACTTGCACTTTTATGATAATATTACCGCTTTCTTTCTTTATTCTTCTGTTGATTCTTCTGCTTTTTCTTGAGCTTCGGGTTCTTCTTTTTCCATTTTTACGCCCTGAACATGGATGTCAATTTTGGCTGCGGTAAGACCTGTCATGGTTTCAACACTGTTTTTCACAGCTTGTTGCACTTCCAATGCCACATCCGGAATTTTGGCTCCATATTCTACAATCAAGTAAATATCAATGGAAACTTCCTCTTCCTTCAGTTCAATTTTTACGCCTTTAGATGGATTTTTCTTACCGATTAAGTCGTAAATTCCACCGGTCAGACCGGCACTCATACCGGAAACACCCTTGACCTCTGCTGCTGCAAGGCCTGCAATGGTTCCAATTACATCTTCGGAAATTTTTA
>SVJP01000084.1 GCA_015068925.1 Oscillospiraceae bacterium
GCAACCGTCAGGAAAATCCGACATTCTCCTGACGGTTTTTTATTTGTTATTGTAAATATGAAAGAATATGTTTTTTCTTGTTTTATTTTACTTCGCTTGCGGTAGACCGACTTTTTCGACAGTCTGAGGGGTTGCCTCGCTAAAAAGCGAGGCAACCCCTTCCTTTTCTGTTATGTTGTGATTGCAACCGAAGTTCGTTCTATTAATATGGGCGGAAAAATCTTTGAGACAGGCAATTGCTCTTCCATTAAGGAAATTGCTGCAAATTCACCAATCAGTTCCTTGGGGTGAGCCACAGAGGTCAGGTGATAAAAGGTGGAAATCATGGTGTCGTCAACACTGACCACCGACACATCCTCAGGAATGGAATAAGCAGAAAGAGCATCCATACATTCCTTTGCCACCTGGTCACTAAAACAAAAAATCCCTGTAATTCCTTTTTTTATTGCATGTTTCAACTGAATGGCAAAATCAGGACCCATGGGAATTTCAGGTGCCATTCCGAATACCTGCTCCAATCCTTTTCGACGACAGAGAGACAAAATGTTATCCGAAAGCGTGACACAGGCAACCTGTCTATGTCCCATTTTTTTAAAATAGTTTCCTGCCACCACTCCTGCTTCCACTTCATCCATCATAACAGAGGAGCAGGATACAAAATCATAAGCATAATCAATCATGATAACGGGAATGTTTTTTTCCTGTAATGCCAAAAAAGCTTCCTGTAATTCTTCCCGTGGCGGATTGATTTGAGGACAACCTTGTAAAATTACGCCATCCGAACCCCGAAGGGCAATTTCTTTCAGGAGCTTGGCAATCTGAATATTGTCGTTTTTGGTATCACCTGCAATCAGATTGGCATTGTACTGATTCAAGATACGGCTGATACTTTGCATATAATAGGGAATAAAATAGTAATCCTTAATGTCCAGTAAAACATCAATATTTTTTCGCTTGGTACAAAGCTTGCAGAAGGTTCCTTTTCCATGTTTTTTCACCACAAGCCCTTCGTTAACAAGCTGTTGCAATGCTTCCCTTACCGTCAACCTTGCCACACCGAATTTTTTCACCATTTCCGGTTCACTGTCAAGCCGATCTCCCGGTTTGATTTGTCCTGAAGTGATTTGTTCTCTCAAAAAATCTGCCAATTGCAGATAGAGAGGACGAGGGTCGTTTCTATTTATCATTTTCATCACCTATTACCATTATACTTTATTTTTCCCGAAAATGCAAGAATGGATTGACAAATTCCCCTTCTTTTGATATAATAAACTTGTATAGACAAGTAACATTCAAAAGCCTATGCCCTGAATCATTCAACAAAGTTGAATGATTAGCTAAATTCGCGTTCCGCGAGCTAAATTGAACAAGTTCAGCTAAATTACTTCGTAGCTAAATAGACCATGCGGTCAGCTAAAAAGCGAATTTAATTTAGCTGTTTCGCAGAAACAATTTAGCTATGGAGCGGAAGCGGAATAATTTAGCTTTGAGCATTCGTTCAAAATTTAGCTAAAAAAGATTCTAAAATATTCACTAAAACAAGGAAAAATTCAACAAAGTTGAATGATTAGCTAAATTCGCGTTCCGCGAGCTAAATTGAACAAGTTCAGCAAAATTACTTCGTAGCTAAATAGACCTTGCGGTCAGCTAAAAAGCGAATTTAATTTAGCTGTTTCGCAGAAACAATTTAGCTATGGAGCGGAAGCGGAATAATTTAGCTTTGAGCATTCGCTCAAAATTTAGCTTTTTTGATATGTCCCTTCGGGACAAAATAACCAATAAAAAAACAGAAAGGAACATCATTATGAGAGAACAGTTAAAACAACAAATTAAAAACAATGTTACCATCATTGACATCTCTGCACTGACCTTTACCGATGTTCGGGAATATCAGCATCTGGCAGAAGGAAACGTTTGGAATAAAGCCATTCAGGCAGCCTTAGATGAAAAGAAAAACGTACGGATTCCCAATCTGGGACAACCCATTTATCTGGCAGAATCTATTTTTATGGATTCCGGCTGCAACTTGGACATTGCTCTTGACCAGGAGATCAGACTTTGCCCCAATACCAATACCTGCATGATCAGAAATCGTAATATCCGCTCGGGAAATGCGTTTTATGTGGAGCAAGAAGACCCGGATGAGCTGATTACCGTAAACGGCGGTATTTGGTGTTCGGAAGGAAACGGCAGACTGCGGGTTGATAAATTCGGCACCAGCGTTGGGGGATTTGCCCATCTTCTCTTTTCCAATGTAAAGGGATTGAATGTGACCAACATTACCATTTTGGGCGGTGCAACCTCTTACGCAGTTCAGATTACCAACTCCCACGATTTTTACGTTGACCATATTTCCTTCTATGACCACAGAAAAGACGGTGTTCATATTGACGGTCCTGCAAAATACGGAATCATCCGCAATCTCAAGGGCAGTAATTTAGGAGATGACATGGTGGCACTCCTTGCCTGGGACTGGTACGGCTCCGGTGTCACTCACGGAGATATTGAATATGTATTGGTAGAGCATGTGGAAGGAGACGACAACGAAATTCGTCTGTTGGCAGGCAGAAAAGAATACCCCAACAAAAAGACCCACGATTGTGCCGTTCGCAATTGCGTGATTGAAGATGTGAGCGGAATTTATACTTATAAAATGTATTATCAGCCCAACTGTGCCAATGTAGAATTCGGACCCGATTTCGATTCTGCCCTCAATGTTGGGGAAATGAGCAATATTTATTTCAAGGATATTTCCTTCCCCTGCTTAAGAGAAAGCGGTTTTAACGACATTCCCGTATACGGCTTGTTCGATATTCTGGCAGACTGCGAAAATTTGCACTTTGAAAACATTTCCATCAGTCAGAGCTGGGAGGATTTGGAGAAAAAGAAGATTCGCGTGGTAAACGCAGGTCCCATCTCCGCTCCTTACAAAATTGTGGAAGACCCGAAGGAATGGGGAGAATTGTTCGACCCCAATGCCGTTTGTACCGTAAAGGATATTCATTTGAAGAACATCACCTTCTGCGGTCAATTGGAAACGGATCCTGAAAAATTATTCAAAGAAACCAAACAAACACCCAATTCCGAGCTTCCCAAGCTGGGTGGAAACGGATACGGAATCATCGAAGAAATTGAGGTAACATTATGAAATCATTAAAATACGAAATGATGGCAATCGGAAGTGCGGCTTTGTGGGGACTTGCCTTCCCTGTTACCAAATTTGCAGGCGGTGCAGTGGACTCGGTCAGCTTCCTGATGTTAAAATTTTTGATTGCATCCATATTTGCGGTGTTGTTCAGTATCAAGAATCTGAAAAAAGTCAGAGATCCCAAAATGATTTTTTCTTGCCTGCTTCTTGGTATGATTTTTGCGACTCACAGTTTTTTCCAAGTGGAGGGTCTGCGATATACCAGTGCGGCAAACTCGGGATTTATTACATCCATGAATGTATTGTTTGTTCCTTTTTTGGTGTATCTTTGTTTCAGACAAAAGCCTACGAAAAATATTGTCATTGGCTTAATTGCCATTGTCATTGGATTTTTGTTTATTTCAGAAATCATCTCTCTCAATCCCCTTTCCTTCAATCTCACCAGATTGAATTACGGTGATTTTCTGACTCTGATATGTGCCGTTTTTACTGCAGTGTACATGGTTTTGTTTAACACATTGTCAGTAAAATATGATGAAACAGCGGTGAATACTCTTCATTTCATTGCCGCATTTTTATCCATGCTTGTGGTATGGTGCTTCTATCCGTCAAAAACCATGGAGTTGGGAAGCGCACCCGTCTTTTTGAGCGTTTTATATTGCGGTGCTTTTGCAGGAGGTGTGGCACATTTGCTCCTTGCCAAAGCCAACACCAAGGTAGAAGCCTCCAAGGTTGCGATTTTGAGTGGTTTAGAACCTGTGTTTGCTACTGTTTTTGCCCTCGTTATTCCTGATATGGATGGGAATTTCGGAACCATCACCCTCTCTATTGCAATTGGTGGCGCCCTGATTTTATTTGGTGCAATCAAAAGCTCATTAATCAAAGAATAATAGTAAAAATGACAATCTTTTACAATTGGGGGATTGTCATTTTTTTGTGTTTGTGGTATAATGATTTCAACGAAGTTGAATTCAGCTAAATTCGCCCTATGGCGAGCTAAATGTGCTGACGCACGCTAAATTACTTCGTAGCTAAATTGACCTTTGGTCAGCTGAATGGCGAATTTAATTTAGCTGTTTCGTAAGAAACAATTTAGCTATCGAACGGAGTGAGATAATTTAGCTTTGCACGATAGTGCAAAATTTAGCTAAAAAGAATTATGGGAAGTGTAGATATGGCAGAAAGCATAATTCTTGCAATACCATATAAGATAATAAAAGGTAATATATTATGTTGTATTTTACATCGTGCAGATATAGACCGGTGGCAATTTATCGCCGGTGGTGGCGAAAATAAAGAAAAGCCCATCGAAGCAGCCCAACGTGAAATTTTTGAAGAAGTTGGAATTGAAATCAGAAATATTATACAGCTTGATACAATGTGTTCTATACCAGTGAATTGCATTTGTGAAAAACATCGTAAGAATTGGTCCGGCAATACATATGTTATACCTGAATATTCTTTTGCGTTTGAGTGTGAAAGTGAAATCCTTCTGTCAAATGAACATACGGAATATTTATGGGTAGATTATAAAAGAGCAAATGAGTTGTTGACTTTTGATTCTAATAAAACCGCATTATATGAACTTATATGCAGATTGAATGATGGCATCTAAATCGTTCACTGATTTTAGAATAATCAATTATTTTTTAAAGCATTGATTAAAATTTTTAAAACACTTGAAAGGAGTAAATCAATGAAGAAAAAAATTACACTCCTGCTTTGTGCAGCAATCATGGGAACACTATGCGGTTGTAACGAAACAATGAATTTGACGGCGGAGGTAAAAGAAGCTTCCAAACATACTGCCGCATTGAATTTTGAGGTTTATCACCAATTGGATTTTAATGATACCCAAGAGGCGGAGTTTGCCGTAAAGGGACTCATTGACGCCCCCGAAGCTTTGGAAATCAAAGACGAAAAGGGCAATGTGATATGGAGCCAGAAAGCGTATGATTTTATTACGGAGCATGATCAGGCACCGGATACCGTAAACCCAAGCCTTTGGGAAAATACCAAAAACAATCATGCTTACGGATTGTTTGAGGTGATGGACGGTATTTATCAGGTTCGTGGGTATGATATGGCAAACCTGACCGTGATTGAAAGCGACAACGGTTGGATTGTGTTTGACCCGTTGATGACGGTTGAATGTAGTCAAGCTGCAATGGAACTGATTGAGAATAATTTGGGAGAAAAACCCATAAAAGCAGTAATCATCTCTCATCCTCATGTGGATCATTTTGGCGGAATAAAAGGGATTATGGCAGATGAAGAAGCGGCAGACAGTACCCTTTCTATATCCGAACAAATTGAAAGTGGTAAAATTCCCATCATTGTTCCCGAGCATTTTACAGAACATGCCATCAGCGAAAATATATATGCAGGAAAAGCAATGGGACGCAGAGCGAATTATCAATACGGTGTATTGTTAGAACCCGGTGAAACAGGAAAAGTAGCGATGGGAATCGGAATGGGACAATCGATAGGAATGGTTTCTTTTATTACTCCTACATACGAAGTAAAGAAAACCGGAGAAACCATTGTCATTGACGGTGTTAAAATGGAATTTCAGATGACACCGGGAACAGAAGCTCCTGCTGAAATGAATGTGTGGTTTCCGCAGAAAAAAGCACTCTGGGTCGCAGAAAACTGTACAGGGACATTGCATAATCTTTATACACTACGCGGTGCACAGGTTCGTGACGGTGCTGCATGGGCAGGCTATCTCTTGGAAGCAGTAAAGAAATATGGCAACGAAGTGGAAGTTACCTTCCAGTCCCACAACTGGCCTCATTGGGGGAATGCGGTTGCCGTGACATATATGGAAGATACCGCTGCAGTTTACAAATTTATTCATGATCAGACACTGACTTATATTAATCAAGGATATACTTCTGATGAAATTTCCAATATGATTCAGCTTCCTGAAAAATTGGCAAAGAATTGGTATACAAGACAGTATTACGGGACGGTAGCTCATAACTCGAAAGCCGTGTATCAAAAATATATGGGCTGGTATGATGCAAATCCTGTTCATCTTAATCCCTTAGAACCGTCGGACAGTGCAAAGAAATGGGTTGAGTACCTTGGAGATGTTGACAAAGTACTGAAACTTGCAAAACAAGATTTTGAAAACGGAGAATATCAATGGGTTGCTGAAATTACGAATGTACTTGTATTTGCCGATCCTGAAAATAAAGAGGCAAGATATTTATGTGCAGATGCATTAGAACAGTTGGGTTATCAGGCAGAATCCGGCACATGGAGAAATGCTTATCTGTCTGCTGCTACAGAGCTTCGGAACGGAAATGCCACAAGCTTAGGAAAGGCTGCTTCCACCAACGGTGATGTGCAGCGGAATATGACACCGACTATGTTATTTGATTATCTCAGCATTATCCTGAATAAGGAAACTCTGGCTGAGGAAGATTTTGTTATTAATTTTGTTTTATCAGATATTTCGGAACAGTATATGTTGCATATAAAATCCGGTGTGATGCTTGTATATGAAGATACTCTTTCAGATACGGCTGATGTAACCATTACCTGTCCTAAAAATGCATTGCTTTTACTCTTGCAAAAGAACTATGACGGAATTAAGAAAGCAGCTCAGATTGAAGGAGAGATCAAATATCTGAATTTGATTATGGACCACCTGACTTCCTTTGAGGTTGAACCACCGGCAAGTTTTAATATCGTGGAACCGTAAGATAAATTCCATTTATAATGATTCATATTTTTTTGGTGGTTATGATGAAAGATCTTAATTTAGCAGTTGAAAAATACAGACAGTTGATACTGGATGCCGAACGGTATCTCTGGAAGCATCCCGAAACGGGATACAAGGAATTTGAAACCTCGGCATATATGGAAAAAAAGTTTAAAGAGCTGGGATACGAGCTTGTTCTTGCTGAAGGGATTACGGGATTTTATACTGTATTGGACACCAAAAAGCCGGGACCTGTTATTTTGATATTAGCAGAGTTGGACTCGATTATCTGTCCTGAACACCCGGATGCAAATCCTCAAACCGGAGCAGTTCATTCTTGCGGACACAATGCACAGTGTGCAGCCCTTTTAGGGATAGCTGCAGCATTAAAGGAACCGGGAATGTTGGACAAATTTTGCGGAAAAATCAAGCTTTGTGCGGTTCCTGCAGAAGAACTTCTGGAAATAGAGTACAGAAAAAAGTTAGAAGAAGAAGGAAAAATTAAATATTTTGGCGGAAAAAGTGAATTTTTGTTCCGTGGATATTTTGATGATGTTGACCTGGCGTTTATGGTACATACTGCCAGGGAATTTCGTGTTCAAAAAGGTTCTGTAGGTTGTCAGGCAAAGCAAATTATTTATAAGGGAGTGGCATCTCATGCAGGAGGCTCCCCTTGGGACGGAAGAAATGCCCTTTATGCGGCAAATTGCGGACTGAATGCTGTGAATGCTATCCGTGAAACCTTCCAGGAAAATGATATTATCAGAGTTCATCCGATTATTACAAGCGGTGGTGCAATGGTCAATGCCATTCCGGAAAAAACGGTATTGGAAAGCTATGTTCGCGGAAAAACCTATGATGCGATTTGCAAGGCAAATAAAAAGGTGAATCAGGCTTTGTGCGGAGCAGCACTTTCCCTTGATACCAATGTGGAAATTATTGATATTCCAGGTTATGCTCCTTTGGTAAATGAGGACAATCTGATACAGGTAGCCGAAGAAGCAGCTGCGCTTGCCATTCCCGAATATTCATTTACCGTAGCAGATTTTTTTGGCTCAGGAAGTACGGATATGGGTGATTTGAGTTGCATTATGCCCGTGGTTCATCCTTATGCCGGTGGTTGTACAGGAAAAGGACACGGCAATGATTATCAAATTATAGACCCTGTTGCAGCGTGTGTATCCAGTGCAAAAATGCAACTTGGGATGCTTTTGATTCTTCTTTCCGATTCGGCAAAGAGAGCTTACACGATTATCGACGAATTTGAGCCACTGTTTGCATCTAAGGAAGAATATTTTGCCTTTGTTGATCGTCTGAAAACATCAGGCGACAGAATTGATTACAGCAATCCGAACGGTGCTGTGGTAACATTAGACTAAATGATTTTGCTAAAAATTACAAAGGAGACATGAAACAAATGTTGGCTTATGGTTTGAGTATATTAGGTTTAGGTTGTATGATAGCAGCCTCTTTGGT
>SVJP01000085.1 GCA_015068925.1 Oscillospiraceae bacterium
TTTCACGTGGCATCCCCTCCTTTGATGTGGTCGGTCTGCCCGATGCGGCAGTCAAAGAATCCCGTGAACGTGTTCGTGCTGCCATTAAAAATACGGATTTGGAATTGCCCTCCAGAAGAATTACCGTCAACCTTGCCCCTGCAGATATCAAAAAAGAAGGGGCAGCTTATGATTTACCCATTGCTGTGGGCATTCTCCTTGCCAGTCAGCAAATCACAACGGAGCATTTGGAGGAGTATACTTTTGCAGGCGAATTGTCCTTAAACGGTGATTTGCGAGGCATTCACGGGGTCCTTTCCATGACAGACTGTGCAAGACGGCACGGGAAAAAGTACATGGTGGTTCCCAAGGAAAATGCCTTTGAAGCAGCGGTAACAGAAGGAATTACCGTTTTGGCACCCAATAATTTAGCAGAGCTTTTACTTCACTTAAGCGGCACAAAGCTCTTAGAGCCTGTGACCTGTAACAATACGGAGTATTTCCGTGCGGCACGGGAAACAGTCCTTGATTTTGCTGATGTAAAGGGGCAGGCAATTGCCAAATATGCCTTGGAGGTTGCGGCAGCAGGCGGTCATAACTGTCTGATGATTGGCCCTCCGGGGTCGGGGAAAACCATGCTTGCCCAACGGCTTCCCTCTATCTTGCCTGATTTAACCTTAGAAGAGGCATTGGAGGTAACCAAAATTCATTCGGTGGCAGGAGAGCTTCCCTATCACACCCCTTTACTGACCGTAAGACCTTTTCGTCACCCACATCATACTTCTTCTTCCATTCGGTTGGTGGGAGGAGGAGCGGTACCGAAACCGGGTGAAATCAGTCTTGCGCACCACGGGGTCTTGTTCTTAGACGAATTTCCCGAATTTGAGCATCGTGCCATTGAAGTGATGAGACAACCCTTAGAGGATGGGTCTGTCACCATTTCAAGAGTGAACCAATCGGTAACCTATCCCTGCAACACCATGCTCATCGCTTCTATGAATCCTTGCAAATGCGGCCACTATCAGGACCCGAAGCAAGAATGCACCTGCACCCCTGCACAGGTAAAAAAATATATGTCAAAAATCAGCGGACCCATTTTAGACCGCATTGATTTACATATTCGCGTTGCGGCGGTGCAATACGATGAGCTCAGAACAAAGGAACAAGGCGAATCCTCGGCTGTGATTCGGGAACGGGTCAACAAAGCAAGACGGATTCAATTGGAACGATATCAAAAGAACGGCATTTTTTCCAATTCTCAGCTGACCGCACCCATGATTGAGCAATACTGCAAATTGGACGACCAAGGCTCCAAGCTGTTAAACCAAGCATTTGATTCTCTGGGCATGAGTGCAAGAGGCTACAGCAGAATTTTAAAAGTTGCACGCACCATTGCTGACCTGCAAGGGGCGGAGCAAATTACCGCGGCTCATTTGAGTCAAGCAATCTCTTTCCGTTCTTTAGACCGTGAAACAAACCAATGATAAGGAGATGACCATGAAAAAACTGATTTGTCTGATGATAATACTTGCCCTTTTGCCCTGTTATGTTCATGCAGAAGGCACAACGGATGTGACTGTCTTTTATGTAGCCACCGATGGCTCCGACCAAAATGACGGTTCTTTTCAAGCACCCTTTGCCACCCTGCAACAGGCAGTTTCCAAAGCGGCAGGGAAGGAAAATGCCATTATTAAAATCCGTGGCGGAAGATATCCTATGTCTGCTGCCGTTTCTTTAAATTCCTCTCATAGCGGCTTAACCATTGAAAGCTACCGTGATGAAAAGGTGGTATTATCAGGCGCTACCGTATTTTCCTACAGTAAATTTAAAAAGGTCACCGACCAGACGGTGTTAGACCGTATCATTGAGCAAAGCGGAAAAGACAAGGTGGTGTATGCCTCCTTGGAGGATTTGGGGATTACCGATGCCGGCACCATGAAAATGCAGGGCTTTAACGGCAGTAACAGGGGCTATTCCCCGATTTTGGTATGGGAAGATACTTTAATGGAATATGCCAAATATCCCAATCAGGGTTATTTATACACAGAAACAATCATCAAATCCAACGACACAAGCAATAAATACAATAATTTAACCGCAAATCAATATACTGTTAATTCCGACCGTCCCAAGCTTTGGAAAGAAGCAAAGGATATCTGGTCCTTAGGATTTTTGATGCACGACTGGGCGGATTATACCACCCCTGCTCTCGTCCGGGAGGACGGTTCCGTGATTACCTATGCTTATTCCAGTCACGGTGCGGTAGAAAACAGAAGAGTGCGTTTTTTCAATCTGTTGGAGGAATTGGATGTCCCCGGTGAGTTTTACATTGACCGTGAAAATAATATTATGTACATGATTCCTCCTGAAGGAATCGCACCTGAGGACACTTTTCATTATACCACCGCCTCCAATCGGTTTTTCTATGTGAACAGAGCCAATCATGTTACCATTCAAAACCTTACCATGGAAGGCACCTTGTCCAATGCCATTTATTTTTCCGGCTGTGACAATGCTGTAGTCAACAACTGCGAAATCACCGCGATCGGAAACACCGCCGTGTCCTTTAACAGTTGTTTAAACAGCGGTATCAAAAATTCTTATCTTCACGAATTAAGCTCCTGCGGTGTTTCGTTTGCTTACACTTCAAGTCGTCGAACGCTGAAAGACATCAACTGTTTTATGACCAACTGTAAAATGAAAACCTTTTCTCAATATAAAAGAACAGGGATGGCAGGGGTGGATGTGGACGCAGTAGGTGTGACCGTTTCTCATAACGAATTTTGCGATTCTCCCTATATCGTCATGTGGTATCAGGCAAACGAATGTATCTTTGAATACAATGAGTTTTACAATGTCTGTAACGACGCATCCGACTCGGGCATTATCTATTCAGGCCGTGATTGGTCCACACGGGGAAATCATATCCGTTACAATTATTTTCACGATTCCAACGCCATCCAAACCACCACAGGAATGAAAATGCAGGCGGTATACTTAGATGATATGCATTCTGCAACCCGGGTGTACGGCAATGTATTCCATAACATCTCCGCCGTTGCACTCTATGGCGGCGGACGGTACAATACCTTTGAAAATAATTTGATGTTAGAATGTGATTATCCGTTTCGCTATGACAGTCGGGGTCTTACCTGGATGGACAGCGGTGAAGGCTCTCAAATCCGAAACAATTTAAAACGAATGCCTTACACCACAGGCATCTGGGCAGAAACCTACCCCGAGCTTGTGAACATTTTAAACGACGAACCGGAAAAGCCCAAATACAACACCATCCGCAATAATGTGCGGTACAAAACAAAGCCCTTAAACATTGACCAGGTAGTCAAAGACACGGGTACCGTTGAGGATGCAGTACAGATTACCAACACCAATTCCTTTATAGATTACGGCAATGATAACTTTAATTTAAAAGCAAACTCTGAAATCAAAAAGCTGATTCCCGACTGGCAGGACATTCCCTTTGACAAAATCGGTCGGTATGAAGTCACCGAAGAAAAACGGGACGAAAAACCAACCGTGTCCGATGTTTCCATTCTGGGAAGCGGCATTTCAGGCGAACCCCTGACCGCAAGCTATATCTACCAAGGAAAAGGTTTTAGAGAGGGCAACACCGCCTTTACCTGGTACCTCTTAGAGGGAAATTCTTATCAGGCAATCCCGGGTGCCAACCAAAGCACCTATACGCCCACGGATGAACAGCGGGGAAAACAACTCCGCGTTACCGTCACTCCCGTCAACGAGGAAGGAACGGGAGGAACACCGTCTCGGTCATCATCCATTACCGTTGCAAGACCCTGTGCGGCAGACATTTTGACTGCAACAAAAACAAAGGATGGTGTGATGATTTCCAATTCTGACAGGGAAAGCATCACCGTTACCGCCCTTTTGGCAACCTATGAACAAGTTGGAAACAGTCGTTTGATGACAAGTGTCAAAACCGAGCAAAAAACCGTTCCCTCCAAGGGTTCGGTTACATTTACTACGACAGACGGTGTCTTCTTCTTTTGTTCGGATACCTTAGAACCTATTAAGATTGGAGAAAACGAATGAAAAAAATGGTATGCCTATTACTGATTCTGATGTTGTTTCCTTTGCCCTCTGTTGGGGCAGAGGACATGACCTACACCGTATTTTATGTGGCAACTACAGGATCAGACACCAATGACGGTAGTTTTCATACTCCCTTTGCCACATTGCAAAAGGCGGTGAATGCCGCTGCCAAGAAAGAAAATGCCATCATCAAAATCCGTGGCGGACGGTATCCCATGACCGCTGCCATCAAATTAAATGCCAATCACAATGGGCTGACTATTGAGAATTACAAGGATGAGACCGTCGTGCTGACAGGAACACGGGAAATCCCCTTCTCCGCCTTTACCAAGGTAACCGATCAGGCAATTTTAGACCGTATTATTGAACAGGACGGTAAGGATAAGGTGATGCAGGTGTCTCTCGCCGATGTGGGAATTACCGATTGGAGCGGTCCCACCCTGCAAGGCTTTGGCGCAGGCTCCTCCTTTCCTCCCATTTTGGTCTGGAAGGATGAGTTATTGCGTTTTGCAGAATATCCCAACCAAGGATACGTCTATTCGGAAACTGTTTTGCAAAACGGTTCTTCCGGAACCTACTGGAACGGGGTTTATCAATGCGAATTTACGGTGAATTCCGACCGTTGGAAGCTTTGGAAAAAGGCTCCTGATATCTGGTCCTTAGGCTTTCTTTGTCATGATTGGGCGGATGTTTCCTCCCCCACCACCATTACAGAGAAGGATACTCTGACTGCCTATGTTCGTTCCAGCTATTTGGCAGTTCCCAACCGCAGAATCCGTTTTTTCAATCTGTTGGAGGAGCTGGATGTTCCCAATGAATATTATGTGGATCAGGAAACGGGAATCATGTATCTGATTCCTCCCACAGGGATTACCAAAGAGGATTCCCTTTCCTACACCACTTACAATGCCCTGTTTTTCTCTCTTTCAAGCGCAAAAAATATTACCATCAAAGGTCTTCGCATGGAAGGAACAAGAAGCAATGCCGTGTATCTGGGAAGCTGTACCGACACCGTCATTGACAATTGCGAAATCACCGCAATCGGAAACACGGCAGTTCGCTTTAACAGTTGTACAAACAGCGGTATTAAAAATTCTTCTCTCCACGAATTATTGTCAGCCGGAGTCTATTTCAATTGCGGAAACAGAACCAAATTAACTTCCTCCAACTGTTATGCGGAAAATTGCAAATTCAAAACCTTTTCTCAATACATGAGAACCTATTGTCCTGCGGTGAAAGCAGAAGGGGTAGGAATCCGTGTGGCACACAATGAGTTTTCCGATTCTCCCCATTTTGCCGTCAGCTACACCGCCAACAACTGTATCTTTGAATACAACGATTTTTATAACATCTGCCACGATACCTCGGATGCAGGTGTCATTTACACAGGCAGACATTGGGAAACCAGAGGAAATATCATTCGTTATAACTATTTCCATGAATTAAGTGCCATCGAAACCACCACAGGAATGAAAATGAACGCGGTGTACTTAGACGATATGCATTCCTCCACCCAAGTGTACGGAAACGTATTTTATAAAACCTCTGCCGTTGCTCTCTTTGGCGGCGGACGGTACAATACCTTTGAAAACAATCTGATGCTGGAATGTGAATACCCCTTCCGTTTTGACAGTCGGGGGCTGGATTGGATGGGGAGCGGTGAAGGCTCTCAAATCCGAAACAATTTAAAACGAATGCCTTACACCACAGGCATCTGGGCAGAAACCTACCCCGAGCTTGTGAACATTTTAAACGACGAACCGGAAAAGCCCAAATACAACACCATCCGCAATAATGTGCGGTACAAAACAAAACCGCTAAACATTGACCAAGTGGTTAAGGACACAGGCACCGTGGAAGATGCGGTGCAGATTACCAACACCGATTCCTTTGTGGACTACGCAAGCAAAAATTTCAATCTGAAGGCAAATTCGGAAATCAAAAAGCTGATTCCCGACTGGCAGGACATTCCCTTTGACCAAATCGGTCGGTATGAAGGAACGGAAGAAACACGGGATGAACGCCCCTCCGCAACAGAGGTTTCCATCAAAGGAACGGGCGTTTCGGGACAAACCCTGACCGCAAGCTATACCTACAACGGAAAAGGCTTTGAGGAAGGAAATACTGCTTTCACCTGGTATATTTTAGATGGAAACAGTTACCGGGCAATCGAAGGGGCAAACAAAAGCACCTATACTCCCGCCGTCTCACAGAGAGGTAAAAAAATCAGAGTTACCGTTACTCCAATTAATATAGAAGGAACAAGCGGTGCTCCTGTCAGGTCTTCTACCCTAACAATTACCAGACCCTCCGCTTCGGAGATTCTTACGGTACAAGGGCAAGAAAAGGGTGTGTCCATTTCAAACACCGACAGTCAAAGTGTTTCGGTCACAGCTGTTTACCCCACATATGAAACAGTTGGACAAAGCCGTATGCTGACAAAAATCATAACAGAACAAAAAACAATTCTCTCAGGAGGAACTGTTTCCTTCTCTGAAACAGAGGGAATCAAACCACTTCTCTATTGCTCGGACAACTTGGAACCCATTTTATTTTAGGGGGATTTTCTATGAAAAAAATAATATGCTTTCTTTTGGCTATACTTTTACTGCCTGTTGTCTCTGTCAATGCAAAAGACATCACCTATACTGTATTTTATGTCGCAACAAACGGATCAGACGGAAATGACGGCTCTTTTCAACATCCTTTTGCCACCCTGCAAAAGGCAATTAATGTTGCATCAGGAAAAAATGATGTTATCATCAAACTGCGAGAAGGGCGTTATCCCGTTACCTCTTGCATCAACTTAACGAATAAGCATAACGGATTAACCATTAAAAACTATAAAGACGAAACCGTTGTTTTGACAGGAGCAAAGGAAATCCCCTTCTCCGCCTTTACCAAGGTAACCGATCAGGCAATTTTAGACCGTATCATCGAACAAAGCGGAAAAGACAAGGTCATGCAGGTCTGCCTTCCTCAAGTTGGAATCACCCAATGGGACGGTCCTACTCTGCAAGGATTTTATGTAGGTTCTCAATACCCTCCCATTCTCACCTGGAAGGATACCTTAATGCGGTTTGCAGAATACCCCAATCAAGGATATGTTTACTCCGATAAAATCATTCAGAACGGGTCCTCCGGCACCTATTGGAGCGGTGTTCGCCAATGCGAATTTACCGTTAATTCCGATCGTTGGAAACACTGGTCACAAGCAACAGACATCTGGTCTTTGGGTTTTCTCTGTGTGGATTGGGCAGATTTTTCCACCCCTACTGCCATCAATGATTCCGGAAACATTACCGCTTATGTAGCAGGAAATTACTTTGCTAATTCCAATCGCCGTATCCGATTTTTCAATCTGTTGGAAGAACTGGATGTTCCGGGAGAATATTATCTGGACCAAAACACAGGAACACTGTATCTGATTCCTCCGGAAGGAATTACGGAGCATGACAGTTTTTCTTATACCACCTATTCCGATCGGTTTTTCTCCATTTCTAATGCTGAAAACATTACACTGCAGGGATTCCGTATGGAAGGGTCAAGAAGCAATGCGATCTATGTCAACAATTGTAACAACTTTGTGATTGACAATTGTGAAATCACCGCCATTGGAAACACCGCCGTTTATCTTAACAACTGCCTCAACAGCGGAATTAAAAATTCCTATCTTCACGAATTAAGTTCAGGCGGGGTTCATTTTCAGAATTGCGGAAGCAGAAGAACGCTGACCCGTTCCAACTGCTTTTTGGAAAATTCAAAAATCAAAACATTTTCTCAGTATCGCAGAACCTATTGTCCCGGTGTCTATTTAGACGGAACGGGAATTCGGGTTGCTCATAATGAATTTACCGATTCCCCTCACTTTGCATCCCGATACGAAGCCAATGAATGTGTGTTTGAATACAATGAATTTTACAACATCTGTAATGACACTTCAGATGCAGGTGTATTGTACTCGGGAAGAGACTGGAGCACAAGAGGAAACATCATCCGTTATAATTATTTTCACGATTTAAAAGGGATTAACACCACCACCGGAATGAAAATGAATACGGTATATTTAGACGATATGCA
>SVJP01000086.1 GCA_015068925.1 Oscillospiraceae bacterium
CGAAGGGATTACCGATTAATTGTTGCAGGTGATTGCCCGAAATCCCAAGATATGTCAATACTTTGATTTACCCATTCAGCATTGTAACAACACGGTGTTAAAACGAATGGGCAGACCCTGTAAAAAGGAAGAATTGATAGAATTATTTGCAAGAATCCGAGAATTACTTCCTGAGGCAACTCTGAGAACTACAGTGATAGTCGGCTTCCCCGGTGAAACGGAAGAACAATATGAGGAACTTTGTGCATTTGCGGAAGAAATCGGGTTTGACCGAATGGGTGTGTTTTCTTACTCTATGGAAGAAGGAACGCCTGCGGCAAGATTGCCCGAGCAAATGGATGAAGATGTGAAAGAACAACGACGGGAGAACCTGATGCTTTGCCAGAGCAGAATTTCTTTTGCCAACAATCAGAAGAAATTAGGAAAGAAGGTAGAAGTGCTGGTAGAAGGATTTGATGAAGAACGGTGTTTGTACTTTGGTAGAACCGCCGCTGATTCGGTGGAAATTGACGGATGTGTCTACTTTGGCAGTATGGAAGAAGTTTTGCCGGGACAGTTTGTCACGGTGGAAATCGAAGATGCAGATGAATATGATTTATACGGAAGGACGTGTGAGTAATGAATTTACCCAACAAATTAACCATCGTAAGAATTATTATGATTCCGCTTTTTATGATTTTTTTGCTTTGCGGAATGTGGAAAACAGCAGGTGTGATTTTCGCTCTTGCTTCCTTTACCGATTTTCTGGACGGTTACATTGCAAGGAAAAACAATATTGTTACCACCTTTGGGAAATTTGCAGACCCGTTGGCAGATAAATTGCTGACTGCTTCTGCGTTTCTTTGCCTGATTGAAGTGGCAGGGATGTATTCCTGGATTGCATTTGTGATTATTGCAAGAGAATTTATTGTAACAGGACTTCGCCTGATTGCCATGTCCGAAAACCGCGTGCTTGCGGCAGGTAAGGGCGGAAAAATCAAAACGGTGGCACAGATGCTTGCGGTTTTGGCGGTGCTCTTTTTCCATATCACGGGAATCTGGATGAACGTGATTATGATTATCGTGGCAATACTTACGGTATATTCGGGAGCAGTTTATCTCTACCAAAACCGTGATTTATTAAAGGTAATGTAAGATGAAACGGATTTATTCACAATTATATCGGTTGTTTGATGATTGCACCCCCTTGAAGGCAGATTGCGGCAAGGCATGTGACGGTGCTTGCTGTACCGACGAAGGCGGAGAAGGAATGCTTCTTTATCCCGGGGAACAGGTCATGCTGAAAAAAGCAGATTTTCTGACCCTGGAACAAAGCGAATTTACGGTGGAGGGAAACAAGGTACCCATTGCGATTTGCAAGGGCAGTTGCAACAGACGGTTTCGTCCCCTTGCCTGTCGGATTTTCCCCCTGTTTCCTTACGTGAAGCCGGGCAGCCGTCCTGTGGTGATTATGGACCCCCGCGCCAATGCCATTTGCCCCATTGCAAGGGTGATGAAGCCATCAGATTTGGAACAGCAGTTTGTCAGACGGGTCAATTTAACGGCAAATCTGTTGTATCTGATTCCAAAAACCAGGAAATTTATGGAAGAACAGAGTAAATTATTGGATGATATGTGCGGTTCTGCCCAAATTTTGAGCAGAATTTTATCAGATTGACAAAAATTACAAAAATCTGAAAATTTCTATTGACGGATATTCAATTTTGAGATATATTATATATGGAAATAAATTCTTATGTCTGAAAGAAATTAAGGAGGTGAAAACACCATGGAATTTGAAGCAATCAAACAAATTATTGTAGACCAGCTGGGCGTTGATGAAGCAGATGTTACAATGGAAGCTTCTTTTGTGGATGACCTGGGTGCTGATTCTCTGGATTTGGTAGAACTGGTTATGGCAATGGAAGACGAATTTGGAATGGAAATTCCGGATGAAGATGTAGAAGGAATCCATACCGTTGCAGATGCTGTGAATTATGCAAAAGCAAATGCATAAAGTACATATAAGGATTTTGTACGAAACAAGGTTCATATTTGAGGGCAACCAAATCGGTTGCCCATAATTTTATGTTCTTATCATAGGGTGATTGTATGAAACAATTAGGATATACCTTTCGCCGTCCCGAGCTGCTGCGGGAAGCCTTAACCCACAGTTCTTATTGCAACGAGCACCATAAAGGTGCGGTGTGCAATGAACGATTGGAATTTGTGGGTGATGCGGTGCTGGGACTGGTTGCAGGTCAGTATTTATATGAAACCTATTCCAATCAGGCAGAAGGGAAGCTGAGCAAGCTCCGTGCAGCAGTGGTATGCGAAAAAACCTTGGCAAAGCTTGCCCGAGAGATTGGTTTGGGAGAACAGTTATTATTGGGTCACGGTGAGGACAAAACAGGGGGACGAAACCGTGATTCCGTTCTTTCCGATGCCTTTGAAGCGGTCATTGCCGCCATTTATTTGGACAGTGATTTGGAAACCGTACGGGAATGGATTTTATCCCGTCTGGTGCCTGAAATTCGTTTGGCAGTATCCCAACCTGCCCGTGACTATAAAACCACCTTGCAGGAGGTGCTGCAAAAGAAAAGCCATGCACCCTTGGAATACCGCATTGTCAGCGTAACGGGACCTGACCACAAACGGGAATATACAGTGGATTTGTTCTGGAAAAATAAATTGCTGGCAAGAGGAGCGGCAGGCAATAAAAAGCAGGCAGAACAAAGAGCCGCAAAACTTGCGTTGGAGGAAAAACGGTTTGAAGCACTATAATATTCCTGTTTTTATTCCCCATCTTGGTTGTCCCCACAACTGCATTTTTTGCAATCAAAAGAAAATTACAGGGCAAGCAAACCCGTGTACCATAGAAGATGCACAACAGGAAATAGAACGCCATCTTGCCTTTTTGCCTGAAGGAGAAAAAGAAATATCCTTTTTCGGCGGCAGCTTTACTGCCATTCCCGTGAAGGAACAGGAGGAATTTTTATCCTTGGCAAAACGGTATGTAGCAGAAGGAAGGGTGCAGGGCATCCGTCTTTCCACCCGTCCCGATTGTGTGGAACCCCAAACTTTGGAACGCTTGCAACGATATGGCGTGACCACCGTAGAATTAGGGGTACAATCCTTTTGTGACGAGGTGCTCCAAAAAGCAGGCAGAGGTCACTCGGCTGACTGTGCTGTTCTTGCCTGCAAACGGGTGAAGGAAGCAGGCTTTTCATTGGGAATCCAATTGATGTGCGGTTTGCCCGAGGATTGCTTGGAATATGATTTGTATTCTGCAAAGCTGGCAAAGGAATTGGCGGATTTTGTGCGGATTTATCCTGTTTTGGTACTATGGGAAACACCTTTGGAACAGTTATACCTCGAGGGTCGTTATCAACCCTTATCCTTAGAGGAGGCGGTGGAGCGAACGGCACGGATGAAAGAAGAGCTTTCCCCCGTCCTTGTGATTCGAACAGGGCTTTGTACCGAAGATTTACGGGAAGAGGATGTGGCAGACGGTCCCCTCCATCCCGCTTTCGGAGAATTGGTAGACGCAAAGGTGTATGACAGACAGGTACGAGAATGGCTGACAGGAAAGGAAACGAGAGGGAAAACCCTTCTCATTGTTGCTCCCAAAGGAGAACATTCTAAGCTTTCCGGTCACAAAAAATCCAATCTGAAAGGTTGGAAACAGGACTATCAGTTCAAGCAAATTCGGTTTTTAGAAGGGGATTCTCTCCATTTTTCCATCCAACATGAATAAAAGAAGAGTAAAATGTAAATAATTTGTAACAAACAAAGAGGCTTTCATTTCCTTTTCTTAGTAAAAATTACAGATTTTTTCCAAATAAGATATTTTTTTCACAAACCCCTTGCAAAATATTTTATTTTATTGTACAATAGAAGTAAGCGAATTTTATTTTAACTATTTTTTAGGAGGTAATTCTAATGTCAGTAAAAGTTGCTATTAACGGATTCGGACGGATTGGCCGTCTGGCATTCAGACAGATGTTTGATGCAGAAGGATATGAGGTAGTTGCAATCAACGACCTGACAAGCCCTGATATGCTTGCTCATCTGTTGAAGTACGATTCTTCTCAAGGCAGATACAAATACTGCGACAGCGTAGTTGCCGGCGAAGATTCCATTACCGTAAACGGTAAGACCATCAAAATTTATGCAGAAAAAGATGCTAAGGATCTTCCTTGGGGTGAAATCGGTGTAGACGTTGTTCTGGAATGCACAGGCTTCTACACTTCTAAAGAAAAGGCTTCTGCTCACATCGAAGCAGGCGCTAAGAAGGTTGTTATTTCTGCTCCCGCAGGAAAAGACCTGCCCACAATCGTTTACAATGTAAACCATGAAGAACTGAAAGCAGATGACACTGTTATCTCTGCAGCTTCTTGTACTACTAACTGCTTGGCTCCCATGGCTAAGGCTCTGAATGACTACATGACCATCAAGAGTGGTATCATGAGCACCATTCATGCTTACACAGGCGACCAGATGACTCTGGACGGTCCTCAGAGAAAGGGCGACAAGAGACGTTCTCGTGCAGCTGCTGTCAATATCGTTCCTAACTCCACAGGTGCTGCTAAAGCAATCGGTTTGGTTATTCCCGAACTGAACGGCAAGCTGATCGGTTCTGCTCAGCGTGTTCCCACTCCTACCGGTTCTACCACTATTTTGGTAGCTGTTGTAGAAGGTGCTGCAACTGTTGAAGGAATCAATGCTGCTATGAAGGCTGCTGCTAACGAATCCTTCGGTTACACTGAAGATGAAATCGTATCCAGCGACGTTATCGGAATGACCTATGGTTCTTTGTTCGATGCAACTCAGACCATGGTTGTTGACAATGGTGACGGAACCAGCCAGGTTCAGGTTGTATCCTGGTATGACAATGAAAACTCTTACACCAGCCAGATGGTAAGAACCATCAAATATTTCGCTGAAGTAAAATAAGGCGTAACAAATGAATCAGAAAACCGCTGAGTAATCGGCGGTTTTTTGTTTTCCTATCATTTGGTGGCGTTTTCATTATGATTGCTCCAAGAAATTTTTGATGCACCGAGGTTGTTGCCGTCTTAGGACGGGTTTCTTTAAAAAGAAAATTAATTCATCAAAATAAGCTTTTACTCTTTACTTTTTACAAAAACTATGGTATAATAAAAAGGCATTTATGCAAAATTTATACTAAAAGGAGCAAGAAACTATGAAAAGCAAGAAAGTAATTTCCATTGCCTTAGTGCTGACAGTGTTTGCATCTTTGCTGTGCGGGTTCGGTATGACCGCAGGCGCAGAAGATGTTGTTCAGCTCTACGTTGCATTGGACGGTAGTGACACCAACAGCGGAACCATCTCCGCACCCTTCGCAACATTGGAAGCTGCAAGAGATGCAGCAAGAAAGATTGACGGACAAGTCATCATTAACATCCGCGGCGGAAAGTATCCCGTGACCTCTACATTGGAGCTGACCGCAGCAGACAGCAATACTACATACCGTGCTTACAAAGAGGAAGAAGTTATCTTCAATGCAGCAAACATTTTGAATCCTGCTGATTTCAAAGCAATCAGTGCTGAAAAGAAAGCTCTGATCATTGATCAGAAGGCTGCTGCAAATGTAAAAATGATTGACCTGAAGTCTCTGGACATCACCGAATACGGTTCCCTCAAATGCATCGGAATGGGTGTCAACAAGGATAAGGGTTATCCTGCAGCATTGTATGTCAATGATGAAATGCAGACCATTTCCCGTTATCCCAACAACGAATATGTGGAAACAGGAGAAGTTCTGGCTGCTGGGGCAGCAAATACCGACGAAGGCTGGACCATCAAGGTTGACGCTGCTACCAAGGGCAGAATGAAGAAATGGACCGATGCGAATGATGTTTGGGTATTTGGTTATTTCATGCATGACTGGGCTGAAAATCAGCTTCCCGTAAGAGAATTTGATGCAAATAAGGGTACTCTTTCCACTGCTTGGATTGACCATTACGGCATCGTAGCAGAACGTCGTTATTATTACTACAATCTGCTGGAGGAATTGGATGCACCCGGTGAATGGTACTTAGACCGTGAAGAAGGCGTACTGTATCTGTATCCTTCCGAAACCATGGAAAAGGTTGAATTTATCACCTTTGAGGCTCCCTTCATTAATGTAACAGATGCTGAAAATATTCTGATTAAGAATCTTCATCTGGAAAAGGGAATCGGTCAAGGAATTGTTGCAACTGATGTAAAGAACTTTGTTGTTGACGGTTGTGAGCTGTCCAGCATCAGTGACAATGGTATTACCATTACCCAGTCTGTTGCAAACAACGGCAAAACCTCCAATTCCGGTGTAAAGAATTCTTACATTCACGACATGGGTGCAGGCGGTATCACCTTGATCGCAGGGGACAGAAAAACTCTGACTCCCGGTAACTGCTTCGCAACCAACAACCACATTGAACGGTTCTCCAAAATTAAGACCACCTATACTCCCGGTATCAGCCTGGAAGGGGTAGCAAACAAAGCAGATTACAACGAAATCAACGATGCACCTCACTTTGCAATCCGTTATCAGGGAAATGACCTGATTATGGAATACAATGATGTTTACAGAGTTTGTACCGATACTGCTGACTCCGGTGCGTTCTACACAGGTCGTGACTGGACCACTCGTGGCTGTGAAATCAGATACAACTATTTCCATGATATGAAGATGATTGGTACCAAAACAGGGATGAGAATGCAGGCAGTTTACCTGGATGATATGCATTCCTACACCAAGGTAAACGGTAACATCTTCTACAAGGTTTCCTCCATCGCTCTGTTCGGCGGCGGACGTTACAATGAATTTACCAACAACCTGATTTTGGAATCTGACGATGCATTCCGTTTCGATGCCCGCGGTCTGACCTGGATGAATTGCGGTGAAGGCAGCCAGATTATGAACAATCTGAAGGCTATGCCTTACAAGGAAGGCGTTTGGGCTGAAAAATACCCCGAATTGGTTGGTATTTTGGATGACGAACCTGCAGTTCCCAAGCACAATGTCATCAAAAACAACGTAACTTATCAGACTCCCGATATGGTTCTGGCAGAAGAAGTAAAAACATACGGAACCATTGAAAACAATATTATGATTGGTAACACCAAAGGCTTTACCGATTATAAGAACCAAGACTTCTCTTTGGTAGAAGGCGGAGCAATCTTAAAGCAGATTCCCGATTTCGAAATTGTTGATTACAGCAAGATTGGTCGTTATGAAGTAAACAATCTTGATAACGATTTCGAAGAAGAAAAAGACGCAGTAGAAGGTGGTATGATTAAGCTTTCTATCGGTTCTGATAAGCTGTACAACAACGATGATGAAGTAACCTTGGACGTTCCTGCTCAAATCATTGACAGCAGAACCATGGTACCCTTACGTGCTATCTTTGAAGCACTGGGTGCAACCGTAGAATGGGATGCTGATACCCGTACTGTTACTTCCACAAAGGGTGACATTACCATTCAGATGACCGTTGATTCCAACAAACTGTACAAAAATGGGGAAGAAACCGTTTTGGATGTACCTGCCCAGATTGTGAACAACAGAACCTTGGTTCCTGTTCGTGCTATCTCTGAAAGCTTTGGCTGTCAGGTAGGCTGGGAAGCAGAAACTCAAACTGTTACCATTGAGATTCGTGATTATGACATTCAGTAGTTGAATTGATAAGGGATCTTAGGTATTAGGACGTAAGCGCCCAAACAAGATATTGATTTGGGCGCTTACATTGTCTAAAATCAAAAACGTCAAACAGAAAGAGGAGAATTGTATGATTTTAAAACGTAATTCTTTGGATATGTGTGAAGGTCCCTTGATGAAGAAAACCATTTTGTATGCCATTCCCATTATGCTGACAGGTGTTTTGCAGATGTTGTTCAGCACAATTGATTTGGCAGTACTTGGAAGATTTTGCGGCAGTTCATCAATTGCAGCGGTAGGAGCATCCGGTTCTTTGGTCAGTTTGATTATATCATTGTTCTTGGGACTTTCTATCGGAACAGGTGTTTCAGTAGCAAAAGGAATTGGAGCAGGAGATGGTGATACCGTAGAAAAGATTACATACCGCGAT
>SVJP01000087.1 GCA_015068925.1 Oscillospiraceae bacterium
ATGTATTACAATTAAAGCCAAAGCATGTAGTGATGTTGATTGGCACCAATGATATTTTAGCAGTATCTCCTGATTATTGGTGGCGAAAGCCAGGAAGAGCACGAGAAGAAATTATGACAGAAGCAAAAGAAAATTTAGAACTGCTGGTCAAAAAATGCGAAGGGATTCCTTTGACTCTTTGTTCTGTTCTTCCAATCAGTATTTGTCAACCTCATGACAGGACTTTGATTAACGGTATGGTGTTGGAACTGAATGAACATATCCGAAATTTAAGTGAGAAATACGGGACTCAATATGCCGATTATCATAGTGCTATGTGCGATGCAGACGGAATGCTGATGCGTGAAGGCTTGACCTATGACGGAATTCATCCTAACGGAGATGGATATGTTATTATGGCAAATGTATTAAAGCAGTTTTCGCAATTTGAATGATTGGTAATGATTTTGTAAAACACAGAGCTTTTTTGATAGAAAAACCTTAGAATTTGCAATATAATTGACCAAAATAAGGAAAATACATTTCAAAATTACTGCTCTTTATAAAATGTATGGACAAACGGATAAAATTAAGTTATAATAATTTTGTAACGTAAATCTATTTTGCTAATTCCATCTCCTTTTAGAAGGGGGCCGTCCATGCAGTCGGGCGGCTCCTATTTTTGTATGAGAATTTGCAATATATTTGTTTTTTTCGCTATTTTGTTTGCAAAAATTACGATTTTAAAAAAATTTCTTTACTTTACGACTAAAATTAGTTATAATATTGATAGAGGATGCGATGATTACTCCTATTGAATGGGATGTCGCTATGTTACATCATATATAAAATTACTCCGCTTGTTTAAAGCGGAGTAGTCAGATTTGTTAATTGACTAGGCGGATATCCTTCTTTGTTTTTGAAGGTGCGAATAAAATTGGAATAATTTTGGAATCCTGCCTGGAAGCAAGCCTCCTTTACGGTACAACCGTTGTATAGTAATTTTTTTGCTTCGGCAATTTTTCGCAAAATAATATAATTATTGATCGTCATATCAGTTTCAGATTTGAATTTGGTACAGAGATAATTTTCGTGAATATAAAGAGCATTGGCAATATCTTTGATATTGAGTGGTTTTCCTTGGTTTTGCTCAATATAACGAATGACCTTATCGGACAAAGCGGTAGGTTCCATAGTCGGTAGAGGATGATTTCTTTGTTTTGCGAATTGTTCTTCAAGGAAATCGAAAATCTGCAGTAAATAAGCCAATAACTTAATTTCACTGAAGATTGATTCTTGTTTAATATAAGTATCTACCATATTTAAGAAAACATGGTGTGCATAAGAATCTAATACAATTTTATGAGAATGTTCCTGTCCTGCTTGGGTCAGCCAATGTAAAGCAGATTGTTTCATGTTTGGCAGGGATGCAATAGAATGTACAATGTTTGCATCAATGTTTAACACACATCGTTCATAAGGGGCATTTTTTTCCGCCACCACCTTGTGGATATGAGTATGCGGAATCACAAATAATGCATGAGGTTCGCATGGGTAAAAATGATTATTAACAAAAAAACTTTTTCCGCCGCTTACATTATAATAAATTTCATACTGAGAATGTAAATGAGGGATGGAAATAAAGGGATCCTCATTTGAGTGATGACACATAATGACGGGAGCAGATAAATCCCGATAAAGTGAATATGATTTTTGATTGTCTGTCAATGCATTCACCTCCGACTTAAGTTTATTATATCACCAGGAGATGGCATAAGTCAATCAAAAATTTCAATAAAATTTAAAATGAAAGGGAGAGATCATAACCATGGGTCTTATCAAACAATTAAAAAAGGATGAATTGAATGTTTCTGTTTTTGATACCAGAGCAGAAATGGGAAAAGCAGCAGCTTTGGATGCAGCAGCATGCATGAACAAACTGTTGGAAACCAAGGAATATATCAATGTTGTGTTTGCAGCAGCACCTTCGCAGAACGAAATGCTGGAAGCACTGTCTAAAATGGAGATTGACTGGTCAAGAATCAATGCATTCCACATGGATGAATATGTTGGACTGGACAGCGATGCTCCTCAGACCTTTAAGCATTTCTTAAAGGAACATATTTTTGATTTGGTTCCATTCCGTCATGTATATTACATTTCTGAGCATCAGGATCAATATGAAGAATTGCTGCGCGAATATCCTACTGATATTGTTTGCCTGGGCATCGGTGAAAACGGTCACATTGCATTTAACGATCCCGGTGAAGCTGATTTTAACGACACTAAGCTTTTGAAGAAGGTAACATTGGATGATGTATGCCGTCAGCAACAGGTGAACGATGGATGTTTCCCCACCTTTGACGATGTACCTCAATATGCATATTCTCTGACTATTCCTGCATTGGTGAAAGCAGACCATCTGTTCTGTGTGGTTCCTGCCTCTACCAAGAGAGATGCGGTCAGAAGAACCGTCAATGACGAAATCTCTGAAGATTGTCCTGCAACCATTATGCGTCGTCATAAGAGTGTGACTATGTATTGCGATAAAGACAGCGGAGCGGATTTGCTGTAGGAGGAAGTTATGATTCACGTTGTTTTGCCCTACAAAGAAGGTGCCAATTATTACCGTCTTTGGGCACACGAAGAAGAAAAGATTGATTTCAGAGCTGATTTGGAAGCGGCAACCAGATGTACCGTATCCTTTGCGGCAGAAGAACTGGTTACCTATCTGAATCGAATTGGTCTGAAGGCGGAAGTCACAGATGAACCGGGAGAAGAAAGTATTCTGTTGAAAGCCGTTGTAGGGGATGGACAGGGTTTTTCCATTCAAGCAGACGGAAAGCAGATTACCATTTCCGGTGAAGGAAGAAAAGGACTTCTTTACGGTGTATACGAGCTTTTGGAAACACAGGGAATTCATTGGTATTCTCCCTGGGAAGAAGTTGTTCCTGAAAAGATAGAGTCTTTACAGATTCCTGAATGTAAACACTATTCTCCGTCCATGGATTTGGGTCGCGGCTTTGAATTCGAAGGTCCGTTAAAAGATTCGGCACAGTTATTTTTATGGATGGCAAGAAATAAAATGAATATGGCAGCATATCGTGCCAATACCTGGAAACTTCAACGGAAGCTTGGGATGGAATTCAAAGCAGGCGGTCATATTTTTGAAAAGATTCTTGACCCCAAACAAGCCATTGAAACAGGTCAAACCATGTTGGAAGCTCATCCTGACTGGTATGGTCAAAGAGAAGAAGACATTACGGAAGATAATGCACTCCATGTTCAGTTTTGTATGAGCAACACCGATTTGATGGAGCATTTGTTTCAAAATCTGTTGGAACGGTTGCAGACGGAGTGGAGTGAAGCAGACCGATTGGATGTGTGGGGCTTTGATACTTGGGGAGGTACCTGCCAATGCGAAAAATGTAAAGCTTTGGGCAACGGTACTGACCAGACCTTGAATTTCTTCTCATACCTGAGAAAAAGAATTGATGAAGAAACTGCAAAAGGAGTTTTAAAATATCCCATTCGTATGGTGCTGTGTTCTTATGAAGGAACTACCTCGCTTTTGCCTCCTGAAAACGGAGTGCCTGAAAATCTGAAGCACTCAGGAGATTATGTGGCATATGCCCCCATTCTCCGTTGCTACGAACATGAAATGCATTCGGAGGAATGTAGCTATAACAGTTACTATGATAAGGTAATGTCAGCTTGGAAAGATATGCCTATGATGGTTTTGGAATATTATAATGTTTCCAAATTTGAGGATTTGCCGTTGTTGTTTGCGGATAAGATTGAAAAGGATTTGAAGTATTATTCCAAAGTCGGAATCACAGGCATGACCTATATGCATCTTCCTATGCTGGAATGGGGGATGAGAACCCAGACACAGTATTTGTATGCAAAGCTTTCCTGGAACTGCGATGAAGATGTTTCCGCCCTTTTGGAACAATATTTCTTGGATTTGTACGGTCCCTTTGCAGATACTGCAAAAAAGGCGTATGCATTGGTGGAAGAAGCCTCCAAGCATTGCTCCAGTTGGCGAGCATGGTGCGGAGGCAGTGTACTTTCCAATTTGCTGAACTGGGACGGGATTACTGTTACGGAGGATTTGTACAGAGACGACCATTTGGGTTCTCGTGCCGTTGAGTATGGTTACCATTCTGCGGAATTGTTTACTCAGGCACAAGAGTTGTTGAAAGAACTTCAGCCCAAAGCGGATGCGCTCTATGCCGCTAAAGGAGAATTTGTTTGCGGGATTCCGTTAAATCCTACTGATAACCGCTTTAAGCAGAAGAAAAATGCTTTGAGCGACAGAATCAGCACTGATATCAGAAGCTTAAATTACGGGATTGATTGTTACTTGTTGCTGACTATGTTTGTAGATTACTATGAACAGTTGCAGAAAGGGAATAATACCGATGAGCTTTTGAACAAAATTTCTGACCTTGCAACACAGATGACTTGGTACAGCTATAGTATAAAATTTGCTCATCCGTCACCGGAAATTAATTTGCCGGATGCTTTGGAACGGTCTGGATTGAAAGGGCTATATTACAGATGCCTTGCAGGCAGAAAATAGTGTTATTATGCTATTGTTTCAGATACAATAATGCTTTTGACAGACGCCAAAACCATCAAAGGAAGATTGTATCTGTTCATAGAATAAAAATTTTAGAAGAAAAGAGGAAAAAGTGATGAAAAAAAGAATTTTTGCACTTGTTTTGGCAGTTGCTATGATTGCAACTGTTTTGACAGGATGCGGTGGAACAAGTGAAACCGAGTATGTCAAAGATGACCTGAGCAAAGAAGCTCACTTGGTTTGGGTACTGGCTATGGAAGAACCTGCAGCTTACCCCGAAGTAATCGAAGAAGTAAACAAGTACCTGAAGGAAAAAATCAACGCAACATTGGAAATCCAGTTCATTCAACCTGCTGACTATGCAACCAAGGTTAACATGATGCTGGCTTCTCAGGAAAGCGATTGGGACTTAATGTTCACCTCTAACTGGCAGAACCCCTATGAAAATAACGTTCTGTTGGGCGGTTACTATGATCTGAAGGAAATGCTGGAAAAGGAAACTCCTGAACTGTACAAATTCTTCCCTGACAGCTACTGGGAAGCTTTGACCCTGAATGGTGGAATCTATGCAGTTCCCATGAATCAGGTTATGTATCAGCAAAAGGGTATGTGGTTCAAGAAGGAAACTGCTGAAAAGTATGACCTCGTAGAAAAAATTGAAAACATGGCAAATTACGAGGATATGGAAGAAATCTATACCACAGTTCATGAAAACGAACCCGAAATGATTGTTGCAGGCGGATTCCAGTATGATCTTTTTGAAGAAGTAGGCACTACCGTAAAGGGTGGCTTCACCATTGAAAACGGTGAAGTAACAGACGGTCTGGATGAAGATAAGCTGAATCAATACAAACTGGCAAGAGAATGGTATACCAAAGGCTTCTTCCCTCAGGAAGTTAAATTTGAAGAAGCTCCTTTCCTGAAAATGGGTAAGATATTCTCCCGTTACAACCGTCAGCTGCCCGGTGCAGATGCAAAGCATCGTATTTCTTATGACTGGGATGTTATCAACAAGGCTACCAACGGCATGATTCTTCGTCGTGAAGACGTTCAGGGTGCTTTGACTGCTATCAACCGTATGTCCAAAAACCCTGCTCGTGCTCTGAAGCTTTTGGAATTGATGACCACCGACCAATATCTGTTTAACCTGATGGCTTACGGTATCGAAGGTGTACATTATACCAAAGATGGTAACAGAATCACTCCTACCGAAAATTCTTACTATGTACAGGAATTTAGAATCGGTAACCAGTTCTTGGCTTACTTAATGCCCGGTTATGAAGAAGGGGTTTGGGAAGAAACCGACAAACTGAACAGAGAAGCTAAGGTTGACGAAAACATGGGCTTTGTATTTGATGTTACTCCTGTAGAAACCGAAATCACAAACCTGAACAGTGCAACCGAATATTCCGATTCTCTGGGTAAAGGTACTGCAGAAGATGTAGAAGGAACCTTCCAAAAGCACTTGGAAAAGAGAAAGGCTGCAGGCGATCAGAAGGTTAAGGAAGAAATTGAAATGCAGTATGCTGCATGGAAAGCAACTCAAGAATAATTTTAGAGATAGTCAGGTCTTACGGCGTCTTAAGACCTGACTATCTTAAAAAAGAAAGGAAATGATCATGAAAAAAATACTCTCTTTTTTATTAGTGTTTGTACTTTTGTTTGCAAGTCTGGTTCAGGTATCGGCAGCAAACACGTTATATATTTATGTTTCTCCTAACGGAGATGATGCAAATGCAGGAACCTATGCACAGCCTGTTGCTTCCCTGAAAAAGGCAGTAGAACTGGCAGCAGACGGCAATGCAGTCATTAACATGATGGGTGGAACCTATCAGGTAACCGATACCGCAGTAATGGGTGATGCAAAGGACGTTACCATCCGTGCTTATAACGATGAAGAAGTTATTTTAACCGCTTCTCAGGAAATTGCACCCTCCAGCTTTAAAAAGGTAACAGACAGTGCGGTTTTAGACAGAATTGTTGATAAAAAGGCGAAGGACCAGATTGTTTCTGTAAACATGGCAGAAGTTGGAATTACAGAGCTTGGCGAAATTCCCATGTCCGGATTTGGTTATCCTGAAGTACCCAAAGCACCTCAACTTTTGATTAACGGCAACATGCAGACCGTTGCAAGATATCCTGATGAAGAATATCTGTACGTTGATGAAGTTGTTGACGAAGGTGTAGATGTTCGTAATAACACTGAAGGAAAGGGTGTTATGGATTATCAGGGACACGGAATTGCCATTCGTACCAATGATGCAAGAGTAAGTAAGTGGAAACAGGCGAAGGATGTTTATATGTTCGGTTACTTTATGTATGACTGGGCAGAAGCAGTTCTTCCTTGTACCATTGATTTTGAAAAGAGAAATACCATTTCTACCGAATATCCCAGCGTTTATGGCGTGACCTCCAACAGAAGATTCTATTGCTTTAACCTGTTGGAAGAAATCAGCAAGCCGGGTGAATGGTATCTGGATCGGGAAACCGGTATTTTATATGCATATCCCGAAACTGAACTGAAAGGTGATGTAACAGTTGAATTTATCACCTTTGCAAAACCCTTTATCACCATGGATGGAGCAGAAAATGTAACCATCGAAGGAATTAGCTTTACCAAGGGGCTGGATATGGGAATAGATATTACAAACGGTAAAAATATTACTGTGACCGATTGTGATTTCATTTCTATCAGCAGCACCGTTATTGATATGGACGCTTGCTACGATTGTACCGTAAGTTACTGTAACTTCAAGGAAATCGGTGCAAGAGGGGTGTACATGAGTGATACTTGCGGTGATATCAATAGCTTAACCCCCGGTAACAATATTGTAACCAATTGTGTGTTTGACGGAATTCAGAAGATTACTCCTACCTCTACTCCTGCAATCTGGCTGCGAGGTGTTGGAAATACTGCTTCTCATAACGATATTACAGACGGTGCAAACATTGCAATCTGGTTTAACGGTAACAATCATATTGTAGAATATAATGATATTTCTGATGTTTGTAACGATACTGCCGATGCAGGTGCTATTTATGCAGGCCGTGAATGGACCAGCCGTGGTAATGAAGTCAGATACAATTATATCCATGATATGATTAAGATTGATACTACAACAGGGATGAAGGTACAGGCAATCTATTTAGACGATGCTTTCTCTTCTGCGAAGGTTTATGGTAATATCATTCAAAATGTACCTTCCATTGCGTTGTTTGGCGGTGGACGTTATAACACTTTTGAAAATAATATTATCTTAGACTGTAAAGAACAGTTTGTATTCGACGAACGTATGTTAAACTGGATGGGCGATTCTGAAATCAAGGGCAAGTTGGAAAAGATTCCTTACACAAGTGATGTATGGAAAGAAGCATATCCTGAATTGCAAACCATTTTAGAAGACGAACCCAACATTCCTAAA
>SVJP01000088.1 GCA_015068925.1 Oscillospiraceae bacterium
CAGACGGATGTGAGATTGCAACATCACGGATATTTGACGGAGACAGCACAAAAGCAGAAGTTTTATTCGACAAGTTTGATGTATCAACATTAAATAACAAAGTGTTCCAAATTGAATTTATAGTTGACGGTGAACTGTATTCTTTTGGTTTTGCAGATGAAAATGGAAATTTCGGTGGCGCAAGAGCAGCAGGTGTTGTGGAATAAGATATGCATCTAAACCGTCTGTCCTGCCTAGTAAAAATGAGATTGAGTGACGGAACATTATTCCTCACATGGTCTCCGTATCCGGTAGACCATTATATTGTTGCTTGTGCAATCTCTGATAACGGCAGTATAAAAGGAAAATGGCAACATTTTGATACACCATTGTTTGATAAAAATGGTGGTCATGCTATGTTCTTTGATGATTTTGAAGGAAACAGAAAAATGTGTATCCATTGTCCCGAACAACCGCCACTGGAACGTGCATTAATTATGAATGTCAAAGAAGAAAACGGAACAATAAAGATAATCGGCAACGTAATATAAATTCCTGATGGAATTTGCGCATACGAGCTTGCGAGTTGTGCTAAGGCAGAGGTCGGTTCTATGTCCTGCCGAGCGGGAAGGAAGCTTCGCTTTTTTGTCTCATGCAAACGTGTCCGTCAACATTCATCAATACTGAGGTGCCATTATGTTAAAAGCAAATATCAGTAGTATTACAAGATTACGTATCAACGAAGACGGACCGGGTGTTCGCAGTGTGATATTTATGTGCGGTTGTCCGCTTAACTGTGTTTGGTGTTGCAACCCCGAGATTTGTTTGTCGAAACGTTTTAGAACATTATCCTTTGACGAGCTATATCAATATATTGCGAAAGATATTCCGTATTTTGTAAATAGCGGAGGGGGCATTACATTTTCGGGCGGAGAACCACTATTACATACGAATTATTTGATGGGATTTATCAATCAGTATTGCGATAATTTTTCTGTAGCTGTGGAAACATCGCTCTATACTGATATTTCAAATATAAAAGCTTTATCTCCCATGATAGACAGGTGGTATATTGATTTTAAACTATTTGATGAAAAAAAGCATATTGAATATACGGGAGTTTCGAACGAACCGATCAAATCCAATTTGCGTTATTTGGCAAGTGAAATTGATAAAGAGAAGATCACAATTACATATCCTATGATTCCGGGAGTGAATACCTCAGACGAAAATTTATATGATATGATGACCTTTCTCTCGGAGTTGGGGATTCAATCCATTGAGCTGCATCCATATAGAAAATTTCAGGAACAAAAGCATAAAGATGTGGGATTGGAGCCTACTGTTATTGATGAAATCAGTAGTGAATTATATGGAACCATCAAATATAATTTTTTGAATAACGGCTTTGTAATTCCTGAAAGAAATCTATATCGTGAAAAAGAAAAATGCAAGTATTTAAAAGCAATACGAAAGCAACTGTGTGCAGATGAAACGATTCCTTTGGAAATAAAAGATTGTACATTTGAAGGCAGATGTGTTGGCACTTGTCCCCAATGTGAATATGAGCTTAAGTTTATAAACGAATGGGGAAAAAATCATGACGAAACCATGTAAGAAGGTACCACCGTCTTAAATATTTAAAATTTAAAGTTGCATTATAAATATGATTTTAAGAATCGAGGGATTACTATGAACAAAAAAATAAAGATAGCTACAACGATAGCTCTATCAACATTGTTGCTTACAGGATGTGATTCTGATTTGTTGGACCCGATTGTATCGGACATGCTTATGACGCCCCCACCACCGGAGATATCCACGCAACCGTCCTTAATGGGTATCCCTACAACACCTGCGCCGACAGATATACCTACACCTCCAACGATAGATTCAACACAAGATGATTCAGATGGTTTTGTAAATGTTGATCCTATTATCGAGTAGGAAGTCTGAGATATGACAATGGGGATGTACCTGCTTTTGATGTTGTCAGTTGAATTTTTAAATTTTGGTTGACAAAAATGGAAAAATCTGATATAATACGTAGTAATTTGGGGAGTAATTCGTTTTGCCTTTGAAGGGTGCGGGGTTAGTCCCCGTTTTTGCATATCAGGTAAGGAAAGTGAGGGGGATAGCAATGCAACGGAAGGATTGGCTCACAATACCAAATCTGTTGAGTCTGTTTCGGCTTGTTTTGATTCCGATTTATGTTTGTTATTATTTGGGGGCAGAAACAAAAGAGGAGCATTTTATCGCAGCGGTGATTTTAATGATTTCCTCCTTGACTGATTTACTAGATGGATGGATTGCCCGTAAATTTGGAATGATTTCTAAGGTTGGAAAGGCGTTGGACCCTGTTGCAGACAAATGCACCCAGGGAATTGTCATGATTTGTTTGGGAATGAAATATCCTGTGATATGGATTTTGTTTGGTTTGTTTGTGATAAAAGAGGGCTTCATGTTGGCGATGGGGTTATTTCACTTAAAACACGGAAAAATGCCCTCCGGTGCGTTAATGATTGGAAAAATTTGCACGACAGTGCTGTTTATCAGTATGATTTTATTGGTTATGATTCCTGACGTGCCTTTGATTGTATTGCAATTGTTAATTGCAATATGTGCCCTGTTTATGCTTCTTTCTTTGGGGATGTATGTTGTAACGTTTTTGGGAAAAAATGATTATTTGCAAAGTATAAAATAGGTGAGGATATGAAACTGATTCGCAGTTTGCTTTATTTAGCACTTTTGGGGTTGTTTTCTTATTACACAGGGGAAGCATTACCCAGAACATGGATTAGGGAAAATGCATGCTTGTTCCGTCCGAAACGTTGGGAACAGGAAGGTGCATTTTATGAAAAATTTAAAATAAAAAAATGGAAGCTGAAACTGATTGATATGAGTAAAATCATGAAAAACAGTAAAATTCGAAAAGAAATCAGAGGAGAGATTCAGTCAAGTAAGATGACAGTATTGATTAAGGAAACCTGTGTTGCTGAGCTTTCCCATTGGTTTTTATGTATCAGTTCGGTGTTTGTTTGCAATTTCTGGGATAATTGGATTGGCGGAATGATTTGGTTGTTGTATGTGATTGGAAATCTGCCTTTTATTATGATCCAGCGTTACAACCGACCGAATTTGCAACGTTTGAGGAATAAAATGACGATGAGAGAGCAACGATTTAATGAGAGGGGTATTTCTTTTGACTGATTACCGCAAATTCCGTTGGAAAAATCGAAACACATCGGAATTTAAACATTTGAAATTATTGTGGTACTGGCCTTTTTACGGGATAGTGTTTTTCTTATTGGAACGTGGATTGAAACTGAGCTATCATCCCGTTCATTGTTCTTTAGATGATACAATTCCTTTTTGCGAATATTTTTTAATTCCTTATTATTTTTGGTTTGTTTACTTAATCGGAATGTTTGTCTATACCTTGCTGGAGGATACGGAATGTTTTCGTCGACTGATGGTTTTTATTATGATTACATATACTGTCACATGTGTGATTTATCTGATTTATCCTACCTGTCAGGAGTTAAGGCCAACCATCTTTTTACGGGACAATGTATGGATGAATGTGGTAAAATTTTTATATGTATTTGATACCAATACCAATGTGTGTCCTTCTATTCATGTAATCGGATCTTTGGCGGTATTGTTTGCCTCTTGGCATACGCCACGATTTCATTGTCTCAAATGGCAGATGTTTTTTTGGTTCAGTGCAATCCTAATCTGTTTGTCTACCGTATTTTTAAAACAACATTCTGTCATTGATATCGCAGTGGCAATTCCTCTTTGTATCCTTGCATATCCGATATCATTTGGTAAAAATTTGATTCAATCAGAGGTGAAGCTGAATGAAAGAAATTAAAAATAACAGAAAGCCGTTTATATTTTATTATTTGATTGTGATGGCTGTGATTATGGTAATAAACACCATCATTGTTCCTATGACAAATTCTGCACGAATTAAGAAGGTGGAATATTCCGACTTTTTGACGATGGTCGAGGAAGATAAAGTCGAAAAGGTGGAAATTCGCGATAATCAGGTGATGTTTCAGGACAAGGAAGAAGGATTGTATCAAACAGGAATCATCAATGACCCTGATTTGGTCAATCGTCTGGATAAAGCAGGTGTTACATTTGGCTCTGAAATTGTGGAAAAACCCTCTTTTTTGATGACCATTTTCGTCAATTATTTGTTGCCTGTTCTGATTTTTGTTGCTTTGGGTCAGCTTTTGATGAAAAAAATGTCAGGAAAATTGGGTGGAAATGCCATGTCTTTTGGAAAAAGCAATGCCAAGGTGTATGTCCGTTCCTCTGACGGGATTAAGTTTAGCGATGTAGCAGGAGAGGATGAAGCGAAAGAAGCATTAACCGAAATTGTTGATTTTCTTCATAACCCTCAGAAATATCAGGAAATCGGTGCTAAAATGCCCAAAGGGGCCTTGCTCGTCGGCCCTCCCGGAACAGGGAAAACCCTGTTGGCAAAAGCGGTTGCAGGGGAAGCAAATGTGCCCTTTTTCTCCATTTCCGGTTCGGAATTTGTGGAAATGTTTGTAGGAATGGGTGCGGCAAAGGTGCGCGATTTATTTAAGCAGGCATCGGAAAAAGCACCCTGTATCGTATTTATCGACGAAATCGATACCATTGGTAAACGGCGTGACGGCGGCGGACTGACGGGAAATGACGAACGGGAGCAAACCTTAAATCAGTTGTTAACCGAAATGGACGGATTTGACAGCTCAAAAGGGGTTGTGATTTTAGCTGCCTCCAACCGTCCTGATTCTCTTGACCCTGCACTCCTGCGCCCCGGTCGGTTTGACAGACGGATTCCCGTTGAGCTTCCTGATTTGGCAGGAAGAGAAGCTATTTTGAAGGTTCATGCCAAAAAAATCCATGTGATGGATGGAATTAATTATAACGAGGTTGCACGAATGGCGTCGGGTGCATCGGGGGCGGAGCTTGCCAATATTGTCAACGAAGCGGCATTGAGAGCGGTTCGTGACGGCAGACGGGCGGTGACGCAGAACGACATGATTGAAAGCATTGAGACTGTCGTTGCAGGTTATCAAAAGAAGAATAAGGTGTTGTCTGAAAAGGAAAAACTGATCGTGTCTTATCATGAAGTGGGTCATGCTCTTGTGGCGGCGCTTCAGACCCATAGTGCTCCCGTAACCAAAATTACCATTATTCCCAGAACCTCGGGAGCTCTTGGTTATACCATGCAGGTAGACGAAGGAGAACACAATCTCCAATCCAAAGAGGAGCTAGAAAATAAGATTGCCACCTTCACAGGGGGAAGAGCGGCAGAGGAACTGATTTTTTCGTCTGTGACCACAGGTGCTTCCAACGATATCGAACAGGCAACCAAAATTGCCCGTGCCATGATTACCCGTTTTGGGATGAATGAGGAGTTTGACATGGTGGCAATGGAAACTATAAGCAATCAGTATTTGGGAGGAGATTCCTCCTTGACCTGTTCTCCCGAGACTGCCACGGAAATTGACCGTAAGGTGGTTGCTTTGGTGCGGAAGCAGCATGAAAAAGCAACCAAATTGTTAACAGACAATATCCAAACCCTTCACCGTCTGGCGAAGCATCTTTACGAGCATGAAACCATTACGGGGGATGAGTTTATGGCATTGCTGCAGGAATAAATACGAATTGCAAAAAAAGAGAATGTAAATTTATGATAACGTTTTCTTTGTAGGGGATAGGGAAAAATGTTCAGAACGGAAAAACTGAGCAAAAGCAAGTGTTTTTCTTGCTTTTGGTTACGGCGAGAGGTGATGTTTTTGCGTTCTGGACTTTTTTACATCCTCTTTCGATTATGAATTGATTTCTCTTTTGATTTCACTTTTATATTCTACAGAGGGAGAATGACCGAATTTTTGCACATAATTTCTGTAAAAGGTGCCGTAATCCCTGAATCCGCAATCTAAGTAAATATCACAGGCTTTTTCTCCCTGACGTAACAGATTTTGGGCTTTTAGCAACCGTTTGGAATTAATATATTTTTTTGGTGTAATCTGAAGGTGTTCCATAAACAAATGCTGCAAATGCCTTTTGGAAATAAAAAGCTCGGAGCAAATCTCCTCAACAGAAAGACAATTGGTGTAATTCTTATCAATATATTCAATGGCTTTGGTCATCAATCGATTGCTTTGATGAGGAGGATTGTGAGGATGCTCGGGTGTTGTAATGGTAATATTGAATACCAACTCTTCCACCAATCCCGTTACCAGTTTTTTGAAATCCTCTCCTTCAAAATGAGTATAATAAAAATCTAATTTTTGAAATAACTCTTTGATTCGGTTATTTTTCTGACAGCGAATCACATCAAGGTGGGGAGAGATTTTTTGATAAGCCCCGTTTGCTACAACCTTTTCATCAAAGAGAATGTTGTACCGTTCGTATACTGCGTTGCTGTCTATTCTGATGCCGTGAACGGCATGAGGTCGGAATAAAATCAAGTCGTTTTGATAGAGCTTGTAGCTTTTTCCTTCAATCATTCCTGTCACATCTCCCTCTTTCAGAAAAATGATTTCGCAGATATCGTGGGTATGTAAGGGGAAGTGGTTGGAAGAAGGATTGTGGCATTGAATATGGTTAAATATAATGGTTTGGTCTTTGTAATGGGAAAATGTTTCTGTCATGATGGCACCATCCTTTAATAAGATACTTCTATTATAACAAAAAATATCGCTTTTTGCAATATTTTGTTCCGATTTTGCTATATACATTTCGAAAAAAATGATGTATACTTATGGTAAAATCATCCTTAAAGGAGGAAAATGGTGTGAAAAAGTTAAATGTTGCTATCATCGGACAGGGAAGAAGCGGTCGTAATATTCACGGTGCATACTTCAAGTCTGAAAAAAATGTCAATTATCAAGTGGTTGCCGTTGTGGAATGGGATCCTGCGCGGAGAGAATTGGCGTTGGAAGAGTATCCCGGTTGTCAGGTGTATGAGGATTATGCAGAGCTTTATCAACGGGATGACATTGACTTGGTGGTCAATTCCACCTATTCCAATGAGCATTATGCCGTGACAAAGGATTTGTTGGAGCACGGAAAAAATGTGGTGGTAGAAAAGCCCTTTGCAAGAAATCGTTATGAATGTGACTGTTTGATGAAGCTGGCGAAAGAAAACAATGTTGTTCTGGCAGTATATCAAAATTCCTTTTTTGCTACCTTTTATGAAGAAACAAAAAAACTGATTGAAAAGGGTACCATCGGTACCATTGAACAAATTAATATTCGTTACAGCGGTTTTGCCAGAAGATGGGATTGGCAGACCAGCCAGGTAAGAATGGGCGGGAATCTGTATAATACAGGTCCCCATCCCGTAGGCTTGGCACTGGGATTTTTGGATTTTGACCCGGAATACAAGGTAGCGTTTTCCAAATTGGCAAAAACAGAATTTTCCAGCGGTGATTCGGATGATTATGTAAAAATTATTTTGACGGCTCCCGGAAAACCTGTGGTTGATTTGGAAATTAATTCCGACGATGCATATACCGATTATAATCTTAAACTGTATGGTTCCAGAGGTACTTATAAATGTACCTTAACGGATTATAAAATGCAGTATTTCGTTCCGGAAGAAAATGAAGAACGTCCTTTGGTGTTAGACCCTCTGAAGGATGAAGAAAAAATGCCTGTGTACTGCAGAGAGGAACTTGTAAAACACGAGGAAGAAGGAAAATATGTAGGCGGTCCTTTTGAAAAAGGTTCTGCTGATTTTTACCAGATGGTATATGAAAAGATTACCCTTGATAAGCCTATGAGTATTACTCCTGAGCATGCGGCAATGATTATTGAAGTAATTGAAACGGTTCATGCAGAAAATCGTCTGCAGTTGAAATTTTAGGAGGCATTATGTATAAAATAGCCATTTTAGGTTGTGAAAATTCTCACGCCAATGCATTTTTAAATTTTATCATCAAAGAGAAACAGTATCCTGATGTGGAGGTTTTGGGTGTTTACAGTGATGAT
>SVJP01000089.1 GCA_015068925.1 Oscillospiraceae bacterium
GCTTTCTTCTTTTTCCTGATTACCCGATACGCCGGCAATTCCTCCGCCGCCACCGACAATGCTTGTGACAGGTCCTGCAGGGGTATTCTGAGCAGGAGGTGTGGGAGTGGGAGAGGTGGTCTGGGTTATTTTATAGGTAACCAATTCTGCAAGGCTTGTGGCATAAACTACCATATCATTTCCTGATTTCACCTTTACGAAGGGTACTTTAGAGCTTGCAAGAACAGTTTCTGCCGCTTCAAAGGTATCTTCCTTAACGGTTTTCAGGATTGCACTGTAGCTTCCCTTTTCGTTCTTGTATGCAATGCCCAGTCCGTTTGCACCCTTCAATACAATTCTGACAGGCTGATTGGTGGTAATTCCTTCATTGCCTGCTCCGTACACCTTGTCAACCTCTCCGCTTGTAAATTCTGCAGAAGGTGTTGTGCCAACCAAAGGCAGTTTGAAGTGATCGGAAATCAAAGTATCGGCAGGAATTTCCATTTCCACACCGTCTGCGGTTACCTTGATTTCAGGAGTTCCCTGTTCGGGGTCAACGGTCAAGGTAACGTCGGTTGCACTCTTTTCAACAGTCAAATCAGAAGCAGGGAAATCGTAGTTGATGGCATAGCTTCCGTTTTCGGAAATGGTACCGTCACTTCCGCCTTCTCCCTTTGCGGCTGTCAAAGCCTGGCGGATTGCCAGCTCTGCTTTGTCAACAACAGACTGAACATCGTCCTTTGTTACCGCTTCAGCTTCCTTGATTGCTTCTTCCAGAGCTTTGATTACTTCTTCCGGATATTCTCCGTAACCGTCACCGATCACAGCATTTTCCAAAAATTCTTCTGCCGCACGAATCGTTTCATCCAAAACAGAAACATCCGCATAAACAGGAGAAACTGTTAATTTGAAGTTTTCAGTGTTTGCAGAGGAACTGATTGCAAAGTATCCTTCTTTTTCAAACAATGCAGTAGAATCCAGAATATCGGAATATACTTCTTCCCCATCCAGTTTCAATGCAATCATCACTTTTCCGGTGGGCAAGTCATAGGTACCAACCGTGATTTCATGTTCCTGATCATATACAAATTTTTTATCCGTCTTGGTCAAAGATTTTATCGGACCGTTATAAGCACTTTCTCCGGGTGCATATTCCTGGAATGCAATTTCAAATTGCTTCAGGTCAAACATTGCACAAGTGCCGCTCCATCCCCAATCGGTGGTTGTATTCTGTCTGAAATAGATACCAATCCAGCCATCGTCTCCTACCTTTTCGGGATTTGCAACCTCAGCCTTCATCTTGAAGGTGATTTCGGTATTCTGAGGCAGTTCTCCCTGATAAAGAGCAACCGTCTTTTTCCCTGTTGCACCCAAAATTATAGAACCGTTTTCGAATACAATATCATTGTTCCCCAATGCATCTATCCATTTTTCCTGATTTTTTCCCGTAATCAGAGAGTTGATGGACATTTTGTTTACATTCGCACCGTCTAAGACGCCGATAACACTGTTCTTAAATTCATCCAAAGCATTTTGCAACACATCTGTGATCTGATTTACCTGATATTGATATGCATCGGGGTCATTGGCGATTTCTAATGCTTTTGCAACAGTTTCTTTCAATATGTCTATGGATGCCTGAGGATATTGACCGGGCTGATCCCCTGCCTGTGCTGTACTGAGCAAATCATTTGCGCTCTTAATCACTTCGCTCAGCTTAGAAATATCCACACTTCCTGTTTTTCTGACAGAAATAGGAGCAGACATTACAGCTTCACCTCTTAACACTTGAGTGTCATAAGGAATAATTTCGTATTTCAGATAACGTCCGTTGTATTCCTCGGTAACCTTGAAGTTGTTTCCTTCAACACCGTAAATTTGTTCGAATTTACCGTCTGCAGTATCACCGGCATACCAGTAAATCTTGGTATTTCCTTCCAAATCGCCATCTTGATCGGCAAAGGTATAGGAAACCTCGATTTCATTTCCTGCCGCCGCAACACCGGAAATCAATCCGGGATTAACTGTAACAACAGGCTTATTTCCGCCAACATTGGTTTTCAAACCGATTTCATTGAAAGGAATTTCTTTAAATTCAGGTGCAGTCTTCTGAATTTTTGCAAGACCTTCCTTAGTTAAGGTAAAGTCTTTGCTGTCAAAATCAACGAACAATGCTTTATCTTCCGCACTGATGGTTCCTTCAGAACCGCTGTAATTGCTGTAATTGTTAGAATTACTGTTTATCTGTGTTCTTCCGATAGAGACATTATTATGAATCTTGTTGGTTCTTTCGTGAACTAAATTATCACTCAAAAATTGCAATGCACCTGCATAATCTTCAGCGTTGAAACGGCTCTTAAAGCCTTCGTAAATATTCTTTGCATAATGGTTCAGTGCGCCTTCCCACTGGGTTCCTTTGTAGTGCTCCTTCCAGGTATCACTCCACATCATTTTCAAAGCATCCTGATCCGGAACACGAACAGAACCGCTTCCATCGTAAATACCGCGCATTCCCATCTGACTCAGCCAGGAAGAAGCAGCTGTTCCTACAGGCACCTTCACTCCGAATTGGTTTTTCATATTAACGGTATCTCTCCAGTTGTTCATCTGGAAAGAATGGCTCATTTTATCAAAGTCTGTCGTAATGGAAATGTTACCCCAAACATGAGAAAACTCAGGACCGTTACCAGCGGTAGATACGCCGGTTCCGTCTGTTTGAGATCCTCCGTCAAAGAATACGTTACCGTAAATATTGCCGCCCGTTGAAGCATCATCAATGAAAATACTAACTGCCTGATGGCTGTGCAAATAATTGGAGGTTAATTTACTTCCGACGTTTTCAAAATAGTTGTAGCGTATGGTATTACCCAAAGTGTCAAACTGACGTCCCCAGTAAATCGCACCGGCATCTGAGGATAATTGCTCTACATTTGCCAGCTTGTTATACTGGAAATAAATATCATTGACACTTGATAAATCCAATGCACCAAAATACAAATCATTGAATTCATTGTACTGAATCACATCGCCGACTGAATTATATATACTAATTGCAGGACGGCTCAAACGATCTGCCGGGAGCAGATTTGTGTGATGGAAAATATTGTTCTCAATCATATTTCCGCTGGAAGTCAGCGTTGCTCTGTCGCCGCAATATTCAATCGCAATGGGATTCTGACCGGTGGAATAGAAATTACAGCCTTCCACCAAAACATTGGCGGATTTACTGATTAAAATACCTTTTACGGAAGAATTTGCAATTTCACCGTCCTGCAGGGTAATATGATTACTGTTTTTGATTGCCACAGGTGTTTCAACCGTATCTTTAATGTCGATACCATGTAAGGATTTACGGTCAAATCTGCGCAAAAACAAGGAATCCCTCTTTTGGATGCTTCGTTTATAATCAAAATGCTTTCGGATACCGTTTTGGCAATTGGTTTCACTGCCATGGCACGATACCCCTGATGAATCCTTGCAACGGCAGATTCCAAAGAGTGCGCTGATTCATCTGCTGCTATATTCAGCTTGATATCTGACACATCAATTTCGGAATCTTCCGGAAAGGGTTCTTCCAAAATAATAATCTGCGAAAGCGCCCCTATCTTATCTGCATGAGAAAGAAGCTCCTCAAGTCTTTCCTTTGTGTCATATCTTCCGTTCGCATCAAGATAATATACATACCTTCCGTTATCCGTATAAGGTGTTTTCATGTCTTTTACAATGTTATGAATTGCAGAAAGCCGTTCTTTGTCCCATGCAACCATCTTGTCCGGGTCGTTATCCCCATCCGGGTCAGACCCTATTTTTATTTTCATGAGGAAGTATCCTTCTGATGCAAGCTTTCTTATTTCCTCTTCACTTGTTTTGTAGCCGATTAGCGGAATGCTGTATATTTTTTCCTGTTTCCCTTCAAAATTTTTTCTCGAGTCATCATCTAAAAGTTCAAGGAAATTTTCAGTATTCTTTTCTTTTGCATACAAATGCCAGAGTGCATTATCTACGGGAACAAGGCTGTTTAAGGCAAAGGTTTTTCTCAAGTTTGAATGATTTGTTATTTTCTTTGCATATTCATAAACCTTATCCTGAATTTCCGTTATTGCAATCATCGGATTTTCAAATTCTGTATTTTTCAGCAACTTCAAGGCATATTCTGTCAACAAAAACATATATGCATTCCCGCCCTTTTGACTGCTGGTTTTAAAAATAGTTTCATCCGACCACAAAACACTCTGAATCCCGACTCCGATTCCGTAATGTTCCCCGTCTGACACTTTAGCAACAACTTGCCATAAATCTGTAAGATATCCGCCTTTAAACCCAAAAGGCATCAAAAGAGGTTCAACGACAAAATCCAAATTTGTTTGCGTTATTTTCATTCATCCTCACCTTAATCTTTGTATAATACTTTGGCTGTAGCACCGTATTTTTCTTCAAATTTATAGCCGTCAAATTTATCTTCGGCTTCAAGCATATCTATCGTTACATCTTTTCCGCCAAACTCTTCTTTGGATTTTTTACAGCAAAGCATTGCCTGGGTGCAGTTGATAAGAGTTTCCGTATCACAAAGATGGTTCGGTTTCCCCTTCATCATCCGATAGATTTCTTTTAAGAGTGCGCTGTACATTTCAGAACCGCCGGGTGTCATTGTAACATTCCCCTTGGTAGTCATAATCGTTATAGAGAATGGAATCCATTCCCCTAAAGCAAGATGGAATACCCCTTTTACACCATTTTCAAATTCCATAGAATACATCTCTACCGTTTTTCCGTTCTCTGCAACAGAGCTTCCCAAAAACTTCCCGCTTACAGCATTACAGTCACAGATTGCGGAAAAAGCTTCTGCGATATGAATTGCATAGTTAAATTCATCAACACCGCAGGTGGCATAAATCCCTAAAATATCACCATGCTCTTCTTTTCCTTTTGACACAAACTCTCTTATTTCCTTGCAATATCTGAGGGACGAGCTTCCGTAAATTTTTGCACCGCTTTTTGTAAGCTCGCGAAGCTTTTCGATATCCTTCACAGAACCTACAACAGGCTTGTCTATAAACACCGGTTTTCCTTTTTCTATGAAAGGCATTGCCTGCTCCAGGTGTTTTTCCCAGTTACATGACTGGATAAAACCGATATCCACTTTATCTGCCATGTCAGAAACAGTTTCCGCCTTACCCTTTAACCCAAACCGATTGACAAACCACTCAGCCTCGCTGTCATCCCGGAAGTTACACTCTTTTGCAAGATATTCATATCTCATATCCATACAATTGTCTTCCATACAAGTTGCAAATGTTTTAGGATCCAATTGGCACATTCTTTGCTCATAACAGGTAATTTGATTATTTCCGAAATCCATGCAAACAGCATTGTCATTCCATGTTTTTCCTTCGTCGTGAGAGCAAAGAGCTCTGCCGCAAAGAGTTCCATGCATCTTTCCTTCCCAATCCGGAAAACCAGTGATGGGGGTGATCCAAGTTCCATCCTTTAAAACGGTAATGGGAGCAGATGCTTCCACATGAGGTCCCCACGAACATTCGATTTTTTTCATATCACTCCAAGTCATTCCGCCGTCCTCGGACAATGCATAAAAAACAAAATCATCCAGCAGTCCGCCGTTTTCAGGATTGCCGATGGGAAGCTCGGGATTGTCGCGAAGATAGGTATACCCCATTGCTACAATTCGATTGCCGTCTAAGGCTGTAATCTTGCAATAATCAGTCAGAGGCTTTTTGTATGTATCAAACATGGGTTTTGGTTCGCTCCATGTTTTTCCGCCATCATGGCTGAAGGTGATGTAGTTTGCACTATCAACACTTTCAAATGCTTGTCCGATGACAACGGATGATGCAATGGTTCCGTCAGTTAATTGACACAAAGACGGGAAAAAGCTTTGTTTACTGCATAATTGAGGTAACGGATTTTCATAAATGATGTTGGATTCTTTGATTTGCATATTGATTGTCTCCTTATAGTGAATTGATTGCATGATCGATCATTTCTTTGCATTTAATTACTTGCGGAATATCTTCTTTTGCTAAATTAGGTAATGGTTTTCTCACACCACCCAAATCAATTCCTTCCCGCATTTTGATGATTTCCTTTATCACGGCATACAGATTTCCTTTACAGGAACACATCTCGCTGATGATTTCATTGGCTTTGTTTTGTAACTCAATGGCATCTTTTAAAAAACCTTTTTCATAAGATTCTATGATTTTAAGATACAGTTCCGGCATCACACCATAGGTACCGCCAATTCCTCCTTCTGCACCGATGGCAAGACCTGAAATAAGCTGTTCGTCAGGACCGTTAAATACCACGAAATCTTCTCCGCCCAATGATTTGAAGGTTTGGATATCCATAGTAGGCATGGAACTGTTTTTGACCCCGACTACTCTTGGGTTCTGAAGCATCAGCTTCAGACAATTTGGTGTGAGTGCAACGCCTGCAAGCTGAGGAATATTGTAAATAATAAAGTCGGTATTTGGAGCAGCGGCAGAAATATCACTCCAATAATCTGCAATGGCATGGTCGGGAAGATGAAAGTAAATGGGTGGAATTGCGGCAATGGCATCCACACCAAGCTGTTCAGCGTGAGCGGCAAGTTTACAACTATCTTCCGTATTATTGCATGCAACATGGGCAATTACTGTAATCTTTCCTTTTGCACGCTTCATCACATGCTCTAAGATTTGCTTTCTTTCTTCTACGTTTTGATAAATACATTCTCCCGAAGAACCGCCAACATAAACACCATTGACACCTTTTTGAATCAGATGCAGGGTCCATTCCTCAACAGCAGAAGGATTGATGGTTCCGTCAGGATGATATCATGCATAAAATGCCGGGAAAATTCCTTGATATTTTTCTTTCATATGATTCAATTCCTTTCTTACAATTAAAATAAATTTTTAACCGTTTTTTCCATTATACTATAAAAACAAAAAAAATACTATCAAATAATTGCTTTGTTTTTTATTGTGCTTGCTTTTTTGAAAAGAAAATGGTATAATAAATAAAAATGAGGTGATATGATTGAAAGTGATTCATCACGAAATAGGAAATTTTCCTCCCTTTGATGTTTGGGTATGCCTGGGTGAATGTATGATTATTTATATGCATTCTGAGGGAGGAAGTATTGTATTTCAGGATATGATTTATCCAATTAAGAAGGGAACACTATGCTTTATCAAGGCGGGAAAAAGACATTATACATTACAGGATGACCCTATTCACTATGATAGGAGTAAGATGTTTGCTTCCGAAGAAATGATTCAGGAAATTTTGAGTTCTATTCCGGAAAAGAATGATTTTTATTACTTATTTACACACCATCCGGTAATTTATGCCGAAATCCCTCCTGAAAAACAAGAAGAAGTGGAAATGATTTTTCAGGAAGTTGATGAAAGTATTCAAAGCGATAAATCATGTTCGGAAGTTTATGTTTGTAATTGGTTCAGACTAATGGTTTATCTGAAACAATATGCCATTCAACAGGAATATGTGCCGGAAGATGTTATCTCAAAAGCAGTAGAATACATTAATTATAATTATTCTCAACCCCTTTCCTTAGATGATATATGCAAAGAAATCCACATAAGCAAACATTATTTTTGTCGAAAATTTAAGCAAACAATGGGAATGACGGTCATGGAGTATATTTTAAAAACCAGAATTGCAGCGGCAAAAAATTTTCTTTTATTAGGGGAAGGCAGTATCGGTGAAATTTCAGACCGTTGCGGTTTTTCCAGTATTTCTTATTTTTGTCAGATCTTTAAACAAAACACGGGAATGACCGCTCATCAATACAGAAAAAACAGATTGAAGCAGTCATGAATTTGAAAAATAAAGAACTAAAAGTCTAAAATGGAGCTGTAGCAAAATGAATTTCATTTGCTACGGCTCCTTTGGGGTGGACGGAAAATAGCACAGATTGGACAAACTGAGCCAACAAAGCCCATTTCAAGGGCTTT
>SVJP01000090.1 GCA_015068925.1 Oscillospiraceae bacterium
ATTTTCATAGACCTCTTGACCCAAAATGGACACACTGCCAGAAATCGGTTTTAAAAATCCCGTCAAATGCTTAATAAGGGTAGTTTTTCCCGCACCGTTTGGTCCGATGAGACCGTAAACAGAGCCCTGCTTTACATGCAAGGATACCTGGTCAAGAGCGGTAACATCTTCAAAATTTCTTGTAACTTCCTTAACAACAATCATTCTGTCTCCTCCTTGTAAATTTTTTTAACCAACGATAACAGACTGTCCTTTTCTGCTCCGAGATAGGATAATTCTTTCAGATAAGCTTCGGTTACAGCCAAAAGCTCTTCAATCCGTTTTTGGTTGTTTTGCCCCAGACTTGCCACAAAGCTTCCCTTTCCGCGCTTAGAATAAATGAATCCTTCCGCCTCCAAATCCTTATATGCTTTTTGGATGGTGTTGGGATTGATGGCAAGCTTTACCGCCAATTCGCGGACGGAAGGGAGGGGGGAATGTTCTGTCAGCAGACCGTCGATGATTAAGCGTTTCAATTTTTCCTTGATTTGCTCATAAAGAGGACGAGGGTCTGCAGGATCAAGATAAAACATAGGGTTCCTCCTAACTGTACTAACTGTATTAATACAACTAATACAGTTAGTATATCATATCGTTACCCGCTTGTCAATATTTTTTTAAAAAATAATTTACTTTTTTTCTGATTTATGCTATAATAAATATCAGGAGGCGTTTGCTATGAAAATTATCACTTTAACCTTAAATCCGGCATTTGATGTTCATTGTATGATGAATCGATTGGAATTATATAAAGAAAATTACGGCACTCAGCTGACCCGTCAGGCAGCGGGGAAGGGAATCAATTTGTCCCGTGCTCTGGTGTCTTACGGGGTGGAAAATACTGCCATTACTGTGGTAGGAACAGAAAACGGTGAAGAATTTTTGAAAGACCTGGAAGAGGCAGGAATTTCTTATTTGTCGGTGGAGGCACAAGGCAGAATCCGTGAAAATTTAACGGTGCACAGTCCCGATACGCCCGAAACCCGTATCAGCTTTGAAGGATTTCAAACGGATGACGGTATTTTACATCAAATGAAAAATTTAATGCCCTGTGATGCAGATACCATTGTAACCTTTACAGGCAGAATTCCTATGGGAATTTCCAAACAAGGGGTCATTTCTTTTTTGAAGGAAATCAAAGAAACGGGTGCAAAGCTGGTGATTGACTGCAATTCCTTCACCATGGATGAATTGCTTTCTCTGCAGCCTATGATGATCAAACCCAATCAGCAGGAGATTTCCCAATTGGTAGGAAAGGAATTGGAGCCTGAACAAGCCTTTGAGCTTGCAAAGCAGATTTGTGAAAAGGGAATTGACCATGTTTTGATTTCCTTCGGCGGAAAAGGAATGGTTTACTCAGGCATCTGGGGACAATATCGGATTTTGGTTCCCGAAGAAGAGATTGTATCCACCGTAGGAGCAGGAGACAGTACGGTTGCAGGCTTTTTGGCAGGCTTGGTATCCGAGTTTCCTCCGTGTGATGTGTTGCGGTTGTCAGCTGCTTTTGGAAGTGCTGCGTGCCTGACACCGGGCACAAACCCGCCCGTGAAAACAGAAATTGATAATATGTTTACAAAAATAAGATGTAACTATTAGAAAACGCGAACAAATGTTTGACTTTTCCCTTCAACTGTGATATAATGAAAGTAACAGTTAGGAGGCGAGAAAAGTGGAACTGATTCAAAAATTAGATGTGCTGTCCGATGCGGCAAAGTATGATGTGGCCTGTACCTCCAGTGGTGTAGACCGAGAGGAAGTCGGAAAATTCGGCAATTGTGTTGCCAAAGGAATTTGTCATAGCTTTTCCTCTGATGGGCGGTGCATTTCTTTATTGAAAATATTGTTGACCAACGTATGTAGTTTTAATTGTGCCTATTGTATCAATCGGACAGACAATGATGTACCTCGGGCGAGCTTTACCCCTCGCGAGGTTGCAACCCTTACCATGGAATTTTATAAACGAAACTACATAGAAGGATTGTTTTTAAGCTCTGCCATCCCCAAAAGTCCCGACCATACCATGGAGCAATTGATTGAAACGTTGAGAATTTTGCGGTATGAGTATGGCTTTTACGGATATATTCATGCCAAAACGATTCCCGGTGCCTCTCCCCAAGCCATTCGGGAATTGGGCTATCTGGCAGACCGAATCAGCGTAAATATTGAAATGCCCAGCGAACAAAGTCTGAACGCATGGGCACCCCAAAAATCCAGAGCGGGAATTTTACGACCTATGGGGTATATCAGCCAACAGTTAAAGGAACAGTCTCTGCTGTCGGGAGAGCAGAAAGCCTTGATGACAAGAAGGAACGAGAGCTTGAATCGGTCATGGCAAAAGACCCCGAAATTTGCTCCTGCAGGGCACAGTACCCAAATGATTGTGGGAGCCTCTCCCGAATCGGACTGCACCATTATGACACTCACCCAAGGGTTGTATCGGAATTATGGTTTAAAGCGGGTATTTTATTCTGCCTATTTGCCTGTGAATCATAACCCGAAGGAGGGAGAAGCACCCAAACCGCCCCTTCTGCGGGAGCATCGGTTGTATCAGGCGGATTGGCTCCTTCGTTTTTACGGCTTTGAGGCAGAAGAATTGTTCACCGAACGGGAGCAGAATTTGGATTTGCAGGTAGACCCCAAGTGCGGATGGGCATTACGGCATCCCGAATTGTTTCCTGTTGAGGTGAACCGTGCGGATAAAGAAACCTTGCTTCGGGTTCCGGGAATCGGTGTGATTGGAGCCAACAGAATCCTGACGGCAAGACGGTACGGTTCTCTCACCTTTGAAGGACTCAAGCGAATGGGAATTGTGTTAAAACGAGCCAAGCATTTTATTTTGTGTAACGGCAAAGCAATGGAAGGAATGGCGGAGCGTCCTGAATGGATTCGGATGTGTTTGACCGATCACCCGAATCTTGCCAATCAGCCTGAGCAACTAAGCTTGTTTCAGAAGCCCACGGGAGGGGATGTGTACAAATGCTTAAGCGGTCAAATGTGATTTTTGTGATAGATGGGTCGTTTGAAGGATTTCTTTGCTCCCTCTTTTTCGGATTTTCCGAAAAAATTGTTCCTGCTGATGTGGTGGACGAAACCTATCAGATGGATTTGTTTCACCAGACCTATCAGATTGTTACCCATGAAGCAAAAGCCAATCGGGTGGCAAAGGGAATCATCAAGCAGGGCGGTTATCAGGCGTTTCGGGAATTGTATCTGGCTTTTTTGTGTGTTCACGAGGAACGGTATTATGCCATGTATCAGTTTGCCTGTATGATTTTAACAGAGGGGAAACGGGCGAACTATGCCATTTCAACAGGAGCAGGGTCAAGAGTGATGCAATTGTCGAAATTTGTGCTGAACGAGGCGCAAATGATGAAGGAGATAATTCGGTTTTCTGTGCTGGAGCATGATGTTTTATTTGCAAAATTTGCCCCAAAAAGCGATTGTATGGAGCCTGTACTTGACCATTTTTCAAGACGATTTTCTGCCATGGGCGTGATGCTTTGTGATACGGTGCATAAAAGAGTCGGAGTTTTTCAGCCGCCAAAAGAAAAAATGATTCTGTCTGTTGACCAAATTCCCAATCCTGAATATGGGGAGGAGGAGCAAAATTATCGGAAATTGTGGAAACAGTTTTTTCAATCAGTTGCTATCAAGGAACGGTATAATCCCAAATGTCAGAACACCCATTTACCAAAACGTTATCGGATGTATATGACCGAATTCCTTGAATGATGTTACATTTTTAATACATTTATTCCATAAGCTTGACAAATGCTTCTATCTATGGTATAACAAACTCAATAAGAAATTTTTCCATGGGAGGAATTGGAAATGTATCAAAAAGTATTAGACACATTGGTGAAAAAAACCGAAAAAAATATGGAGAATATCGGAAGAAATCTGAAAGAAGTTGTGGGTCGTCAGGACGGAATTTATTTCAAAGACGGATTTGACAACACTATTCCCCTTTCTCATATTTTTAACTGGATGCAGTCTTTTATCACAGGAGAGGTTTGCCTTGCTTATCATGTGACAAAGGACGAGAAATTTTTGAAATGGAACTATCAGTATTATCAGGATTATTATGATAAAGTATTTAAAACTCCTTTTGAAACCATGCATGATACAGGCTTTTTATATACCCCCTATGCAGTTGCCATGTATGATATTACGGGAGACCCTAAAATGAAGGAAATCGGCGTAAAGGCTGCCGATGAATTGGCAAAGCGGTTTGACCTTAAGGGCAGATACATTCGTGCCTGGGGAAGAATGGACGACAATGTTCCTCCTTATGTGGATGAAGAATTGGCAAAAAACCATTTCTTTACCGAAAGTAAAGGCTTGGCAATTGTGGATTGTATGATGAATATTCCGCTTTTATTCTGGGCAAGCAAGGTAACAGGACATCCTTACTATTCTAATGTTGCAACGCTTCATGCAGATACTACATTGAAGTATTTCGTTCGTGAGGATGACAGTGTTTGCCATGCATGGCGATTTGACCCTGAAACAGGGGAATCCTTAGGGGAGGAAAACTATTGCGGATATGGCATTGGCTCTCATTGGGCGAGAGGAACTGCATGGGCGATTTACGGCTTTGCCATTGCCTATGCTTATACAAAAAAGGCAGAATATATGGATGCTTCCAAGCGGTTGGCAACCAAGTTTTTGGAATTGTGCGAAGGAAGGGTGCCCATTTGGGATTTCCGTTTGCCCGAGGAAACTCCTGCCATTTATTGCGGTAAGAAGAGCCCTGAATATACTTGGGATATTACTGACCCTAAAAACAAAAAATATGTGATGGATTCCTCTGCAGCTGCCATTACCACTTGCGGAATTTATGAGATTTTACGTCATGAAGAAAACGAATTTTTGAAAAATGGAGCAGAATCTATGATGAAAGACCTTTGCGAGCATTATTTTAATCCCGATCCCCAAATTCCCGGAATGCTTCATACTCAGAATGGAACAGGTCATTATGCAGCTTACGGAGATTATTATTTTATGGAAGCATTGACCATGAAATTACATGATGTAAAAAGAATCTGGTAGGTGATTTCTCATGTTAAAAGAATTTATTTTGAAACCGTTTTTGGTAAAAAGTAAGGAAGAATTTAGTTATTTACCAAGCTATAAAGCAAAAGAATGGGAAAAGGTTCAAAAAAAAGAACTGCTTTTACAACTCGGAAAAGAAGCGGCGGAACAACCAATTCCTGAGCTGACTGCTACCATGTTCTTGGATTTTTATCAAACGGGAAGTCGTGGCGGTTATGAATCGATTTTGATGACGAAAAGACAGAATCTTTTAAAGCTGATTGTAGTTCAAGTGACTCATCCTCATGAGAATTTTATTCCTAAAATAATTGATTATGTGTGGTCATTTTGTGAGCAGACATCCTGGATTCCTCCCAGTCACAACAATCACTATTATACCCATTACCCCGATAAAGTCAAGCTGCCCCGTTTTAATGCGGAGAGAAATTATGTAGACTTATATGCGGGTAGTATTGGAGCTTTGCTTTCTTTGACGTATTATTTCTTTGAAAAGGAGTTTGATGAATACAGTCCTCTCATTAATCAAAGAATTATTCAATGTGTTTGTGACCGTGTGGTATTTCCTGTCTTGAATTATGACGATTTTGGCTGGATGGGATTAAGTGCAGAGGGCAGAATCAATAATTGGAACCCATGGATTACATATAACGCTTTATTTTCTGCAATGTGTATGCCGTTAGAACAACAGCAAAGACGTCTGATGTTGAATAAATGCTTTTTGATTTTGGAACAGTTTATTCAATATTATTTCCCTGACGGTGGCTGCGATGAAGGATCTGACTATTTTTATCATGCAGGAGGCTGCTTGATTTCTGTATTGGATTTAATTTCGTACGTGACCAATGGTACGGTTGATATTTTACAGGAACCTTTGATTCAAAATATTGCTCTTTATGCCGAACGAGCTGTATTATTTGACAATGTATATGCCAATTTTGGCGACAATTCTCCCAGACAGTTCACTTATAGTGATATTCTTTACTTTATGGGGCAAAAAACAGGATGTGAATCATTGGTTCGATATGGATTAAAGAGAAGACAAGCATTTGAGAATAAAGAAATGGATACCGCCACAAATACCGATTATCCTCAAATGCGTATTATGAAGCTGTTTCGTATTGCAGAGATGGATCAGCAACCTCCTGTTGATTACCAACCGGAGCGAACCTGCTTTATGAAGGATACCATGATACTGACCTCTCGTCAATGTCCCGAAACCGGAATGGGCTTTTCGATTGGTGCAAAGGGCGGTCAGAATGATGAAAGTCATAACCACAATGACGTGGGTCAGGTAATGGTGTATTTTGATAAAAAACCTGTTATTGTAGACCCCGGGAACACTGTTTATGAAGCAAAAACTTTCAGCCCGCAGCGGTATGAAATCCCCACTATGCAGTCGGGATGTCACAATCTTCCTACCGTAAATGGTGTGATGCAAAAGGATGGAAAGGAATATTGTGCAGAATTTGTCGATTTTCAAGATGATGAAGACAAAACCTTGCTTTCATACGAAATCGGAAAAGCGTATCCTTCCGAGGCGGGCATTAATTTTCTGAAACGAACCACTACTTTGGATAGAGAGAAAGGTATTGTTACCATTGCTGATGATTTTTCTATTCAAAAGGGGGAAATTGAGTGGAATCTGATGGTGTACGGTAAACCTGAAATTTCCGATAATCAAATTAAAACCATCAGCGGGTGTACGATTTGTGTACAGGGAATTAATGTGGAAATTTCTGCTTGTTATGCGGAAGAACTGGATCAGGTAAGAGTAAAACAAAACTGGGACGAACCTTTGTATCATGTTACGTTAAAAGGAACCGATTTGTCAATCGGAACACTGATATTATTATTTCAGAAAGGATGATAACAATGATTATTATTACAATGGAAAACGGAAAACAGATCAAATTGGAGTTGGATAAAACAGTAGCTCCTATTACTGTTGAAAACTTTGAAAAACTGGTGAAAGAAGGATTTTATGATGGTTTGATTTTCCATCGTGTCATTCCCGGTTTTATGATTCAAGGCGGATGCCCTGACGGGACAGGAATGGGTGGCCCCGGTCACAATATTAAAGGGGAATTTTTGCAAAACGGTGTGAACAATCCCTTAAAGCATACAAGAGGTGTGATTTCCATGGCTCGTGCAGGTCATCCTGACAGTGCAGGCTCACAGTTCTTTATCATGCATGAAGATGCTCCTCATTTGGATGGTCAGTATGCGGCATTCGGAAAAGTAGTGGAAGGAATTGAAGTGGTGGATGAAATTGCCTCCGTTCCTACCGATTACAGAGACAAACCATTTGAAGAACAAAAAATAAAAAGTATTGTGATTGAATAGAATAAAAATGAATTAAAAAAACAATAAAGTCATATCATGAAGTTCTGATCCGATATTAAAACAACCGTCAGAGAAATAAACGAATTTTTCTGACGGTTGTTTGCTATTTTTTTAGAATGAATACTTACTGTACTTGCGTACTGCGTAACATATTTAAATATTTACCGAAATCATCTGTAGATAATTGCGAATCACCTGTAAAGAAACTTCAACAGACTTTGCTACGAATGCAGGAAAGTCGGCAGGAGAATTACCGTCTGCATCGTCAGAAACGGCACGGAGAACCCCGAAAGGCACCTTGTTAATAAAGCAGGCATGCCCGATGGCACCGCCTTCCATTTCGCAACAAATTCCTTGGAAGTCAGAAACGATTCGTTCTTTTTGCTCATTTGAATGAATGAACTGGTCACCTGATGCGATGGTTCCGATTTCATAGGGGATTCCTGTTTTCTTTACACTTTCTTCCAG